>JBKBKS010000030.1:0-21378 GCA_046294565.1 Fimbriimonadales bacterium
AGCGTCGGCGTCCCGCCGACGCGCAGCGCTTCGATAAGACTGTCCAAGCCACGAGTGCCCATTCAAGAGCCGACAGGTAAGTTCGCCCTGCCTGCGCCGCCTACCACCCCCCGACGCCGCTCTCCCCGAAAGTCGGGTCGCGTCCGAAAACTTTTCGCTTGGCTGTGGCGCAACGCCGAGCCGCTCGCGTGGGCGACAACGCTCAGCGCACTCGCGTTCAGCCTCTGGTTCTCCCCACGCACGCAACTCACGCGCCTCGTGGTGCAAGGCGTACCTGCAGAGGCGCAAGCGTCCGTAGAGCAAGCCATACGAACCCATCTGCGCGCCCCGATTGCCCTCTCCGACGCGCCGCGCCGTATCGAGCACGCCCTCAACGCGCTGGACTGGACGCGCCACACGCGCTGGCGCGCCGCAGGCATAGGCACAGCGCACCTCCTAATCACCCCGCGCACCCCAGCAGTGCTGATTGAGGGCGCAAACGGCGCGCGAATCTTCGCCGACCCGACAGGATTTCTCTTTGTGCCGCCGAATCGAGACGCGAAACCCCTGAGTGGACAGATACGGCTGGGGCAGGGCTACCCGCTCCCTCAGCGAGGGTGTATGTTGAATGGCGAGATGCGCAGAGCGTTCACGATTTTACAAAGGCTAACTGAGCGGACGGATGTACGGAGCCTTCTTGGGCAGGTCTCTAAAACGCAGGGTATTCGAGTGGAGTGCAATTTCCAGCGCGGTTCGGAGCCGCCCTTCTCGCTCCAAGTGCGCTTCGGCGACGCCCGCGCGCTGAACACACAACTCGAACGGCTGAGCCTGATTTTGGAGATGCCGTTGGAGCAGTTGCGCCAGTGCGAATACATCGATATCAGCGCGCCTGGAGCAGAGGTAATCAAGCCGCGCCTCGCCACAGCGGAGGATGTGCCATGAGCGACAATAAAATCTATCAGATGGCGGTCTTCTTCGGCATTTGGCTCGTGGTGGGGTTGCTGCTGGGGCTGGCGTTCAAGGAGCAGACGCGCATCCGCACGGCAGAGCTGCCCAGCGCACGCCTGCCCGAACTCGCACGCGCCTATGTGCAGGAGAAACAATCGAACGCCGCCTTAGAAGAGGAAATCCGTCAGCTGCGTCAGCGTATCAACGAACTCGAAAACGCCTTCACCAGTGGCGCGAAGCAAACCCAACTGCTCAATCAAAGCCTGCAAGAGGCAAAAATGATTGCCGGGCTAGTGGATGTGGAAGGTCCAGGCATCGAACTCACCCTGCGCGACAGCACGCGCAAACCCGCAGGCGAGTCCATCGAGCAACTCCTGCCCGAACTCTATACCATCCACGACTACGACCTATTGCGCGTAGTAAACGAACTGCGTCAGGCGGGCGCGGAAGCAATTAGCGTCAACGGACAGCGCGTCGTGGCGACCACAGGCATCCGCTGCACAGGTCCCGTAGTGTTCGTGAACGATGTGAAGATGGCTTCGCCGTTCACTGTCTTGGCGATTGGCGACCCGAAGACGCTCAAAGGCGCGCTGGAGATGCCCGGCGGCGTGCTGGCAGACCTCAAAAGCGTCGACCCGAAGATGGTGCAGATTAAGTTGTCAGATAAAATCCGCATTCCTGCTTACAGTGGCTCTACACAGTTCCGCTATGCGCAGCCTGCGCCCCCACAGGAGGTGAAACCGTGATTTTGGTCGGTGCGGTAGGGTTGTTGCTGGGCGTCATCATCGCCTCACTGTTGCTGGACATTCCGCTCCCTGAGGAGTGGGCGGCGTACCTCTCGTTGGCGGCGCTGGCCGGGCTGGACACCGCGTTCGGCGGCTGGCGGGCAGCGCTGGAAGGCAGATTCCACGCCGATGTGTTCGTTTCTGGCTTCATCGTGAACGCCCTGTTAGCCGCCGCGCTGGCATATCTCGGCGACCGCATCGGAGTCGACCTGTTTCTCGCCGCCGTCGTCACGCTCGGCGGGCGAATGTTTCTTAATCTCTCCTTAATCCGTAGGTATTATCTGAACCAACTGGCGCTCAGAAGGCAACGAGGATGACGCTTATCACAGGGCTCGATATCGGCACCACGAAGGTTTGCTGCTTCACGGCGCAGCGTGGGGCGCAGGGCGCGCTTCAGGTCGTCGGCTACGGCGTCGCGCCCTGTCGCGGCTTGAAGCAAGGACAGGTGGTCGATATGGAGCAGACCGTGCAGGCGATTCTGCAAGCCGTTCACGCCGCGCAGACGATGGGCGATGTAGTCATCACAGGCGCTGTGGTGGGCGTCACAGGCGAGCATATCGAATCGATGGAACGCCGCGCCGAAATCACCATCACGCGCCCCGACCACGAGGTGACTGTGGAAGACCTCGAACGCCTGCGCTACTACCTGCACCAAGTGCATCTGCCGCCCGACCGCGAGCTGCTTCATTCACTGGTACGACAATATATTCTGGACGGGCAGTCGGGTATCCTTAACCCGCTTGGCATGTGCGCGTCGCACTTGCAGGCGGAGGCGACGCTGATTACGGGCGGTGTGACCTTTATGCAGAACCTGCGTCGCTGCGTGGAGCGCGCGGGGCTTCAAGTGCAGGCGATGGCGCTCGAGGCATACGCCTCAGGGCTGGCGACGCTTACCCAAGAGGAGCGCGAGATTGGCGTCGCGCTCATCGATATTGGGGGCGGCACCACCGATGTGGCGGTGTTTCACAGCGGCGGGCTGCTCTATTCAAGCGCCGTGCCGCTGGGGGGCAGTCAGGTCACCCGCGATATCTATATCATGTTTCGCTTGGCGAACCCTGAGGAAGCCGAACGATTGAAACACGAATTCGGGAGCGCGCTTGCCGAGCGCGTGCCCGAAACCGAACGGGTATCCTATCGGGAAATGGGAACCCACGAAGAGCGTCGGATACCCCGACGGCTGTTCACCGAAGTGATCGAGGAGAGGATGCGTGAGATACTGGAGCTAGCCCGCGAGGAGTTGGAGCGTTCGGGCCTGTACGACCGCTTGGCGGCAGGGGTCGTGTTGACTGGGGGCGGCTCTTGTTTGCCATGCACTGCCGAGCTGGGGCGGCAGGTGTTCGGGGCGTTGCCCGTGCGTGTCGGCGCGCCCTCAATCGCAGAGATGGCGCTGCCAGCAGCCCTGCAACAGCCCGCCTTCGCGACCGCTGTCGGACTTGCTCTGTATGGCGCGGAAAACCTCCCCGACGCCTACGCGGGCGTTGCGCCCGCGCGACTATGGCAACAGATTGTTCAAACCGTCTCACGCTGGTTCAAACGCAACCGCTGACACATCCGCGTTTCAGGAGAATCGTCATGGCAAGGGATCGTGCAACGCATCGGGATACTACCGTAAACAGCGAACTGTTGGAACTGCAAGCCGTGTTGAAGGTCGTCGGCGTCGGCGGCGGCGGCGGCAACGCTGTCAACCGTATGATTGAGGTGGGCGTGGAAGGCGTCGAGTTCATCGCCATGAACACCGACGCGCAGGTGCTCAATAAGTCGCGTGCGCCCATCAAGATGCAGCTCGGGATCGGAATCACGCGCGGATTGGGGGCAGGGGGCAACCCTGAAGCTGGACGCAGCGCCGCCGAAGAGAGCCGACAAGAAATCCGTAAAGTGCTGGAAGGCGCCGACCTCGTGTTCATCACCGCCGGACTCGGCGGCGGCACAGGCACAGGCGCCGCGCCCATCATCGCCGAAATCGCCCAAGAACTCGGCGCACTCACCATCGCCGTCGTCACCAAACCCTTCAAGTTCGAAGGTCCACGACGCTGGAAAGTCGCCGAAGAGGGCGCACAACTCCTCCGCCAACATGTCGACGCGATGATCGTCGTCCATAACGATCGACTCATCGATGTATCCGAGCGAACCACCACGATGACCGACGCGTTCCGCATGGCAGACGATGTGCTGCGCAGCGGCGTGCAAGGCGTCTCGGATATCATCAACTACCCCGGCGAGATTAATGTGGACTTTGCCGATGTGCGCACCATCTTCCAAGACGCGGGCACCGCGCTAATGGGCATCGGTAAAGGCACAGGTGAGAACCGTATGATTCAAGCCGTTCAAGAGGCGTCCACCAGTAAGCTGCTGGAGGCGTCCATCTACGGCGCGCGACGCCTGCTGGTCAACATCACCACAGGCGAAGACATTGGCATCTTCGAAGTGCAAGAGGCGATGAACCTGCTCTATCAAATGACCGACCCCGAAGAGGCGAACATCATCTTCGGGCATGTAGTCAAGCCCGGTATGGTGGATATGGTGCAGGTGACGGTGTTGGCGACGGGCTTCCCCGAAGAGCAGCTCCAGCGTTCGGCGGTCGTTCAGTCTGAGCCGCGTCGCGAGCCGCATCCGCTGGACATCGGCGGCCTGGGCGCGCGCCCGAACCTCACCCCACGACCTGCTGCGCCCGAACCAACGCGACCTGCCAACCCTGCGCCCGAACGACCCAAACCCGAACCGACGCGACCCTCGCGCGAAGACCTCGAAGTGCCCGCCTTCCTCCGCAGGCGCGGGCAGTGATTACTCAAAACAACCGCTCTTCAAGGTTCCCCCCGGTGTATGGGGGGAGCCTTTTATGCCCCGCTTCGCTCGGCGTGACAAACTTGTGGCGTCAAGCCTTGTCATTCCGAGCCGCAGGCGAGGAATCTCTACCGAATAGGGGCATTTCCCGAACAGTCTCGCCCCGCCTTGACCCATGCGCCCCCGCTTGGAGCGGCAGAACTTCCACGAAAGTCGAGACGCATTTGAACTCAAGTTTTGTATCGCGCACGCCGATAATTCGCCTGTGATACGGCGCGGGAGGCGAACCGAATGAGCGAGATCCTCTCACAGGCGGAGATCGAGGCGTTGCTGGCGTCGCTCTCGGCGGAGGAGAGCGCGGGCGGCGACTTGAGTGCGCCCGTCGCCATGCCGGTCGGGGGGGGACGCGCCGCCAAAAAGACCATCGCCTACGAGGTCTACGACTTCCGCCGTCCCGACAAGTTCTCGCGCGACCAGCTGCGCACCTTGCAGATGGTGTTCGAGACCTTCGCGCGCCTCTGCTCTACCAACCTCGCCACCTATCTGCGCACGCCCATTCACATCGAGCTCATCTCGCTGGAGCAGATTCCCTACGAAGACTACCTGCGCTCGCTGAAGCAGTCGGCGTTTATTGTGTTCAGTGCGCCGCCGCTTTCGGGCGAGGCAGTGCTGGAGATGGAATACTCGCTGGTCTTCACGATGCTGGATCGGTTGCTGGGCGGCGTGGGCAAACCGATTGAGCGCGCCGCGTTCACCGAAATCGAGAAGCCGTTGGTGCTGGCGCTGGGCGAACGGATGCTGATGGCGTACCGCAACGCGTGGGAGAGCATCCTGCAAGTAGACCCAAAGATTGAAACTCTGGAGACCAGCGCGCAGTTCGTGCAGATTGCCCCGCCGAGCGACATCGTGATTACCGTGCTGATGGAGGCGCGTATCGGCGAGCGGCGCGACGCGATGAGCATGTGCGTGCCCCACATGGTCATCAAACCCATCACCCCGCGGCTTAGCTCGCAGAACTGGGTCTCCAGCGCAGGCAAGCGCACCACGCCCATCCTGCGACGCGCCCTCACCCAGCACCTCCACCGCACCGCGCTCACTTGCCACGCCCGATTAGGCAAAACGCAGATGCGCCTAAGCGAGCTGCTCCAACTCAAAGTCGGCGACACTATCTTGCTCAACACGCCCTACAACGGCAAAATCGATGTCTTAGTGGAGAACCGCGTGAAGTTTCGGGGCAAACCCGCCGTGCGCAATCGGAAACTCGTCGTCGCTATTACAGATGTGATTACGGAGGACTAACTCGTGAGTGAAGTCTCGGTAGAACTTTTGACCCAGTTCGTGTCGAAACAGCCGCAGGTGTGGCAAAGCGTCGCGCTGCACCTGTCGGAGCAGAGCAACACGCTGGTGGAAATCCCAACGCCCACCAGCCGAGCGGTTCCGATTGGCGAGCTGACGGGGCTGACGGCAGACCCTGTACTACACATCCAAGCGCAGTTCGCCGAGCAGAGCGACGCGCCATGCCTGTTCATCGTCGGCGAGCAACCCAGCGAGAGGCTGGAGGCTCAAAAAGCGCTGCTGGAAGCCACACTGGGCAGCGCGCCCGAGAGCCTCGACGAAGCCGCGTTCGCCGCCGTGCAGGAGTTCGGCAAACACCTGATGCAAGGCTTAGCCGTCGCCTTCGGCAACATCAGCGGCAAGACCTTTACTCCAGAGCAGATTAGGGCAAGCCTCGAGCCTGTGACCTTCCCGCCGAACTTCCTCACGGTGGACGAGGTGGTCGCCACGCGATTCACGGTACAAATCCCCGACCGCGCGCCGTTCCATCTCACATGGCTGCTCACCGAGAACTTGGCGCGCGCACTGCTGGGGATGAAACCAGCGGAAGCCGACCCGCTCGCCTCGCTGACGATGGAGGTGGAATCAGCGCTCTCCACGCCGACGCCCGCCGCGCCCGTGGGGTTCAACCCCTTCGCCGACGCCGACGACGCGCCCGAACGCAACATCGACCTGCTACTGGACATCCCTTTGGAAATCTCGGTGGAGCTCGGGCGAGTGACGATGCTGGTGCGCGAACTGCTGGAAGTGGGCACGGGTTCCATCGTGGAGTTACAGAAAGCGGCAGGCGAGCCAGTGGAGGTGCTGGTGAACGGCAGGCTTATTGCACGCGGGGAGGTGGTCGTGGTGGAAGACAACTTCGCCGTGCGCATTACCGAGATTCTTTCGCCCACCGAGCGCGTGCAGCGGTTAGGCGCATAGTTGCGGAGACAGCGATGCGGACACGAATAGTTATGCCAAAAACACTCTACGGCTGGATGCAACGCGCCGGCTGTGCGCTTGCCTTTACACTGGCAATTCTAACGGCGCAGGGTCAGTCAGAGGGGGCTGCGCCGCTGCAGCCGGGCGCATACGGCACACGGGCAGGTGCGCCGATACAGCGCGTCTCCGCGCCCGAAACGCCCTCGCTCGGATGGGCGCAGCTGGGCGTCGCGCTCCTCATCGTGGCGGCAGGATTGCGCTGGGGGCTACCGAAACTGCTCCGCTGGGCAGGCAGAACAGGCGACGGCTCGCCCCTCGACGGACAAATCAAGATTATCGAGACGCGCAGCGCGCTCGGCGGCAGCCTGATGCTGGTCAAGGCGCGCGACCGACTGTTGCTAATCGGCGCAAGCGCACAGGGCATGCAACTTATTGCCGATCTAACCGATACCCTACCCAAGCCCGAACCGTTGCAAGCGTCGCCCAGCGCATTCGAGCAGGCGCTGCGCCGCGCGCAGCCCGCCACGCCCCCGACCGACCTCCAAGCCGAAGCGGCGGCGCAGGTGCAGACCCGCCTGCAGCAGACCCGCGCACGCCTGCAAAGCCTCATCGGAGGCGAACCATGAAAACGCGAGTGACGCTGCTGTTGCTCTTGCTCCTGCCCTGCCTCACGCTCGCCCAAGAGACCGTGCCCATCCCGCGCGTGAGCGTGGAAGTGGGCGCGGCGCGCAACCCACAAGAGGTCTCCACCTCGCTCCAAATCCTCGCGCTGCTGACCCTGCTCTCCGTCGCGCCGTCGATCCTGCTGATGATGACCGCCTTCACACGCATCGTGATTGTGTTGTCGTTCCTCAAGAGCGCGCTCGGCGCGCCGAATATCCCGCCCACACCCGTCATCATCGGCTTGAGCCTGTTCTTGACCTTCTATGTGATGGCGCCCACCGTAGACGAGATGAACCGAACCGCCCTTCAGCCCTATATGCAGCAGGAAATCACGATGGTGCAGGCGTTCGAACGCGCCGAGAAACCCCTCCGCGCGTTTATGCTGCGCCAAACCTACACGGAAGACCTGAATCTCTTCATTCGCCTGAGTAAGCAGCCGCCGCCGCGCACCGCCGACGAACTGCCCCTCACCACGCTCATCCCCGCCTTCATGCTTAGCGAACTCAAAACCGCCTTCATTATCGGGTTCTATATCTACATCCCGTTCTTAATTATCGACTTGGTGGTGGCAAGCATCTTGCTCTCGATGGGTATGATGATGTTGCCGCCCGTGGTGGTGTCGATGCCCGCCAAGTTGCTGGTGTTCACTTTGGCGAACGGCTGGGGCGTGCTGGCGCAGGCGTTGGTGCAGGGCTTTCGATGACCCCGCCGCGTTCGCGATGGGCAGCAGCACATAACTCGCTCGCTGCGCGTCGCAGTAGAGCGTGTTCGCGGCGGTTCGCACTTGCGTGTGGGCGCGCAGCGGCTCGCCAGTATTCGGGTTCGGGTCATAGGCAGGATAGCTGCTGGAGGCCACATGCACGCGCAGGCGATGCCCTGCATTAAACACCATCGCCGTCGTCCACAGATCCACCTCCACGCGATAGACCTTGCCGGGTTGCAGGGGTCGCTCGCGCTGAAGCGATTCACGATAGCGTAAGCGCAGTGCGCCCTCCGTGATGTTGTAGGAGCGTCCATCGGGATACACATCGCACAGGCGCACGATAAGGTCGGTGTCGGGCGCGTCGCTGGCGACATACAGTACGGCTTTCACCCGTCCGACCATCTCCAGCGGCTGTTGCAACGGCTCGCTGGTGAACACCAGCACATCGGGACGCGATTCGATGGGGCGTTGGTCGCGCGGTCCAGCAGGGATGCTCAGTTCGCGTCCGCCGCGCGTGGGCACGGGGTGGTTCGGGTCGTAGGTGTAGCGTAGGGTTCCGCCGCGTGTGGGTTTTGTGAAGCGCAGCGTGCGGTCGCTGTGCAGATAGAGCGGCGTGGGTTGCGAAGGCAGTGGGGGCCACTGATTAGCGGTGCGCCACTCGTTGCCGGGCGCGCTCGGCTCGCCCACTGCGCCCATCACATAGTACACCACCGTCGGCTCGGCGTCCACGCCGTTCGGAACGCCTTTCAGGTACCGCTCGAACCAGCGCCACGGGTCGTGGAAGGTGCATGGGGGCTGGTCGGCTTGGGGGAACTGCAACTCGCCCACGCGCGTCTGCAGCACGCCGTGCGCCCACGGTCCCATCAGCAGCTTCTGCTGTCCGCGCGCTCCCTTGCCCCCGCGCGTCTGGTAGCCGACGAAAGCGTCAATCGTGCCCTGCGCGAAGATGTCGTAGTACCCCCCGATATGCACGGCTGGCGCGTTCACTCGGTGGAATCGGCGGCTCACATCCCGCGCTTGCCAGAATCGGTCATACGAGGCGTGGCGCGTCCAGTGCGACAGCGCATCGGGCGCATGCTGCGTGGCGCGCAGCCAATCCTCCACCAGCGATTTCTTGAACACGCCGCCTGGGAACAACGCCTGGTGCAAGTTTGGTTCGGCGACCGTGATGTGTTGGCAAGTCAGCGGCTGTGCGCCCGCCCCCGCCAACATCAGCTGATTGATTCCGAGCGCGGAGCCGCCCCAAGTGCCCACCTTGCCGTTGCACCACGACTGCTGAGCAATCCAGCGGAGCGTGTCTACGCCGTCTGCGCGGTTCTCCCACCAGCCGTCGCCCTCAAAAGGCAGGTTCGCGCCCTCGGAGGCGAACCGCCCGCGCGTGTCTTGGACAACGACGGCGTAGCCCCGCCGCGCGCCGTCCTCGCCGATAGGCTTCAGCGCGTTCTTATCGTAGGGCGTCCGTATCAGAATCACAGGAAATGGCGGCTTACCCTCGGGGAGATACACATCGGTCGCCAAGCGCACGCCGTCGCGCATCGGCAACCGATGCGTCTCTCCCTGCGGACACGCCAAAACCCCATACAACACAAGCGCAAGCAGAGCCATCCAACACCAGCGAGGCATAGCACAACATTTCGGGGCAAATGGGGAGATTCCTTCCGAACCGAAGGCAAAAGTAGGTACAATCTAAGTGGATAATAAGTCCCTTAAATGTGAAAACGCCGCCAAAGTGTGGGATTGAGATGCCCCGCTTCGCTCGGCATGACAAGCTATTGCGAAGCGAGAAAGTCTGTCATTCCGAGCCGAAGGCGAGGAATCTCAAGAAGGGTCTTTTAACATTTGAGTCGCTTAAAAGTTCTCGCTTCGCTTGGAACGACGCAGCCGTCGGTTCAGGCGAAGCGAAAACGCATTTACACCATCTGAGGAGTCTGTCATGACAACTTATGAGCAAGCCCTTGAGCGATGGCGCGGTTCGAACCCGCCGCGACACTACCTGTCGATAGCTGATTTGAACTTAGAGACGGCGCGTGTGGCGTTATCGCTTGCACACGCGATGAAACGCGCCACGCACAGCGGTCAGGAACTGTTCCGCTTTGCGTCCCCCACTGCCCTCGCGCTGATTTTCGAGAAGCCGTCGCTGCGCACGCGTGTCACGCTGGAGGTCGGGCTGTATCAGATGGGCGCACACGGGGTCTACCTAACACAGAACGACATCCAGATGGGCAAGCGTGAGGCAGTGATGGATATCGCGCGGAACCTCTCGCGCTGGGTGCGCGGTGTGATTGCGCGCGTGTTCCTGCACAGCACGCTGGAGGAGCTGACCCGCTTCTCGGAGGTCCCCGTGATTAACGCGCTCAGCGAACGCGAGCATCCCTGTCAGGCGTTGGCGGATTTGATGACCATTCAGGAACGCAAAGGCGACGCGCCGCTCAAACTCGCATGGGTGGGCGACGGCAATAATGTTTGCCACAGCTTCACGATGCTCGCCGCGCTGCTGGGACATGAAGTCCGTATCGCGACGCCTGAGGGGTACGAGCCAAACGCTTCAGTAATCGAGCAAGCGCGGCAACTGGGCTGTCAATCGGGCGGACAGGTGCATTTGACACACAATCCCTGTGAAGCTGTCGCCGACGCCGACGCGGTTTACACCGATGTCTGGGTCTCGATGGGCTACGAGACAGAACGCGAGGCGCGCATGCGACAGTTTCAACCGTTTCAAGTCAACGAGAACTTGCTCCGTCTTGCTAAACCCGACGCGGTTGTTTTACACTGTCTACCCGCCCGTCGCGGCGAAGAGATTACAGACGCTGTGTTAGACGGCGCGCAGTCCGCCGTCTGGGATCAGGCGGAGAATCGTTTACACACGCAAAAGGCGTTGCTCGCGCTCTTACTTGGAGATTGACACACTGTCAAACAGCACTTTGACAGTGTGTCAAGTGGGTTGGACACTGCTGTCCAAGCATCCCACGCACGGACAGGAATGTCCGTGCTACGGGGCAGGAGAGCGGGCGCAGGGAGCGAATCTATGTGCTATGCAGTTTCCATCGGACTTTCTGTGGGGCGCGGCGACGGCGGCGTATCAGATTGAAGGCTCGCCGCTCGCAGACGGCGCAGGCGCGTCGATTTGGCATCGGTTCAGCCATACGCCCGGAACCATCCTGAACGGCGACAACGGCGATGTGGCGTGCGACCACTACCGCCGCTGGCACGAGGATATCGAGTGGATGCGTCGGCTGGGCTTGAACGCCTATCGCTTCTCAACCGCGTGGGGGCGCGTGCTGCCCAGCGGACGCGGCACGGTCAATCAGAAGGGCTTGGACTTTTACAAACGACTGGTGGACGCACTGCTGCACGCTGGCATCACGCCGATGATTACGCTCTATCACTGGGACTTGCCTGCCGAGCTGCAAGATCAGGGCGGCTGGGTGAACCGCGATTGCGCCAAGTGGTTCGCCGACTACGCCTGCCTGATGTTCCGTGAACTCGGCGACCGCGTACCGTTGTGGGCGACCATCAACGAGCCGTGGGTGGTGATGGCGCTGGGCTACCTCTGGGGTCAGCACGCGCCTGGCATGCGCGACATCGGCGCCGCCGCCAAAGCAGGGCATCACCTACTGCTGGGACACGCGAAGGCGGTGCAGGCGTTCCGCGCCGAGAGCCTCGCCCACGCAAAAATCGGCATCGTGCCCAACCTCGGACCGCAGCAACCTGCCAGCGACAGCCCCCAAGACCAGCTCGTCGCTGCGCTCTGGCACGGCTTCATCAACCGATACTTTTTAGACCCCATCTTTCGCGGCGAGTACCCCGAAAGCGTCATCAACTTCATCGGCGAGTTCGCGCCCAAAGCCGCACCCGACGATATGCAGATTATCCAGACGCCCATCGACTTTATCGGCGTGAACTACTACACGCGCAGCGTGGTCGCCTACGACGCCTCCGACCCCATCGGCTCGCGTTCAGTCTATCAGGAGGGCAAACTCCACACCGAGATGGGCTGGGAGGTCTACCCCGAAGGCTTATATGAGATACTCCGCTGGGTACATGAGGAGTACGGCGCGATTCCGCTCTACATCACGGAAAACGGCGCGGCGTTCCGCGACGAGCCGAACGCGCAAGGCGAGGTCGACGACCCACTGCGCGTGGAGTACCTCAAGGCGCACTTGGAGCAAGCGCGCCGCGCCCTCCAAGACGGCGTGCCCCTCAAAGGCTATTTCTACTGGTCGCTGATGGACAACTTCGAGTGGGCGTTCGGCTACACGAAGCGGTTCGGGCTGCTCTATGTGGATTTCGAGACGCAGCAGCGCGCCATGAAGTCCAGCGGGCGATGGTACGCGAACTTCATCGCCCAGCAGCGACGCTGACGGGTATACTTCGCGCGATGGAACTGGCAATTGTGGGTTTGGGGCGTATGGGCGGCAACATGGCGCGCCGCTTGGTGGTGCGCGGGCATCGCGTGGTCGGCTATTCGCGCACGCGCGCCACAGTGGACGAATATGTGCCCTACGGCGTCGTGCCTGCTGACACGCCTGAAGCCGTCGCCGACGCCCTCACGCCGCCGCGAGTGGTGTGGTTTATGTATCCTGCTGGCGAGCCGACCGAGAACGCAATCTTCCAGTTCGCGCCGCTGCTCCAAGCGGGCGATATCGTGGTCAACGGCGCGAACAGCTTCTATAAAGACTCCATCCGCTACGCGCAGCGATTGCAAGAGTACGGCGTGCGCTTCGCCGATGTGGGCGTGTCGGGCGGCGTGTGGGGGCTGGAGAACGGCTACGGGCTGATGGCAGGCGGCGCACACGATGTGATTGCGCACCTGCAGCCCCTCCTGCGCGACCTCGCCCCCACACCCGATACAGGCTGGGTGCATGTGGGACCTGTCGGCGCGGGGCACTACGCCAAAATGATCCACAACGGCATCGAGTACGCCCTCATGCAAGCCTACGCGGAAGGGTTCGAACTGCTACGCCGTAAATCGGAGTTCAACATAGATATCGCGGCGGTGGCAGAGGCGTGGCGACACGGCACGGTGGTGCGCAGCTGGCTCCTCGACCTGATTGCAGGGTTCCTAAAAGAGGACGCAGCGATGACGGACATCGCGCCCTATGTCGCCGATTCGGGCGAGGGACGCTGGACGGCGCACGAAGCCATCGAACTGGGCAGCCCCGCCCCGCTCATCACACTTGCCCTGCACGAACGGTTCCGCAGCCAAGACGAGCAGGGCTTTCAGTATCGCTTCTTGGCGCAGTTGCGCAACGCCTTCGGCGGACACGCCGTGAAAAAACTGGACGATTAAGACGCTCGCGCGTCCTGCCGATAATTAGCGGTATGGCGTCTCCTGCGCGTCAGCCTGATGAGAAGCCGCCGCTGTGGATCATTCAAGAGGCGTTCGAAGGCGAGCAACCTGCCGAGCAGCCGCAGGATGTTTACATCCTACACATCTTGCGCGTCCTGCCCCCCGACCTGTTGGAATCGCTCTCGCCCGAACAGTACGCCCTGCTCAAGCAGTCGCTTTATACCTACCATCGCCGCCACCTGCTGGATGTGCGCGGCGTGATACCGTTCCTATGGATGCGCTTCTACTTTGTGTTTTTGTTCGGCAAGGATACTCGCACGCGCAACGAGGCGCTCGGATTGGAGCGTCGCGTTGCCACGCGCTGGCAGCGTGCGCTGGGTTGGATCGTGATGGCGGGCATCTTGGGGTTGCTGGTGATGGGCTTTCTGGGCGCGGCGCACCTACTCACGCGCTGATGGAACCTGACAACTGTACAACAAGCAGGATTCTGAAAAGACAGCCCGAATACAACCCGCGTGTTGAAGGGACTGGTTTATGGATTGGGACTGTTGCTACTACTTGCGGGGCGCGATTGGGGCGTCTCGCCGATGGCGCCGCGCTATGAGGCGTCGCAAGAGCGACCCGTGCGAACGCGCGGCGTCTACGCGATACGGAATGTCACCGCGCACCCCGTCACCGCCCCGCCGATAGAGGGCGCGACCGTGATTATTCGCGACGGCAAGATTGCCGCCGTCGGCAAAAATCTCGCAATCCCGCGCGGCGCAACCCTCTACGACGGCAAGGGCAACCATCTCTATCCGGGCTATATCGACGCCTGCACGACACTGGGACTAACCGAGATTGGCTCCATCGCCGCCACAATCGATACCACCGAGACAGGACAGTTCAATCCGAACTCGCGAGCGGAAATCGCCCTGAACCCCGACTCGGAACTGATTCCCGTCACGCGCGTGAACGGCACGACCACTGTGGTCGCTGCGCCCACGGGCGGTCTCCTCTCAGGCATGGGCTGCGTGATGAACTTGGACGGTTGGACTTGGGAAGAGATGGTCATCAAGACGCCCATCGGTCTGTTTGTGAACTTTCCTGCCCCGTCCGCTGCGCCGAACCAAAGCGCGGAGGCGCGGCGTCGCGACTGGGAGAGTCGTATGCGCCCAATGAACGAGTTCTTCGACGACGCGCGACGCTACCTGCGCGCCCACCACGCCACAGGCAGCGAAGGGGTTCCTGCCCATGAACGCGACCCGCGCTTCGACGCGATGATGCCCGTGCTGGAGGGCAAGTTGCCGCTGTTCGTGCGCGTCAACAGCGCGTTGGGCATCCAAGCCGCGATACGCTGGGCGGAAGAGCAGCGCGTGCGCCTCGTGATTGTGGGCGGCTCCGAGGCGCATCGCGTCGCCGACCTGCTGCGCGAGAAGCAAGTGCCCGTGATCTTGGAGGGCGTACACAATATGCCCAGCGCAGAATCTGACCCGTACGACGAGCCGTTCCTGCTGCCCCGACGCCTGCACGAGAAAGGCGTGCTGTTCTGCGTGGCGAGCAACGACGCCAGCAACGCCCGCAACTTGCCCTACCACTTGGCGACTGCCGTCGCGCACGGGCTGCCCCGCGAGGAAGCCCTCAAAGCCATCACGCTCTACCCCGCGCAAATCCTGGGGCTGTCTCACCGACTCGGCAGCATCGAGGTGGGTAAAGACGCGAACTTGGTGCTGCTCAGCGGCGACCCGTTAGACATCCGCAGCGAGGTGATACAGGTCTGGATTGCTGGACGCCCTATCGAGATGACCAGTAAGCACCTTCGGCTCTACGAACGCTACCGCAGCCGACCGAGATGAGCCTGCACCCACGCCTCTAACTGGGGGCGCATCTCAGGATGCCAATCGTGCCCCCAGTCTTCGTAAATCAGCAACCGCTTGGGCGTGGGCAGCGCGTCGTAGAGCGAGAACACCACAGGCGCACGGATGCCGGGGTCTTTCAACGCCAAGCTCAGCTGAGCGGGCGTGCGCACATACGGCGCATGGTTGACCGCATCGTAGTATTGCAACACGCTCAGCACCGCTTCACGCGAGACGCCTGTGGTCTCGATGTAGTCGCTGAACTCCTTGATGGGGTAGCGCCATGCGGGTCTATCCAGCAGGTACTCCCAGTAGCTCAGCGCGGGCAGCTCGGCGACGACGCATCGGGTGCGCTTGCACCACGCGCCTAACATCACAGCCAGTCCACCGCCCTGACTGAGACCTGCCGCTGTGAGCCGTAGCGCATCCACCTCAGGCTGCGCCGCCAGCACCCGCATCGCTAATAGACTATCCTGCACCAAGCGACGATAGATGTAGGTCTGCGGCGACTGGACGCCCCGCGTGAAGTAGCCCAGCTCGGGGCTGTAGGGCACATTCGGCTCCACCGCGTAGCCGTGCAGATTGATGGAGAAGGTTATCATCCCCTCGAACATCGTGTGTTCGTTGATGGGCACGGTTCCGACGCCATAGCCAGGCAGGTACAGCACGGCAGGCAGGGGGTACTGCGCCCCGCGCGGCAGCGCATACCAGCCCTCGCGCCCCCGATGATCGATGCCCATCCAGCGCAATCGATACACGAGGTGGCTGGCGTGGTCATCGGCTTCGTAATGCACGCGCTCGTAGCGCAGCGGAACCGCCTCCGCTTCGGCGACCGCCGCCTGCCAGAACGCCACGAAATCCGCAGGCGGCTGCGGCGACTTGAGAGACACCGCGCCGCTCATCACTCGAACACGGAACGCTCCACAGGCTCTACATGCAACCCTGTGGTGTGCAGCCAAGCCGTCGCGCGCTGAATCTCTTCCACAGGTCCCTCCAACGCCACGAACGCCCAACCGAAGTCCTCGTTGATGTTCGCTTTGAGGATGTTCACTTGCAGTTCGAAGTCGCGTCCGAGCCGCCACAGCCACGGAACGCCCACCTGCTCGCGGTTCGTGGTCGCGATGGTCATGTGAACTTTGGTCATGCTGGCTTCTCCTGCTCTGCGAAGAGCGCGTCCATCATCTCGTAGGCATACCTGAGGTGCGGAATCACGATTGAGCCGCCGATGATGAGCGCGATGTTCATCGCCTCGTGCAGCTCCTCGCGCGTCGCGCCTTCCTGCACGCAGCGGTCTAAGTGATAGAAGATGCAATCGTTGCAGCGGAGTACCATCGAGCCGACCAGCCCCATCAGCTCTTTGTATTTGACGGGGATAGCGCCTTCGATGTACGCGCTGGCGTCGAGCGCGAAGAACCGCTGGAACGGCTTGAACCCGCTGTTGAGGATGCGCTCGTTCATCTCCTGCCGATAGAGGCGTGTCTCGTTCGGTTTGCGTTGCATCGGGCTAAAGTGTACCTGAGATGAGCGACAGGAAATATTGGTGGACGCGGGTATCGTCGGTGAGTTCGGGGTGGAACGCCGTCGCCAACAGTTTGCCCTGCTGCACGGCGACGATTGTGCCCTCCAGTTCGCTGAGCGTGTCCACCCCGTCGCCGATTTGCGACACAATCGGGGCGCGGATGAACACGCCGCGCACGGGGCGTTCGGGCGTCGGCAGGAACGGAACATCCGCCTCGAAACTCTCAATCTGCCTGCCGAAGGCGTTGCGCCGCACGGTGATGTCCATCAGCCCCAGACGCGGCTGATCGCTCCCCTCAATGTGCTTGGCGAGCAGAATCATCCCAGCGCAAGTGCCATAGATGGGCATTCCAAGCGCGGCGCGTGCGCGGATAGCCTCATCCAGTCCGTAGCGCGCCATCAACTTGCCGATGGTGGTGCTTTCGCCGCCAGGGATAATCAGCGCGTCTACTTCTGATAGGTCGTTGAGCTTGCGCACTTCGGTCGCTTCCACACCGAGCCGCGCGAGCATTGCGAGATGTTCGGCGAAATCGCCCTGAAGCGCTAGTACGCCCACTCTCATCTTATATTCAAGGCTGTTTTGTGCGCATCGTCGGGCGCGGGCAAGACGGCCGACGCAGCGGCGCTACCACCCGCGCACTGCCATCAGTTCCTCTTCGGCGAGTTTACGCACATCGAGGCTGGGCATCGCTTCGCCGAGACCTTTGGAAACCTCCGCCAGCACTTCGGGGTCGCGGTAGTAGGTGACGGCGTCGACAATCGCGCGTGCGCGTCGCTCTGGGTCGGACGATTTGAAGATGCCCGAGCCGACGAACACCGCTTCTGCGCCGAGCCACATCATCAGCGCGGCGTCGGCAGGCGTGGCGACGCCTCCCGCCGAGAAGTTCGGCACCGGCAGCCTGCCCGTCTGATGAACCTCCACCACGAGGTCGTAGGGCGCTTGCAACTGCTTGGCTATCGCCATCAGTTCGTCTTCAGGCGCGCTGTGGATACGGCGGATATCTTTCATAATGGTGCGCATATGGCGCACGGCTTCCACGATGTTGCCGGTGCCCGCCTCGCCTTTGGTGCGGATCATCGCCGCGCCCTCGCCGATGCGTCGCAACGCCTCGCCCAAGTCGCGCGCGCCGCACACGAACGGCGTCTTGAACGCATGCTTATTCACATGGTGCTCCTCGTCGGCAGGGGTCAGCACCTCGCTCTCGTCGATGAAGTCCACCCCCAACGCCTCGAGGATCATCGCCTCCGCGAAGTGCCCGATGCGACACTTTGCCATCACCGGGATAGTGACGGCTTGCATAATCGCTTCGATCATGCGCGGGTCGGACATGCGTGCGACGCCGCCCTCGCGTCGGATGTCGGCAGGCACGCGCTCCAGCGCCATCACCGCGACCGCGCCCGCCTCTTCCGCGATACGCGCCTGCTCCGCGTTCACGACATCCATAATCACGCCCCCGCGCAACATCTCGGCTAAGCCGACCTTCGTGCGCCAAGTGGCTTTCTGAACCTCATAACGGCTCTGCTGCTCTGAAGTCGAAACACCCGGTGTCATAGCGCGCCAATTATACCTAAGGCGCAGCGACGGCAGGAACCCCGCCACGACACGCGAACTAACGCCGTGATGACCGAGTTTCTGCAACGCTTGGCGCGATTTCTGCGCGAGAACCCTGAGGGCGTGCAAGTGGTGCGTCGGTTGAGTAGCGAAGACGTCATCGAGCCGCCTGAGGAGGAGGGGGGCTTCTCGCGCGCGATGTTGGTGCATGAAGCAGAACGCCGCGATTTCGGCGTGTTTCCCGTGCCCCCTGCCGATGAACCGACCCAGTTCACACACTTCATCGACGGCATCCAGCACTCGCACCTGCTCTATTATCAGCAGACCCCGAAAGGGCTATTGCCCGTCGTGTACGGTTATGTGGCGGCGATGGTGCTGGAGCGACGCGAGCGCGAGTTGCACCCCGTCTCTGCGCTGACGCAGGCGCAAGAGGCGCTCTTTTTGCCGCTCAAGGCGTTCGACGCCAAGAAGTTCAAACGCGCGGGGCTGACCGTCCACGACTCGTTGGAGGAGCGCGAGCTGGAGAAGACCTCCTTCAACACGATGCTGGTGCGCGCCGGCGCGACCGTCGCCCGCGTGCGCGACCATCTGGAACGCAGACTCGCCCTGCAGTGGATTGACCAGCAGACGCCCGGCTCCACCGATTGGCTGCTGGTAGACGGCTCGATAGCCGACCTGATGAGCGCGCTGGAACGGCGCCAACTGGTGCAGGTAGTGGGCGTGTCGAAGTCGCACCGCACCAGCTATCTGGAGATTAACTGGATGCTACAGGTGCTGAACATGCCTGCAGGCTATCGCAGCAGCGTCTTTCGTCCCGTGCGTCAGGGTCAGAGCGAGGTCTACAGTTGGTACTTGCGGTTGCGCTGGCAGCAGGGCGCGTCGCCCACCTATGGGCTGGTGCGCGTTGAGACGCCCGTGCTGACCAGCCCCGACGACACGCGCGAGTGGGCGGATCGCATCTCGGCGTGGCTGCTGCAGGAGACGCGCCCGTTGAGCCTGCCCGACCCGCGCTACGACCGCCTGCTCTATCCGTTCCGAATGTGCGAACAGCACTTGCGCAGCCGCGCCCCCAGCGAAGCCGTGATGCGCACCGCTCTGGAGCGCGTCGGCGAGCGCGCCCAGCCCCTCTCAACAGCCTAAGCGCGTATCAGCTGCGCACGCACGCGCCCGCGCACAGAGTTGATCAGATAGATTGCCTCCGCACGGGCGAGCTCGTCTACACGAATGACCCGCTCGTGAACCCAGCCGCGCTTCAGCATCCGCTCCCGATAGACGCCTGCGAGCAGTCCGCACGCCACAGGGGGCGTGTAGAGCCTGCCGTCGAGACGCACTGCCACATTCGCGATTGTGGACTCGGTAATCTCGCCGCGCGTGTTCCACAAGATTATATCGTCGCAGTCGGGGCGCGCGGCGCGCGCCTGCTCGTACACTGCCCGATGCGTGGTCTTGTGGTACAGAAACACATCGCGCGGGCTAACAGGCTCCGCCGCGAGCGCCACGCGCCAGGGCTGGGGGGCGTGTGGTCGCGGCGCGTACTCCACGCACGCCTCGCCGCGCCGATTGACACGCAGGCGCACCCGATAGCGCAGGCACGCCGTGAACCTCTGCGCCGCCTCGAGCAACTTCGCCCGCACCGCGCCAGCGTCCACTGAGAAGCCGAAGTAGCCCGCCGAGCGTAAGAGCCGCTGCAGATGTTGCTCCAGCAAAAAGTAGCCCCCGCGCGGACGCCACAACAGAGTCTCCAGCAACTCAAATTCAGGAGTGCGCCTGATGAGCACCTGCGCTTTCGCCAAGCACTCCTCGTACTCGGCGTGGGGGTCAGAGTCCCACACCACGCCGCTGCCCACGCCGTATTCCATTTGCTGCTCGGCTCGGTCGTAGACCAGCGTGCGGATGGCGACATTGAACTGCGCGCGTCTGTGGGGCGCCACGACGCCGATGGCGCCTGTGTAGACGCCGCGCGGGGTGGTCTCCAACTCGTGGATAATCTGCGTCGCGCGGATTTTGGGCGCGCCTGTGATGGACGCTGCGGGGAACAGCGCGCGGAAGATTTCGGGCAGCGGCGCGTCGGTACATGCTTCCACCGTCGAGGTCATCTGCCACAGGGTGGTATAGCGTTCCGTTTCGAACAGGCGCGTTGCGCGCACGCTCCCCACACGCGCGATGCGCCCCAGGTCGTTGCGCGCCATGTCCACAATCATCAGGTTCTCGGCGCGGTTCTTCGCGCAAGTGCGCAACGCCTGCGCCTGCCGCAAGTCGTCTGCAAGCGTCACCCCGCGCGGCGCAGTGCCTTTCATCGGGCGCGTGATTATCCGCTCGCCTTCCAACGCGAAGAGCAGCTCGGGCGAGAGCGAGAGAATCGCCTGCGCGCCTGTATCGAGGGCGGCGGCGTAGGGCACAGGCTGCGCGCAGTAGAGTTGCCCGAACAGAGTCAACAGTTCACTCGGCTCGCTACTCCACTCCGAGCGCAGGCGAAAGGTGTAGTTCACCTGATACACATCGCCCGCCTCGATGTACGCGCGAATACGCTCCAAAGCGCAGCGATAGGCGTGTTCCGACAGTGTGGGACGCCACAGAATATCCTGCTCAAAGCCGACGGGGTGTAGGGGGGGCGCGTCGTGCGTTTCCAACTGCCGATAGAGCGCAAACCACGCCAGCGGGGTCTTTGCTCGCGCAGGGGGAAACGCCTTGTCCAGCCCGTGCGCTGCCTCGTATGCCACAAAGCCGACCGCCGTGAGACCCCGCTGCGTCGCACGCTCCACCTCCGACAGCACAGGCAACACATCCGCGTAAGATTGGGCGACCAGCACCCCTACAGGCGTCCGACCCAGCAGCCAAACGCTCTGCCCCTCGAACCGCCTAATCTTCAACAGCACATACGGGTTCATCGTCAATCGCGCGCCGATGCGCTATAGGATACCTCGCGCTGTAGGGCTGCTGGGGCAATCCCCGAAAAATGGGGTATAATAAGGTTACTTGGCAGGTTTAGGGAGAGGCAGACGATGACGGTTCAACTCGCTTTGTTGACGGCAGTGCTTATGGGCGCGTGGGGCGTAGCCTACCCCGAC
>JBKBKS010000031.1:0-20971 GCA_046294565.1 Fimbriimonadales bacterium
GGATGGATTTCCAGTGGATGCTAACCGACGGGGGCGCGAAACCCGCCGAGAAAACACTTGGACACGCCTGGAAACCCGAAACAGGGTTCCTCAAACACCGCTGGGAAGAGTACGCTGAACACATGTTCCTATATCTGCTCGCGTTGGGTGCGCCCGAACCCATCCCTGCCGACTGCTGGGACGCTTGGCGACGCCCCCATGTGCACTACAAGGGCTACGAACTCCTGCTGGGCGGTCCGCTCTTTATCCATCAGATGAGCCATGTCTACATTAATTTCAAGGGGAAGCGCGATCGATTAGGCTACAACTACTGGGTCTCCTCACGCAACGCGACGCTGGCGCAGCGGGCGTTCTGCCTCGAACACGCCAAGCAGTTCAAGACCTACGATGTGGATGTGTGGGGACTGACCGCCAGCGATGGACCCGACGGCTATCGCGCTTACGGTGCGCCTGGCTGGGTGGAACACGATGGTACAGTCGCCCCCACTGCCTCCATCACCTCCATCATCTTCACGCCAGACGAAAGCCTGCGCGCCGCTCAAACCATCTATAAACGCTATCAGACCAAGCTCTGGGGACGCTACGGCTTCGGGAACGCTTTCAATGTGGACCGAGATTGGTGGGACAAGGAGGTCATCGGTATCGATTTAGGGATGATGTTGCTTGCGCTGGAGAACTACCAGAATCGCGGCTCTGTGTGGGAGGTCTGTGGGGCAATTCCTGCGATACAGCGCGGATTCCAAGCGGCGGGGTTTCGGGAAGCGAACGAGACCCATCACGCGCTGCGCATCCACTGAGTGCGCTCTGCACATCGCTGCTTGCTACAGTCCCTCGAGGGTGAAAACGCTGCCCGCATGGGGATTTCCCCCTGCGCCAGCGCAGGCGTCGGTGAATTGCGCCCTCGGCGTCAGCGAAGGGGAGGCTGCTCCTCCACCAGCACATGCTTGTAGAGTTCGCTGGGGTCGGGGTCGGGGCTTTCATCGGCGAAGCGCGCCGCTGCCGCCACACGCGCCCGCGCCTGCTCGTCCCACTGCTTCAAGTCGGCTTCGGTCGCCAGCTGCTCCTGCAGCAGATACGCCTGAAGCTTGGTGAGCGGGTCGCGCGTGCGCCACTCTTCCACCTCTTCACGGGTGCGGTAGCTGCCCGGATCGGTAATGTCCGCTGCGCCGTGCCCCACGAAGCGATAAGTGATAGCCTCCACGAAATACGGCTCTTGGTGTTCGCGCACATGGTCGATGATTACTTTCGCCTCGTCCAGCACGCTGAATAAATCCATGCCGTCGATCTGCTTGGACGGGAAGCCGTACACGCTGCCGCGCTGCGCGAGGTTGGGCACAGCGGAATGGAGTTCCACAGGCGTGCCCATCGCGTACTTGTTGTTTTCTACGATGTAAATCACGGGCAGTTTCCACAGCCCTGCGATATTGAGCGATTCGTGGAGCAGTCCGGCGTTCATTGCGCCGTCGCCGAAGAAGCAGAGCGTGACGCCGCCCGTTTCTTGGTACTTTTGGGCGAAGGCGACGCCCGTGCCGATGCCCGTCACATCGCCCACGATGCCGTAGCCGCCCAGAAAGTGGCGCGCCTTGTCGTACAAGTGCATCGAGCCGCCCTTGCCGCGACACAGCCCCGTGACCTTGCCGTACAGCTCCGCCATCACCGCGTTCGGGTCGCTGCCCAGCGCCAGCACATACGCATGGTCGCGATAGTGCCCCAGCACGCGGTCTTCAGGGCGTAAGTGGTGGATGAACCCCAGCGCCAGCGCCTCCTGACCGATATACAGATGCAGATAGCCGCCGATTTTATCTTGGCGATATGCCTTGTCGCAGTGTTCTTCAAAGCGGCGAATGAAGAGCATTTGCTTATAGAGTTCAACAATCTCCTGCGGCGTGGGTGTATATGCCCGCGGTTGCGGTTCCGAGTTCGTTGCGGTTCGCGTGCGCTTGCTTGTCTTCATAGCATCCTCCAAAGCGGTTATAGTGTACCTCAAGAGGTATACTGGCGTTATGGGCGTGTTCCACATTTTGGAGCATACAGCGGATAAGGGGTTGGAGGTGGAGGCGGCGAGTTTGCCCGATTTGATGGCGACGGCGGCGCGCGGGCTATTCCACCTGATGATTGACCCCGACGCCTACCCCGCCGTCGAGAGCGTCGCGCTCCAGTTAGTAGCGCCCGAATTGGAGATGCTCGCCGTGCAGTGGCTGAACGAGTTGGTCTACCAGTTCGAGGTATACCATCGGCTGTTCAGTCGCTTCACGGAGGTCGAGGTCGCGCCGTTGGCGGACGGGCGTTGGCAGCTGCGTGCGCAGGCGCACTACTGCCCCATCACGCCCCAGCAACTCGAATGGAGCGGCGCGCCCGTGAAGTCCGTCACCTATCACGGGCTACGCCTGCAGCGCGACTCAGAGCTCTGGCGGCTCCGATTCTATGTGGATGTTTGAGGGCGCGCCGTTCGACGCAAAGAGCGCATTCTCCTCGCCGGGCAGAATGCGCACTAGGTATTGGTTTTCCGATTGCTGGGTAATCTCGACGCCTGTTTTCACCATCTGCGGGGCAAGCCAGAGCAAGGTGCGCAGGTGGCTGGTGGCGCGGTGCGTCGTCCACGCGCTTGAACCCTCGGCGAACAGCGCAGGCAAGATGAGCTGATCCGACAGGAAGTAGTCGACGGCGACGCGCGTCTTCGCCCACGCCATAAACTCGTTCCAAGCCTCCTCGACAACCTGCTCGACGGCGACGCCGCGTCTGCCGAGCCGAATGAAGCCTGCGTAGCCCTGCTCCGACTCGGCGGTCAGCGTCACCGACAGCCCGAACCCGCGCGAGGGCAGCATGCGATGCACGAACTCAGGTTGCAGCCCCATCAGCCCAATCAGCGTCTCCGCCGCTTGGTCGCCCCGCTTAAATATGTTTTCGGGCTGGTTTGACAGCGTGAAGATGATTCGGATGCGTTTGAGCCGTCCGCGCTCGCGCCAGTCGATGGGTTTGAGCGGCGTCTGCGCAGGTTCCACATACAGCACGGCGCGCCCGCCGCCGCGCGGATAGAACCCCGCCTCTAAGGTCTCCATCCGCGCCTCAATTCCAAAATGGCGCAGCGCAGGCAGATACACAAACTCCATGTAGTCCGTGCCGGGACTCCAGCCCACATGTGTGCC
Organism: Fimbriimonadales bacterium; assembly: GCA_046294565.1. Taxonomy (GTDB): domain Bacteria; phylum Armatimonadota; class Fimbriimonadia; order Fimbriimonadales; family GBS-DC; genus GBS-DC. Next base: position 3,147 of record JBKBKS010000031.1, read on the forward strand.
GCCGATAATCGTGATTTTTGCGGATTGCCCTTTGAGCGCGAGGGGCACTAATACCGTCTGCGCGACCAACGCCAGCGCGCCTGCCGAACCCTGACCAGAGACATCCTCGATGTCGAACATGAACTCGCCGCCAATCACTTCGCCAGGCTCGAAGCGCAGCTCGGTCGAGCCAATCATCGCGCCTGAGACGCGCGCGTTGCTAATCGTGGCGGCGGCGTGAATCGCCGTCAGATGCTGAGGTTGCAACCCTGTGTTCGGACGCTTCACACGCAGGTTGTAAAACTCAACAGGTTGACCCGTTATCATCGATATGGCTAAAGCTGTCCTCAGTATCTGCCCGCCGCCTTCGCCATAGGAACCATCGATCTTGATTGCATCACCTACATTAGAACGCATAGTCATCTTAGCCCGATTATACCCGATGGGTAGGGTAAAATTAGGCGCGTTATGAGCTTGCTGCTGAGCCGCGAGGTGAGCTTCTACCAGAATCGACTGCGCCAGCTGCACCTACGCCTGCGCGACCACCTCTATCGCCACATGCGCTCTCAAGACCCCGTGGCGTTGGCGCAGGTGAGCCACGACGCCGAGGGCGACACGCAGTATGCCATTGACGCGCACATCGAGAGTTTGCTGATCGACCTCTGCCGCGAGTGGGCGCAGGAGTCGCCGTTTGTGCTGATTGCTGAGGGCATCAGCGAGGACGGCTGGTATCCCCTGCCCGAAGGGACGCCAGCACGCGAGGCGGAGTTCCTGCTGATTGTTGACCCCATCGACGGCACGCGCCCGCTGATGTACGACAAGCGCAGCGCATGGCTGCTGAGCGCGATTGCGCCGAACTTTGGACGCGAGACCACGCTGGAGCATGTGATTGTGGCGATGCAGACCGAGCTGCCCACCACGCGGCAATATCTATCGTATCATCTGTGGGCGGCGCGCGGTCAGGGGGCGCATGTCGAACGGCACAATATGCTCACAGGCGCCATCGAGCCGGCGCGCCTTGCCCCCAGCCGCGCCGCTACCCTCGAACACGGGTTCGCCTCGTTCGTCAAGCTCTTCCCCGAAGGCAAACGACAGATTGCGGCGCTCGAATCGGAGTTCTGGGCGCGCGCGCTTGGCGAGAGCGTCAACCCGCGTGTGTTCGAAGACCAGTACGCCTCCACTGGCGGGCAACTGTTCGAGCTGATGAGCGGACGCGACCGCCTGATTGCCGATGTGCGTCCGTGGGCGTTCGCGCAGATGGGGTTGCCTGTCTCGCCGCTCACCTGCCACCCTTACGATATCTGCACCGCCCTGATTGCGCAGGAGCTGGGCGTGCAGGTGACCGACTTGAAGGGCGAGCCGCTGCGCACGCCGCTGGACATTCGTGCGCCCGTCGGCTGGATCGGCTACGCCAACGCCGCCCTGCGCCAACGCTATGAAGCCCTCCTGCTGGAGCTGTTATGGGGGCAGGCCTAGGGAATCACCTTGTTCAGCGGATACTCCACCAGCCCTTCCGCGCCCGCTTTGCGCAAGCGTGGGATAATCTCGCGCACCTGACCCTCGTCTAAAATGGTCTCGATGGCGTACCAGCCTTTGTCGCTGAGTGGGGCGAGCGTCGGCTTGCGCAACGCGGGCAGCTCCGCCAGCACCGCGTCCAAGCGCGACTCGTGCACATTCATCTTCAGCCCCACCAACTTGCCCGCGTTCAGCGCGCCTTGCAACATCAGCGCGATGCTCTCCACCTTCTCTCGCTTGAACGGGTCTTGCCACGCGGCATGGTTGGCAATCAGGCGCGTGGTGGAGTGCAGAATCACTTCCAGAATCCGTAGGTTGTGCGCCCGAAGCGAGCTGCCCGTTTCGGTGTTCACCACAATCGCGTCGACCAAGTGGGGCACTTTCACCTCGCACGCGCCCCACGAGAACTCCACCTGCGCCTGCACGCCCTGCTGCTGCAAGTATCGCTGCGTCAGGCGCACATACTCTGTCGCGATGCGCTTGCCTTGCAAATCCGTCACGCTCTGGATGGCGGATTCGTTATGCACAGCAATCACGATGCGGATGGGGTTGCGCGTGTTCTTGGAGTATTGCAGCTCCAGCACCTCGTGTACCTGCGCGCCGCAGTCTTGGATCCAGTCGTAGCCTGTGACCCCAGCATCCAGCACGCCGTCTTGCACATACAACGGAATCTCCTGAGGGCGCAGCAGAATCGCTTCCAGTTCCACATCGTCGGAGATCGGCTCGTAGGAGCGTCCCGAAGGTATCTTGAAATCCCAGCCCGCCTTGCGAAAGAGATGGAAGGTCGCCTCTTGCAGACTGCCCTTGGGAAGCCCCAGTCGCAGTTTTCGTGCGTCGCTCATGGCAGGAAAAGTATACCTCGCGCCGAAACCGTTAAGCACGGAGGCGATGGCAGTGACACCAGGCAAATTTAACATGCTGCGCAAGAAACTGCAGAACGATACGGACTTGAACGCGATTATGAACTACTTTTATGACCATTTCGCCGACCACGAGGGGTTTATCAAGATGTGCGAGCCGACGCGCCACGAGGACTTGGAGTCGCTCTTGCCGACTGTGATTCGGGGCGTGTTCAAGCGACCGCGCGTGGTGTTGCGGGATGTCGTTCTGCTGCGCGTGCCTGGTCAGAACATGGTGCATGGCGGCTTCTCGATTGACGGCGCGTTGGGGTTCTTCTTCTACTTTGAAGACCTCGATATGGGGGCGATTGGCATCGTGGGCGGTCCGTTGGGCAACCTTTCGGTCGCCGTGCGGTTTCGTATCCATGCCTTAGTTACTAAAAACGGATCGTCATAAGCAGTCCGCGTGCGTCGCGTTCAGGTACGCCGATGCACTGTTCGGCGCGACTCTGTGTGTGGCGCATGGCGCTCCAAGCGAGGGCGCAGGCGTCCAGCAGGTCGTCGAGGCGTGCGCCTGCCGCTCGACAGGCTTGCCAGCGCGATTCTAACTCGTCGGCGTTGAGGTTCAGGGCGCGCTGCAGGGCGTCGAAGCGCGCTCTTATGCCTTGCGGAGTGCGTTTGGAATGCTCCATCGGCGCGCCCACCATCGAGGCGAAGCTCAACTCTGGGTGCGACTCCCATACTTGTGTTTGCATATCAGGCGTTAGCAGCGTGTCCAGCTCGCGGATGCGCGGGATGAGGTGATACGCCTGCACGCTCAGCCCCAGCGTGCGCAGCGGCGCATAGGAGTCGGCGTTCAGCATGGCGCGGGTGGGCGGAATGAATACGCTACTGGCGCGTTTGCCCAAGCGTTGGCGCGCCTGCGCGTCGCACGGGCGCATCCGCGCACGCGCCGACTCCCACAGCCCAATCGGCATATCCACCGCAACTGCCTGCGCGTCGGGATAGGCGTCCAGAACCTCTGCGAAGCGCATGTGTACCTGCACTTGGAGCGCAGGTGTGCCGACCTCCAGCACGACCGCAAGCCAGCCGCCGCGACAACCGTCCACCCCAATCACTCGCACCTCTGCCCCCTCCCGAAACGGTTCTGCGCATCGCCGCTGCGCTCATACTTCACGGATTGGCGCATCATTCCCTATCATACCTCGCGATTATGACGGTTGTTCGCAAAACCTGACAACCTCCACAGACGGACATTCCTGTCCGTGCAGATGCGCTTGGACAGGATTGTCCAAGCCACAGTGCGTCCCCGCCGAAATATGTCATAATATATGTGATTTCGCCCCCAACGACGCGGGCGCGAAGCGGACGCCGCCGTCGCGTCATTCATGCGAACGACTTACTGGAGGCAACTATGAAACGAGTTTACTTATTCGAGGAAGGCAGCGCGGATATGCGCGATTTGCTCGGCGGGAAGGGGGCGAACCTTGCCGAGATGACCAATATCGGACTGCCTGTGCCGCCCGGCTTTACCATCACGACCGATGTGTGCCGCGGCTACATGAAGCGTCAGCGTCTGCCCGATGGGCTGATGCATGAAGTGCGCGAAAAGATGCAGATTGTGGAAGGGCGCGTGGGCAAAAAGTTCGGCGACCCCACGAACCCCCTGCTCGTCTCCGTACGCTCTGGCGCGAAGTTCTCCATGCCCGGCATGATGGACACGATTCTCAACCTCGGCTTGAACGACGCGACTGCCGAAGGCATGATCCAGCTCACGAAGAACCCGCGCTTCGTGTACGACGCCTACCGACGCTTCGTAATGATGTTCAGCGATGTAGTGATGGACATTCCCAAGCGACTCTTTGAGGAGCGATTCGAGGCGTTGAAGCATCGGCTGGGCGTCAAGCAAGACACCGAAGTCCCTGCCGACGCGCTCCGAGAGTTAGTCAGTGAGTTTAAACAGATTGTGCGCGAGCAGGGCAAAGAGTTCCCCGAAGACCCCTATCAGCAGCTGGAGATGGCGATTGAGGCGGTGTTTCGTTCGTGGAACAACGAGCGCGCCGTGATTTACCGCGAACGCGAGAAAATTCCCCACGACTTAGGCACTGCGTGTAATGTGCAGGCGATGGTGTTCGGCAACATGGGGGACGATTCGGGCACGGGTGTGGCGTTCACGCGCGACCCCTCCACAGGCGAGCGCGCCCTGTACGGCGAGTTCCTGCCGAACGCGCAAGGCGAAGATGTGGTGGCGGGCGTACGCACCCCGCTGCCCCTCAGCGCACTCCAAGAGCGGATGCCCGAAGTCTATCAGCAGTTCCTTGAAATCGCCGAGCGGCTGGAGCGCCACTATCGCGATATGATGGATTTGGAGTTCACAGTGGAGCGCGGTCGGCTGTGGATGTTGCAGTGTCGCGTGGGCAAGCGCACAGGGCGCGCCGCCGTGAAGATTGCCGTCGACATGGCGCAGGAAGGGCTGATTGGGCGCGACGAAGCCGTGCTGCGCGTGCAACCGAGCCACTTAGACCAACTGCTCCATCCCCACTTAGACGAGAGTGCGCTGGCGACAGGCGAGTATCCCTTGCTGGCGCAGGGGCTGGGCGCATCGCCCGGCGCGGCGAGCGGACGCGCCGTGTTCGACTCCAAACGCGCGATGGAGCAGGGTAAAACGGAAGCCGTCATCCTCGTGCGCCCCGAAACCAACCCCGACGATGTGGGCGGCATGCTCGCCTCTAAGGGGATTCTAACGGCGCGTGGGGGAATGACCTCACACGCCGCCGTCGTGGCGCGTGGGTTCGGCATCCCGTGCGTGGCAGGGTGCGAGTCCATCAGCGTCGACGAACACGAGAACCTATTCGCCGTCGAGATGAACGGCGAGCCAACTATTGTGCGCGAGGGCGATTTTATCAGTATCGACGGCAGCACGGGCAAAGTGTATAAGGGCGCCGTGCCCACAGTCGAGCCTGAAATGAGCGACGAACTGCACCTGTTGCTCCAGTGGGCGGACGAGTTTCGTCGATTGCGCGTGCGTGCGAACGCCGACAACCCGCACGACGCCGCGAAAGCCCTCGAGTTCGGCGCGGAAGGTATCGGGCTGGCGCGCACCGAGCATATGTTCTTCGGCGAGCAACGCCTGCCAATCATGCAGGAGATGATCCTTGCCAAGACCGAGAAAGAGCGGCGCGAAGCGCTCGGACGGCTGCTCCCCTTCCAGCGACAGGACTTCTTCGAAATCTTTGAAGTGATGCGCGGGCTGCCCGTGACTATCCGCCTGATTGACCCGCCCCTACACGAGTTCCTGCCGCGCTACGAAGACCTGATACGCGAAGTGGCGCAGTTGGAGATCACTGCGCCCGACTCCGACGCGCTTGCCGAGAAGCGCCGATTGCTGCAGCGTGTGGAGGAACTGCATGAGGCGAACCCGATGCTGGGCTTGCGCGGCGTGCGCCTGTCGCTGCTCTATCCCGAAATCGTGGAGATGCAGGTCGCAGCGATTTTAGAGGCGGCGGCGGAAGCCGCCCGACGCGGCTACGAACCTCATGTGGAGATGATGATCCCTCTCGTGGGGCATGTGAACGAGCTCAAACTCGCCCGCGAGCATCTGGAGCGCGTCGCCAAAGAGGTGATGGAGCGCGAAGCCGTGCGCGTGGACTACAAGTTCGGCACGATGATCGAAATCCCGCGCGCGGCGCTCACCGCCGATGAGATTGCGCAATACGCGCAGTTCTTCTCGTTCGGCACGAACGACCTCACGCAGACCACCTTCGGCTACAGCCGCGACGACGCCGAGGGCAAGTTCCTCGCCCACTATGTGGAACACAAAATCCTGCCAGAGAACCCGTTCGTCACGCTGGATCGCGACGGCGTGGGCAAGTTGATACGGATGGCGTTCGACTTGGGCAGGGCGGTGCGTCCCGACCTGAAAGTAGGCATCTGTGGCGAGCACGGCGGCGACCCCGACTCCATTGCGTTCTGCCACGAGGTGGGGCTGGATTATGTAAGCTGTTCGCCGTTCCGCGTGCCGATAGCGCGTCTGGCGGCGGCGCAGGCGACTTTGCGCAAGCGCGTGAAGGTTGCGGTGGATAAATAGTTAGGTACACTCTGTGCCGATGCCTACGGTCGCCGACCGATATGAGCGCGTCGCGGCGCAGCTCGTTGCCGCGCGTCAACATCTGATAGACGCGCTGGTCAGCGATTCCGCGCCGATAGAGGCGTGGATGACGCAGTACGCGACTGTGTTGGACAACACACTGCGCGCGCTGTATCAGCGGGCATGGGCGCACGCCGCCCGCGAAATGACCCCGCCCAGCGTCAGCCCTATCTTGATTCTGGCAACGGGCGGCTACGGACGACGCGAACTCGCGCCCTACTCCGATATCGACCTCACCTTTGTACCCGCGCAGGAAGCAGACCCCTTCACCGAACGGCTTGTCAAACACCTCTTCCAAGCGATGATGCAGGTGTTCTATACCGACGCCAAGCTCAAGGTCGGCTACGCTTATCGCCTGATGGACGATTTGGACGCCTTAGACCACAAAACCCGCACAGGGCTGCTGGAGATGCGCCCGATTGAGGGCAACGCTGAGTTAGGCGAGGCGTTCACGGAGCGATTCTGGCGCAGCTTAGACCCTACAGGCTTCACACTGGAGCGGTATCGGGAGTGTCAAGCGCGTTGGGCGAAGCTCGGCGCAGGCGTCCTGCGTTCTGAGCCTAACCTGAAAGAGGGACGCGGCGGGCTGCGCGACCGCCACACCCTCAACTGGATGGCGCAAGCCCGCTACAGCGTCCCCCACGAGCGCGTCCTCGAAATGCTGGTGGACGAGCGCATCCTGTCGCAGGGCGAGGCGGATGCGCTGGATTGCGCCACACGCGCCCTACAACGCTATCGCGCCCTGCTGCACGCCATCAGCGGCGAGGCGCGCGAACAGCTTACGCTCGCCAAGCAGAGCGAACTCGCCGAAAGGCTGGGCGTCGAGCGCACGAAGCTCCTGCGCGAGGTCTATACCGCGCTGAGCGACCACGCCCGTCTGACGGCGCGCGGCATCGAGCGGCTCGCGAACGCGCCGCTGGTGCTGGGAGTCGGACTGGATAGTGTGAACCGCCAAATCACGCCCGCGCCTGCGCTGGATAAGGAACCCTTGGATTGGCGACTGCTCTGCTTCCTGCTGGCGCAACGCTATCAACTGGGACTGAGCGCGGCGATTGAGGCGCGTTTGGAGACCCCTGCCGCGCCGCCTGCGCCACACGCCGTCGGGGCAACCCTGCGCGAACTGCTCAGCCGCCCTGGCGAGGTGTATCGCGTGCTGGCGCCGATGGCGCGGCTCGGCGTGCTGGGCTGGGCGTTCCCACCCTTCGCGCCCCTGATGACCCTGCCTGCAGACGACCCCACTCACGACTACACCGTCGGCGAGCATACCCTGCAGGCAATCCGACTGCTGGACAGCTACGCTCGCGGCGAGGGCAACCCGCTCTGGCGCGCCATCCTCGAACAGCTGCCCGCGCCCGAACTGCTTTATATGGCGCTCCTGCTCCATGACGCAGGCAAAATCGACCGCACACGCTCGCACGCCGAATCGGGCGCGGATATCGCTCGCCAAAGCCTGCAAGCCATCGGCTGGAGCGAGACGGAGATTGCCGAAGTGGAGTTTCTGGTGCGCTACCATCTGCTGATGGCGCAGACCGCCCGCCAGCGCGACCTGCACCTGCCAGAGACCATCCGCGAGTTCACGCGCGTCGTGAACACGCCCGAACGACTGCAAATGCTCTACCTGCTGACCTGCGCCGACACGCAAGCGGTGGGCGAACGCATCTGGACGCCCGCGCAGGCGAGCTTCCTGCACGAGCTCTATCGTCGCAGCCTGCGCGCCTTGGAGGAAGGCTTGCCCGACGAAACGCCAGCGCTGACCGCCGTGCGCAAACGCCTGCAACGCGCCCTCGCGCAACACCCGATTGCCGACGCCGCCATCGCCGCGCACATCGAGCAGATGCCCTCCAGCTACCTGCTGAACACCCCCCCCGAACAGATTAGCCTGCACATTCACTACATCCAGCGCGTGCGGGCAGGCGAGGGACCTGTGGTGGAGTTCCACAGCGCGCCCGACCTCCCCTGCACCGAGCTGACCCTGTGTACCTTCGACGACCCCCAACCCGGACTGTTGAGCAAGATTGCAGGCGCGCTCTATGCGTTCGATGTGGAGGTCGCATGGGCGCGGGTGCTGACCCGTGAGGATGCGCCCCGCATCGCGCTGGACACCCTCGGCGTCACTGTGCGCTCGCGTCCGCTCTCAACGAACCAGTGCGCCATCTTGGAGCGCGCGCTACGCCAAGTGTTGCGGGGCGAACGCGCCGTCGCTGATTTGCTACGCGAACACGAAAAAGACCCCAACGCACCCCTGCGCGTGAGCCAACTCCAAATCCACGACGACGCCTCCGACGCCTTCACAGTGGTCGATCTACACACCGCGCCCGACTTGGGCGCACTCTACCGAGCCGCCTACGCGCTCTCGCAACTGGGGTGGAATATCCACAGCGCACGCTTCGGGCTGTGGGCAGGGCGCGCCGTGCTGAGCTTCTACTGTACCGACCCCACAGGACACAAAATCAACCCCCACGAATACAGCCGACTCCAGCAAGCTGTGGATGCGGTATAATTCGTTCGGAGGCGTCAACGCGATGACCAATCCATTCCCTGGCATGAACCCCTACTTGGAACAGCGACGCTTCTGGGGCGGTGTGCATCATCGGCTCATCACCTACGCCGCCGACGCTTTACAGACACAGCTGCGTCCGCGCTACTTTGTCAACATCGAGGAGCGCGTCTACATCGAGACCAGCCAACGCGCCATCGTGCCCGATGTCGCCCTGATGCAAACCACGCACGCCCCCACCACCAGCGTCGCCACACGCCCCAGCACCTACGACCCGCCCCTCCTGCTCCAAGTCGACGCCCGCCAACACACCGAAGGCGCAATCCACATCTACGACACCGAACAGCAGATGCGCCTCATCACCGTAATCGAAGTGCTCAGCCCCACCAACAAGGAACCCAACACGCAGGGGCGCGCGCTCTACTTGCGCAAGCAAGCCGAAATCCTCAAAAGCGCTGTGCATCTGGTGGAGATTGACCTGTTGCGCGGGGGGGACTACACGCTGGCGGCGCCGTGGCATCGCGTGCGCGAGCAGGTGCGTTTCGAGTGGCACTATATGGTGAGTGTCAGCTGCGTGGACGACCCTGAGCATTACTGGTTGTATCCGCGCACGGTGCGGGAGCGTCTGCCCGTGTTTCCTGTGCCGTTGGCGGGGGAGCAGGTGGGGGTGGACTTGCAGGCGTTGTTGGAGCGGTGCTATGTGGATGGTGGGTATGGGGATGTGGTGGACTACACGCAGCCGCCGCCGCCCCCGCCGTTTCGTGCGGACGATGCAGCGTGGATGGACGCCCTGCTCCGCGAGAAAGGACTGCGGTAGACGCATCAGGTATAAATTAGCGCGATGAGCCATATCGAGGGCAACCTGAGCGCACAGGGCTTGCGATTTGCGATTGTCGTGAGCCGCTATAACGAACTCATCACCGACCGCCTAAGAGAGGGCGCAATCCAGACCCTGCTGCGCCACGGCGCGAACCCCGACGCCATCGATATCTACGCTGTGCCGGGCAGCTGGGAGATACCCATAGTCGCGCGCGAGTGCGTCCACTCCAATGAATACGACGCGGTTGTCTGTCTTGGCGCGGTGCTGCAAGGCGAGACCAGCCACGCGCAACATATCAGCAGCGCAGTCTGCAGCGCGCTGATGCGCTTGATGGTGGAGACAGGCAAACCCATCGCGCTGGGCATCCTCACTGACGCCACTTTTGAGCAGGGATTGGCGCGCGCGGGCGGCAAAATGGGCAACAAAGGCAGTGAAGCCGCGCTTAGCGCCATCGAAATGGCGAACCTTATCCGCAAAACAGGAGAGACCCTATGAGAGCAGAATCGTTGGCGTTTCTGAAGGCTATTGTGAACGCGCCGTCGCCGTCAGGCTACGAACAGCGCGCCGCCGAAGTGTATCGCGCCTACACACGCGAGTTCGCCGAGCGCGTCTACACCGATGTGATGGGCAACACTATCGCCGCCCTCAACGAATCGGGGACGCCGCGCGTGATGTTCGCGGGACACATGGACGAAATCGGCTTCATCATCAAATACATCTCCGACGAAGGGTTCCTCTACTTCGGTCCCATCGGCGGGCACGACCCCGTGATCCCTGTCGGACAGCGCGTGCTGGTGCATACGAAGCATGGTTCGATCCCCGGCGTCATCGGCAAAAAGCCTATCCACCTGCTCGACGACGAGGAGCGCAATAAAGCCCCGAAACTGCACGACCTGTGGATTGACATCGGCGCGAAAGACAAGGACGACGCGCAATCCAAAGTACGCATCGGCGACCCTGTGACTTTCGCGGTGGAGTTTCAGGAGTTGCAGAACGGCTTCGCGACGGCGCGCGGGTTCGACAACAAGATGGGCGCGTTTATCGTGGCGGAGGCGTTGCGACTGCTTAGTGAAGACCGCCCGACCGCCGCCGTGTACGCCGTGGCTACTGTGCAGGAGGAGGTGGGGCTACGCGGCGCGCGCACGAGCGCGTACGGCGTCGACGCGCCTGTGGGCATCGCCGTCGATGTCACTCACGCCTCCGACTACCCCACCGTGGACAAAAGGCGCGTGGGCGAGATGCGCCCTGGCAAGGGGCCCGTCATCTGTCGCGGCGCGAACATCAATCCGCGCGTGTTCGAGATGCTGGTGGAATCGGCAGAGGCGGAGGGCATCCCGTACCAGTTGGAGGCGGCGGGCGGCGGCACAGGCACCGACGCAAACGCGATGCAGCTCAACAAGGCGGGCATGGCGACAGGGCTGGTCTCCGTGCCGCTGCGCTACATGCACACGCCGTGCGAACTGCTCCACTTGGACGATGTGGCGAACGCGGCGCGCCTGCTGGCTGCCTTCCCCCGGCGCGTGAAGCCCGACACAGATTTCACCCCGTGAGACCCTTGAAAGGCGGCGCGGGGCGCCGCGCCAGCGCGTTATCCCATCGTGCGCGTCGCCTCGCGCACCGCTTGCATAACCGCCTCGCCTGCGTCGGGTCCATTAAATGAGACGGTCGCCTCATAGCCGCCCTTGATGTATTCGTGGCGCGTAAGGATGTAGCCAATCCACTCGTTCACTAACGCGACAGGGGCGACATAGCGCATGCCCGCCTCGCGCCCCAGCTCGCGCGTTTGCAGCCCCAGCGAGCTAATCGGCTCGCCTGGGAACCCCACCAGTAGCAGATTGCCCAGCGCAAGCGCGCTAATAGGGGCGCTGGGGGGCACAACTTGGCTTGCCAGTTGCTTCAGCAACGCTTCGGGCACTTTGTATTCGCGCCCTGCCGACTGCATAAACTCAGGATGGGGCTGCGGTTCGGGCAGGCGCGCGACCGTTTGACGCATGCGCAGGTTCGGCGCGGCGGGTTGGGCATCGCGTAGGAGACGCAGGGCATGGCGCGCCAGCTGCGCCCCGTACCGCTGCACCCGATCGTGGTCGTCTGCGCCCTCGTCCGCTACAGGTGAGACATCGCCCTGCGCCCCGTTCAGGTACAGCGCGACCACGCCGCGCCGCTCGCGCTCCACCATATGCTGCAGCACGCCCGGAAACTCGGCGGAGACCTCCATCATCGTGTGGGGGTAGATGGTCGGGTGCGCGGCGTAGACCACCAGCGCAGCTATCGGTCTGCCCCGCATATCTTCCAGCAGCGCGACGCTCATCGTGGGGTCAACCAGCCGCCGTCCGCGCCGATTACGGTTGAGATTGGGCAGCTCCGCCGCGTTGAGTCGTAGCGCGGCAGGCTTGAGCGCACGACGCGCCGCTTGCACCGCTTGCGCCACACGCTCCGTCGTGAACTGCAGAAACTCCGGTAGGAATGTGCCCACGCCCGGCAGAGGGAACCGCATCCGCTCGTTCAGCCCCATCGAGTCGGGCGCGCAGTGCGTGTGGCTCGCGCTCATAAATAGCTGCTCGGCTTGCAGACCTGTCGCCTCCAGCACTCGGCGCGTCAGGCTGCCAGGAATGAGCAGGTGGTCTAACGCCACAATCACAGCTTGCTGGCTGCCCAACTCTATGGCAAGCGCACGCGCGTAGATAGGGTCATGCACGCCGCGTGGGGGCATGTTCAGCCGCGCGCCGTAGCCGCCTAACTGAATCCGAATCTTCGTGAGGTCGGGCGTGATATCCACCTTCGCCGCGCCCGCTTTTAGTTGCGCCATATCAAAAGTATACCCGCTTTCGCCAATCCCCGTAAGGTTTTCAGCAGGAACTTCTGTGCTGTGAGACAAATCTAATAAGTATTATGCGAGGCAAAGGCTTTACCCTGATTGAGTTGCTGGTGGTGATCGCCATCATCGCGATTTTGGCGGCGATCCTGTTCCCCGTATTTGCGCAGGCGCGCGAGAAGGCGCGTCAGACCCAGTGTACTAATAACATGAAGCAGATTGCTCTGGGCGTGCTGCAATATGTGCAGGACTACGACGAGCGGTTCCCGTTCAGCATCTATCTGAGCAGTCAGAACAACCAGCCGTGTATCTTCACGCTCTACAACGCGATGTATCCCTACATCAAGAACACCGACATCGTGCTATGTCCGTCCGACCGCCAGGCGTTCGATGTGGCGGGCAGCTTCGGCTCGTTCGGCGTGCCTGTGTGCCCCCTGCCGAACTTCCGCTACTCGGGCTACATCTTCAACTGGTGCGTGTTTGAGGACGGGAATGTGCCCGGGCTGATTCAGCAAAACCCGCCTGTGGCGCTGGCTCAGATCGAGTACCCTGTCGAGACCTCGATGCTGTACGACGGCACGCTGGGTCCGCCCACCACGATTCAGTCCTATCTGCAGGCGCGTCATAACGGTTTGGCAGGCGCGAACTTCGTGGATGGGCACGCCCGCACGGTGAAGGGGCGCGTTCGCGAGGGCGCGAACAGCACCGCTCAAACATGGGACGGCAAGCAGGCGCGTATCTTCGATGTCGGCGAGCCGGGTCCCTACCAGAACCAGTTCAACCTGTGGGGCATCTCCGCGCGCCGCGCGAACGGAACCCCTTGCCGCAACTGCCCCAATCGAGGCGACGCAGGCAACTGTCAATAAATTCTTAGAGGCCGTCTCGGAACGCGAGTGAATTGCCTGCACTTCCAACCCCCTCGCCCACGCATCGGGAGAGGGGGCGTCGCGCTTAATCCAGCACAATCAGCTCGACTTTCCGAAAGTGGATTTCGCCGCCCTCCGATTGGAGCGCAATCTTGCCCGCAATCTCTTCCGCGCCCGAACCCTCGTTGACCAGCTCGCCATTCACACGCAGCAGGATGCGGTCTTTGTAGACGATAATCTCATATTGGTTCCATTCGGGGGCAGGCTTCTCGACAGACTTTTTGCGCCAGCGGTGGCGTTCAGTGTTCTTATCGATGAACGCAGGGTCGGTCTGTAGCGGCGCGCCGTCAATCAGCCAGAAATCGCCCGCGTTGGTGTGCAAGAGCTGCGCCTCCACCGAACGGGGCCAGATTTTGTGTTCGCCATGCGTTCGTAGTAATATGCCGCTGTTGCCCGGTTTTTTATCGGGCGCCCAGCGCCACTCCACGCGCAAGATATAGTTTTTATAGTCCTTCTCGGTGTAGAGGTAGCCCAGTGGTTCGCCCTTACAGATGAGGATTCCGCCCTCCACGCGCCATACATCCTCCATCTTCACATTAGGGTCGGCTAAGTAGGCGTTCCAGCCCGACAGGTCGCGCCCGTTGAAGAGCTGGACAATCTCGACGCGCTGTGCTTCCGCGTACGCGCCGCGCCCTGCCAACGCCAGCGCGCCCATCAACGCCAATCCCAGTCCGAGTCGCCATAGGGTTCGCATAGTTGCCTCCCAGTGTGTGATTCAAGGCGGCGACGCGCTCTCCTGCTAATATGCGTAAACGCCCTCCGAACAGGTATAATCGCAGTATGCCCGACCAGCCCCAACTGTTTATGGAGGGTGAGTGTGTCGCCGACAAGTCGCCACCCAGCACGCCCACGCTGGAGTATGATCCGGTCTTGTTCGGCAAAGACCCCACGCCCTTCATCGTGGCGGTGGAGGCGGTGAACAGCCATATCCGCCTGTTTATCCGCGAGGAGGGCAAAATCCGCTTGCAAGACGAGCCGTTCCGCCCGTGGCTGCTCAGCGATACCGCGATAGCGATGCCCGATGTGGAGTGGCGCGAGCTGCAAGGCGAGTTGGAGGGGCGACGGATGCTGAAGTATATCGCCTTCTGCGACCATCGTGAGGCGTTCGAGTCCCTACGGCGTGCGCTACGCGACGAACATCGCGAAATCCTCGCCTACCACTCGCTCCCGCGCCAGTACCTGATGCTCTCAGGCAAGACGCTGTTCAAAGGCATGACCTTCCAAGACCTGCATCGCCTACAGGTGGATATCGAGACCAGCACGCTGACGCCCGAACAGTCGGGGGCGCGGGTGCTGATGATTGCGCTCAGCGACACGCGCGGCTACGAGGAGGTGCTGGAGGGCGCGGAGAAACGCCTGCTGGAGCAGTTCGTTGTGCGGGTGAGGCAGTTAGACCCCGATGTGATGGAGGGACATAACCTGTTCGGCTTCGATATGCCCTACTTGGCGGCGCGGGCGAAGGCGTTGGGCGTGCCGTTGGGTCTGGGGCGCGACGGTTCCGAGGTGCGCTTCGGAGCGCCGCGCCCGTGCATCATCGGCGCGAACAGCCGCACCTTCACCCCCGCCTATGTGCATGGACGCCACCTCATAGACACCTACCTCACCCTACAGCGCTTCGACATCGGCAGAGGGGATTTAGAAAGTTATGGGCTGAAGGAGGCGACGCAGCAGCTCGGCATCGCCGCGCCCGACCGAATCTACTTGGAGCGCGAGCAAATCCCCGAACTCTGGCGCGCCGACCCCGACCTCGTGCGCCGCTACTGCCTGCAGGATGTTCACGAGACGCGCCAACTCGCCGACCTCACCCTGCCCACCGAATTCTACCAGTGCCAGATGTTGCCCGATGTGCTGCAGAACCTCGCCGTCATCGGCACTGGCGAGAAGGCGAACCTGATGTTCATCCGCGCCTATCTCGCGCAGGGCTACGCCATCCCCACCCAACAGGCGGCGCGCGAGTACCCCGGCGGCTACACCGAAGTGCGCAAAATCGGTCTCATCCCCCGAATCGTGAAAGCCGATGTGGAGAGCCTGTACCCCAGCATCATGCTGCACTATCGCATCAAACCGCAAGCCGACCATCTGGATGTGTTCCTGCCGACGCTGGAGCGACTGCGCCGCCTGCGCCTCGACGCCAAAGCCCGCGCGAAACGCACACAGGGCGCGGAAGCGGCATACTGGGACGGATTGCAAGGCTCTTTCAAGATACTCATCAACTCCTACTACGGCTACCTGGGCGCGCCGTTCCACTTCAACGACTACGACGCCGCCGAAGCCGTAACCCTGCGGGGGCAAGAGATTGTCAAGCAGATTGCCGCCGAGATCGAACGGCTGGGCGGAACTGTGGTGGAAATCGACACCGACGGGGTCTACTTCCAACCTCCCCCGCAAGTGCAGACCGAAGCCGATGAGGTCGTGTTCGTGGAGACGGCAGGTAAAACCCTGCCCGAAGGCATCCGCCTCGCCTATGACGGACGCTACAAGGCGATGCTCTCTGTCAAAACGAAGAACTATGTGCTGCAGGGCTACGATGGCAAGCTCATCTTCAAGGGGGCGTCGCTGCGCTCGCGCGCCGATGAGAAGTTCGGACGCGACTTTCTCAACCGCGCTATCGAACATCTGCTCAACGGCGAACCCCACAAGGTGGCGGACGACTACCGACGCCTCGCGCTGCGAATCCTCAACGGCGAGATTGGCATCGAGCAGCTCTGCCGACGCGAACGCATCACCGACAAGAGCAAACAGACCAACCATCCGCTGTACGAGCTTGCCCAGCGGTTCCAGATAGGCGACTATATCATGGTGTACCGCCGCTTGGACGGCAGTCTCGGCTTGCTGGAGGAGTACGCGGGCGACGAGGATCGCGAACACTATGTGGAGAAGCTCTTCAAGTTCGCCGCGCGTCTGGAGAGCCTATTCCCCAACTTCGACGCGCTGTTTCCCAAGCCTGCGGCGCTGATTCAGGGGGAGCGTCAGCCGAGCCTGTTCGATTAGACCGCGCGGTTATCATCGGCGGGGATTGCTTCCCGCCGCTCCGCGCGCTGCTTGCGTGCGGTGTTGAACGCGCTGCCCATCCGCGCCAAGATGTGGGGGCGCGCCTCGCCTGTGAGCAGGTCGCTCAGCAATCGGCGCAGGTGGTCGGCGTCGACATTCTGGGTCCATGCGCCGTCCACTGCGACTGTAATCTGCCCCGTCTCTTCCGACACGATAATCGCGATGCAGTCGGAGTCTTCCGTGGCGCCGATGCCTGCACGGTGGCGCGTGTGCATAGTGTTGGGGATTTCGGGGTTCTGGCTGATTTTGGGGAAGTAGACGGCGGCTTCCACGATTTGCCCCCCGCGTAGGATGACCGCGCCGTCGTGTAGGGGCGAGCCAGGGTAGAAGATCGCACGCAACAGGGGCGAGCCGACCTCCGCCTGCAGCTCGACCCCGTCGCCCTGCGCGATGCGGTCCTTGCGCTCCCACACAATCAGTGCGCCGATGCGGTCGCGCGCCATCTGCTGCACCGCGCTCACCACTTCGCCAATCGCACGCTGAATCGGCGGCGCCTCAGGACTCACGCCCAAGGTGCTACGCCAGAACTCCACGCGCCCAATCGTCTCCAACACGCGCCGCAGCTCGGGAAAGAACAGTATCACCAACGCCACAGGTCCCAGCGTGGTCATGCGATCCAGCAACCAGTGGATGGTCTCCAAGCGCAGCGCGTCGCTGAGATAGAGCGCGCCCACGAACACCAGCAAGCCAATCAGCACTTGGTAGGCGCGTGTGCCTTTCGCCAGTAGCAGCAGCCGATAGATGAGAAACGCCACCAACAGCGCGTCGACGGCAAGAATCAGCCAACGCCCCGCAATATGCTCCGCTATCCGTAGCCAATCGCTCAACTTGATACCCCACCCAATATTATGACCTATCGGCGCGCTCGCGCCGCGCAGCTTGCACAGTCCTATCCAAGCGTCGGTACAGTGGCTTGCACAGTCCTGTCCAAGCATCGGCACATGTGGCTTGCGCAGTCTTGTCCAAACACCTATCGGCGGTAGAGACGCCGACACTACGACTTAGCCAAAAACAAGCCCTGTCATTCCTCACTTTGGCGGCGTTTTCACATTTAAGGGACTCACTCGGTGCGACGCCATCCTTGGCGTCGTGGAGTGCTGGGACGCAAATGCGACGCCATGAATAACGATAGGCGTCGTATGTGCAGGAAGCCTTTGTAAGGAACGATAGGCGTCGTATGTGCAGGAAGCCTTTGTAAGGAACGATAGGCGTCGTATGTGCAGGAAGCCTTTGTAAGGA
>JBKBKS010000032.1:0-15497 GCA_046294565.1 Fimbriimonadales bacterium
CGCTACGCACAGTGTTAAGCACGGACAGGAATGTCCGTGCTACGATGGGGAGGCGGCAGGAATCCTGCGCTGGATGGGGTACAATCAGGGCGTGGAGGCGAAACAGACAATGAAGCGTGCAGCGATAGGTTTCCTGATGTTGTGCAGCGCGATGGCGTTGGCGCAAGCGCCATTTACGATTGTGCGCCCGCAAGATGGCGCGCGCGTGCGCGAGGTGGTGCAAATCCGATTCCCCATCCGCAGCGTGCCTCAGGGCGGCTTCATCGGCGTGAGCATCGACGGCAAGTTTGTCGAAGCCGTCGCGCCCGCCGCCCTAAACAGCGACCGCGAACGCGGACACTACATCTACAAATGGGACACCAAACGACTGAATGTGCCCGACGGCGAGCATACTATCGAGCTCACGCTCTATAACAGCCCAGAGGGCGGCGCGAGCGTGCGCGTGATTGGACGCAGTTCCGTGCGCCTGACGGTTGAGAACGAAATTAAGGCTCCTGCTGAGGGCATCTTCTTACGCTACCGCTGGTCCCCTGGCAAGATGTACCGCTACGATGTGGAGGCGTTCGTAAAAGAGGTCAACGAGGTGCAATATTCAGGGCTATCGCCCGAAGAGACCATCCTGCGCGAGGTAACCTTCAAGGGTGACCTGAATGTGATGGATTTCCGTAACAATCTGGGACTCATCTCGTGGACGCCTGTGCCGCCCGCTATTGAACTGATGGGTGGTCAGCCCAACATCATCAACTCCGACCGTATGGCGCCGGTGTATCAGGAGATTGAGACCACAGGGCGCGTGCGCTATCAGGTCTCGCGCGGCGCTATCGACTCCAGCGAGCCGGGCGTCTACTATGTGTGGACAGCCGACCTGCCGCTGCTGCCCCCACGCCGCTACAAGCCGGGCGACCGCTGGAGCGCGACCATCACACGCTATGACCCGCTGCGCTCAGGCGATGTTTCGGAAGTGGGCGAGCAAATTCCTGTCGCCGCACGCTTGGAACGCTTCGAGTGGGAGCGCGGCTACAAATGCGCCAAGATTGTCTACGAGTTCACGGGCAACCTGCCGGGCGAGATCGATCTCGGCGGCGTGCGCCTTGAGAAGCCCAAGAGTACCGTGCGCCGTGTGGTCTACTTCGCCTACGACATCGGACAAGTAATCCGCATGACCACCACCCTTCAGCTGGAAGGCACGGTGCGTCAAGACCAGTTCGGCGGTGGGATTGGCGGACCGGGCAGTTTCGGCGGGCCGCCAGGCTTTGGGCGCGGTCCGGGCGGCTTGGGCGCGGAAGATGAGGGGATGATGCGCGGCGGCGGACGCGCTCCGCGTGGACCTGCCGCGGCTGGCGGTCTCGGCACTGGCGTCGGCGCAGGCGTCGGCGGTCCCCCCACGCGAGGCAGCGGCGGATTCGGCGGCGGCGCACAAACTGTCGCACGCAATATCATCAACCGATTCGTAGTTGAGTTCGATATGACGCTGAACCGTATCTTCTAACTTATGACCAGCCCAGCAGGAGTGGAGCCGCCCAACGAGCGCATTGAAGACGAGCCGAAGGCGACCTTCATGGAGCATCTGGAAGAGCTGCGCAAGCGCATCTTCCGCGGGCTGATCTACATCATGCTGGGCTGGTCAGTCGGCTTCGCCATCACGGGCTATGTTTACGACTTCCTCGCGGGTCCACTGCTCGCGACAAAGCCTGAAGGCGCGAAGTTCGTCTTCACCCACGCCACCGAGCCGTTCTTCCTGAAGTTCAAACTTGCGCTGGTGATAGGGCTTATCTTGGCGATGCCGCTGCTGATGCGCGAGTTGTGGGGGTTTTTATCGCCCGGACTGACCAAGCAAGAGAAGCGCGCGGTAAAGCTCATCGCACCGTTCAGCCTGATACTGTTCTTTTCGGGCGTCGCGCTGGGCTACTACATCCTACCCGCAGCGTTCAACTTCTTCCTGAGCTACCTCAACGACTACCCCGACGCGCAGCTGTTCCAAAATCCGGGGCAGTATGTGATGTTCGTGGTGAAGATGATGTTCGCGTTCGGGCTGGGCTTCCAGATGCCTGTGGTGCTGATGTTCTTGGCGCATATCGGCGTGGCGACGCCTGAGACGATGTGGAAGTATTGGCGTCAAGCGATTGTGGGGATTATGTTGCTCGGCGCGCTGCTGACCCCGTCGGGCGACGCCTTCTCGATGCTGGCGATTGCCCTGCCGATGGTGTTTCTCTACTTTCTGAGCATCGCGCTGGTGGCGCGCATCACGAAAAAGAAGCGTCAGCAAGCCCTGCGCGTGGAAACCAAACGCACTTAGTGAGGAGAGCAACGAATGGGCACTGCATACACTCCGGGACTGACTGTTAGCGCGAACACGCTTATCCTGAAGACGCGCCGCCTGCCCATCAAGGGCGAGGTGCTGGTGCAAGAGGGCGATACTGTGCAACCCGACACGGTGGTGGCGCGTGCGCTGTTGCCAGGGATCTTGCAGACCGTGCGCGCCGCGCAGATGCTCGGCATCGAACCCAAGCAAATCCGCAGCGCGCTCAAGGTGCAGGAGGGCGATGAGGTCGAGAAAGACCAAGTGATTGCCGAAACCAGAGGCTTCTTGGGGCTTTTTCGCGGCGTGGCGAAGTCGCCCGTGAAAGGCACGGTGGAGCTCATCTCGGAGGTCACGGGGCACATCGGGGTACGCCAGCCGCCGACCGTCATCGATGTGAACGCCTATGTGCAGGGGCGCGTGGTGCAAGTGATGCCCCAAGAAGGCGCGGTGATTGAGACACAGGGCGCGCTGATTCAGGGCATTTTCGGCGTGGGGGGCGAGCGGCGCGGCGTGCTGCGCGTGCTGGTGCAATCGCCCAGCGAAACGCTCACCGCCCAACATATCCCCAACGATGTGCAGGGACAGATATTGGTGGGCGGCGCAAGCGTGGAAGCCGACGCCGTCCGACGCGCCGCCGAACTCGGCGCCGTCGGCATCGTCGCAGGCGGTATCCGCGACACCGACCTCGTGCAATACTTGGGACGCGACATCGGCGTCGCCATCACAGGCTCGGAAGACATCCCGCTCTCCATCATCGTCACAGAAGGCTTCGGCGCAATCCAAATGGCGAACCGCACCTTCCGCCTGCTCAAGAGCCTAGAAGGTCGAACGGCTTCTATCAACGGCGCCACGCAAATCCGCGCAGGCGTCATCCGCCCCGAAATCATCGTGCCGTTGGAAGACCCCAGCCGCCTGCCCGAATCGCCCCCCGCCCGCGAGGCGCAAACCCTCGAGATTGGCAGCGCGATTCGAGTCATCCGCGAACCCTACTTCGGGAGACTCGGCACAGTGGTCGAACTGCCCCCCGAACTGATGGAGATCGAATCGGGCACGCACGCGCGCGTGCTGAAAGCGCGACTCGATGACGGCACGGTTGCAGTTGTGCCCCGCGCGAATGTGGAAATCATCGTGGAGGAGTAGCGATGAGCAAGCACACCGACGCCGAGACCGCCGCTAAACCGCGCATCCTGCTGGTGGAAGACGACCCCGTGCTGTGCGAGACGCTTCAGTATAACCTGCAGCGCGAGCGACTTGAAGTGTTCGTCGCCGACAACGCCGAAGATGCGCTCCAACTGTTCAACCAACACCAGCCGCATTTGGTGATTCTGGATGTGATGCTGCCCAGCCGCAGCGGGTTCGACCTGTGTCGGATTATTCGTCAACACAGCCAGACGCCTGTGCTGTTTCTGACGGCGCGCGCGGCGGAAGAGGACAAGGTACGCGGCTTCGAACTCGGTGGCGACGACTACATCGTTAAACCGTTCAGCATGGTGGAGTTGATTGCGCGTATCCGCTCCATCCTGCGCCGTTCACAGCCCGCGCCGACCCCACGCATTCAGTTCGGCGAGGTGGCGATCGATTTGGAGGCGCGGCGCGTGTACCGAGCAGGCGAAGAAGTGCCGATGACCCCGAAAGAGTACGCCCTGCTGACCCTGCTCGCTACGCACCCGGGCAAAGTGTTCACGCGCGACCAGCTGTTGGATTATGTGTGGGGCTTGGGCACTTATGTCAGTCCGCGCACGGTGGATGTGCATATCCGCTGGCTGCGGTCTAAGGTAGAACCTGACCCCCGAAATCCGCGCTATATCCAGACGGTGCGCGGCAGCGGGTATCGTTTCGAGGCATGAGCTTCCGTTGGCTGCCCGCGTCGCTCATGATTAGCGCAGGGCTGCTCCTACTGACCGCGCTGCCGAACTTGCCGAACGCTTGGCGCGAGGCGATTACAGCGATGGCGCTGGGCACGATTTGGCTCGCGCTGTATTTTGCGCGGCGCGTGTACCTGCGCTACACGACGCTGCGCGAGCATGCGGCGCAACTCAGTGAGCAGATCGAGACGCTGAACCTCGAGCTCACACGGCAGCAACGCCGCCGCCTCGCGCTGATTGAACAGCTGCCCATCCCGCTGCTCATTTGCGACGAGGACGCTATGCTGCGCCATGCCAACCGCGTCGCGCTGGAATGGTTCGGCTTCCGCTACATGACGGGCAAATCGCTACTCGCGCTCACTTTCAGCTACGACCTCTACCTGCTCATGCTCAAAGCGGCGCGGCGGCAGTCCGTCGTGTCGGGCGAAATCGCCTTCAGCTTCCCCAAAGAGCGTCAAGCGGAAGCGACCATCTGGTATCTGGGCGAAGCCGACTTGCGCCACCTCTTCGCCATCGCCCTGATTGACAAGAGCGAGTTGGTGCGCTTGGAACAGGTGCGACGCGACTTCGTGGCGAATGTCTCACACGAGTTCCGCACGCCGTTAGCTTCCATCCGCTCGCTGGCGGAGACCATCCACGACGACCCCGAAATGCCCCACGCCACACGCCAGCGGTTCCTGAACCTGATTGTGCAGGAAGCCGACCGACTCACCCGTATCGCCGACGATTTGCTCTCCCTCGCACGCGCCGAGTCGATGACGCCAGTCAAGGAGGTGTTCGACCTTGCGCCGCTCATCCAGCAAGCCGTGCAGGAGATGGAATCGGAAGCGCAACGCCACCAAGTGCAGTTGCACACCGAGCCGTTGCCTGAACTGAAATTGTTGGCGAATCGCGACCAGATTCTGCAAGTGTTGCTGAACCTGCTCAGCAACGCGATTCGCTACAATAAGCCGCACGGCTCCGTGACGGTGCG
The DNA here is from genome assembly GCA_046294565.1 of Fimbriimonadales bacterium. Lineage (GTDB taxonomy): Bacteria > Armatimonadota > Fimbriimonadia > Fimbriimonadales > GBS-DC > GBS-DC. The sequence continues at coordinate 5,141 of JBKBKS010000032.1, forward strand.
CGCCTACGCGCATGACGCCCACGCCGTCATCGAGGTCGCCGACACAGGCGTCGGCATCCCTAGCGAGGCGTTGCCGCGCATCTTCGAGCGGTTCTATCGCGTCGACAAGGCGCGCTCGCGCGAGGAGGGCGGCACAGGCTTGGGACTGGCTATCGTGAAGCATATCGTCGAGGCACACGGCGGCACGGTGGAAGTCGAGAGCGAGTATCGGGTGGGCAGCACCTTTCGCGTGCAGTTGCCTCTCTTTCTCGAGACGTCCTAGTGCTGCGCGCGGGTCTCCTCCTGCTCCGCGCGGCGCACATTCAGGTATAACCCCACGCCGCGATTGGCTATCATACCGCCTGCCACCACCATTACCAACAACAGCAAGATTGCCCGCAAGCTTGTCCAGACGCCTGTCGCGATGCTGCCGAGGTCGGGCTGGTTGGTGGTCGGGTTGTTCATCAACTCGCGTGGGGGCGTGGTGAACTGTCGGTAGGCTAAGTAGAAGCAGAAAAGCATCAGCGCGACGCCGAGCGCGATGATGAGCAACGCGAAGGCGCGTCCGAGCCAGTCGCGAGGCGGTTTCATGGCGCGAGTTGTTGTGAGCCGCGCTGGGCAAGCGCGCGCAGGTCGGGGTCGGGCGCGTTTGCCGCCTGCTGGAGCAGCGGTATCGCCGCCGCGCTGTTGCGTTCGATCAGCGCGAGGAGCGCGTATCGGCGCGTGCGAGGCGTCTGAGCGGCTTGGAGCAGGGCTGGCTCCGCGTTGGGAATCTGGCTGAGCGCGATTGCCGCCCAGTAGGCGCGGGTGGCGTTATCGTCGCCCAGCGCGTCAATCAGCGGGTTGACAGCGGGCGCGCCGATTTTCGCGAGGCTCTGCGCGGCGCGCTCCACAACGCCGCCGTCAGGATGGCTGAGCGCGCGCACGAGTATCGGAACCGCTTCCGCGCGTCCGATAGCGCCCAGCGCGTCGGCGGCGGCGCGTCGCACGGTCGGCTCGCGATCGTTGAGCAACGCGCCCAGCAGCGTCGCCGCCTGCGCCTCACTGATACCGCCCAGCGCCACGGCAACGCGACGACGCACGGCTGGGTTCGGATGACGCGCCGACTCCGCTAAGGGAGGCAGTGCGCGTGCGCCTGCGCGTTGGAACCCTATCGCCGCCGCGTCCGCCGCCGTTAGGTTAAGCGACCCCAGCGCGTCTTGGAGGGCGCGCAGCGCGTTCGGCGTCGCGATCGCGCCCAGCCCGAGCGCGACCTGCGCGCGCGCGTCGGGGTCGTCCGACTCGGAACGCAACGCCTCTATCAGCACGCGCTCGGTGGATGGGTCGGCGATGCTGCCCAACGCCGACAGCGCCACGCGCCGTTTCTCAGGCGGTAGCTTGAGAAACGGCAGGATTGCCCCCGTCGCGCGGCGGTCGCCGATGCGTCCCAGCGCCGCAACGGCGTCTAAGCGCAAGCCCTCGTCTCCCTGAGCGGCGATGATACGCAGCAGCCCTTCCGTGCTCCTTGCGCCGAAATGCGCCAGCACCTCTGTCGCAGCGGCGCGTGCCTCGCCCGCTTCGAACATCTTTAGCGCATGGGGCAGCGACGGCTCGCCCAGCGCAATCATCGCCTGAACCGCGCCGTTGCGCACCTTCCCGTCACTGTGCTTCAAGCCCTCTGCAACCGCCTCCAGATTGTCTTTGCCGATACGAATCAGCGTCTCCAGAAATCGGTCGCGTACGCGCGGGTCGGGGTCGCGCAACATCGCCAACGCGATTTTTACGCCGTCAGGGTTATTCATCGCCTCCACGCCGTCTGCCACGCGCATGCGGGCAGGCAGCCTCCGCGACTGAATGAGGTCGAAAAAGTCGTCGCGCTGCGCCAGCGCCGCCAGCGCGACGGTCTGCTGCGCGCGGTTCTCGCCCGTCGCCCGCTCAATCAGCCGATTGGTGGCGATATTGTTCCAGAGCGCGCTGCCCATCACGCCGCCCACCGCCAGCGCGAACAGCAGTCGGATTAGCCAGCGATTCATCACTCGCTCTATTCAACAGATCGCTCTGGATTCCTACTACGCCCCGCCCACCACTGTGCCGTAGAAGCCCCACAGGTGCGCCTCGTCGGCGCGCACCCGCACAATCTGACCAATCAGCTCGCGCGCCCCCACGAAGTGCATCATCTTGTTCTCGCGCGTGAAGCCAGCCAACTTCGTTGGGTCTTTTTGGCTGGGCCCCTCCACCAACACCTCGAACACGCGCCCCACTTGCGCACTGTTGATTTCGCAAGTGATGCGATTCTGCAGGTCGATGAGCCGTTGGAGACGCTCCTGCTTGACGGCGCGCGGGATTTGATGTTCCATCGCCGCCGCAGGCGTGCCCGGACGGGGGCTGTACGCAAACATATACGCGCCGTCGAAACGCACGCGCTCCACCACTTTTAATGTGTTCTCGAACTGCGCGTCGGTCTCACCCGGAAATCCCACGATGATGTCGGTGGTGATGGCGATACCGGGCACGCGCTCGCGCAGTTTGTGGACAATCTCTTCAAACTGTTCCACGGTGTAGAGTCGGCGCATCGCCTTCAGCACCTCGTTGTCGCCCGATTGTAGCGGGAGATGGACATGCTCCATCACTTTGGGCAGCTCAGCGATGGCGTTGATTAGGTCGTCTCGGAAGTCGCGTGGATAGGGCGAGGTGTAGCGGATGCGCTCGATGGCGGGAATATCGCTGATTAGTGTTAGCAGTCGCGCGAAGGGCACGCGCCCTTCCAGCAGGTTCTTGCCGTAGGAGTTGACCGTTTGCCCCAGCAGTATGACCTCTTTCGTGCCGCGCTCGGCGAGCCGTTGGATTTCGTCCAAGATATCGGCGGTAGGGCGGCTGCGCTCGCGCCCGCGCGTGGTGGGCACGATGCAGAAGGTGCAGAACTTGTCGCAGCCGTACTGGATGGGCACGAACGCCTTCAACTTCGGCTGGCGGTCGACTTTGCGTTGGGGGAGGTCGGTGACGATGGCGCCCTTGCGTTCGGGCAGCTCCAGCCGCATGGCGAGTCGGCGTTTCTGCACCACCTCTTCCACCAGCGCGCTGACCTGCGCCACATGCGCCGTGCCGATAATCATATCCACATGGGGGGCTTTTTGGCGGATTTCGTCCGCGCGCAGCTGCGCCATGCAGCCGCACACGCCAATCACCAGATGGGGCTTGCGCTGTTTGAGCGCACGCAGGCTGCCCAGCGTGCTGAACACCTTATCTTCGGGCTTGCGTCGCACCGAGCAGGTGTTGAGCAGCACCACATCGGCGTCCTCCACCGTCTCAGCAGGTTCGTACCCACGCTCCTGCAGATAGAGGCTCATCTGCTCGGAGTCTTCCTCGTTCATCTGGCAGCCCCAGGTGAGAATTTTGTAGCGTGGCATGGTGTTCACCCCGACAGATTATACCTCACGAGCTGCCGCCCCCGTTGCGTAAACTGGGCAGGAGCGAGGGCAGTTGATGGGGCGCGAGCGGCGTGTCGGAGCCTTCGGACGCGCCCAACCCACGCTGGATGGCGTCCCACCAATCCCACTGCACGATATGCGAGGCGTCGAAGAGCATCACCCCATGCGAGTTGAGCCGCGCGGCGCGAATCGCCCGCTCAAAACCCGCAGGGTCGCCCTGATAGTCCAGCGCGTAAATCCCCGAATAGACGAACAGGTCGCCGTTCGTCCACTCCATCACGCGGCGCGTCATGCCCTCCACCGTGCGTATCTCGTCGCCGTCGTACAGCGCAGCTTCGTTCATGAAGGGGATATTGTAATACACGCCCGGCATCAGATAGTCCATATCGTACAGGTAGGAGGTGAGCCGATATTCGGGGCTGACAAAACTGTAGGGACGCGCTAAGCTATCGCTGCCCCAGTTCACGCCCAGTTCAAAGTAGATGGGATACCAGCTGCCCACATACGCGCCGATGGGCATCGGGCGCACCGATTCGATGACGCGACGGATATCACGCAGCAGGTCGCGAATCACGCTGGCGCGGAACTCTGCCCACTGCGCGAAGCGCGAGCCGCGCTCGTAGCCCTCGCCCGGCAGGACAGGCGGTCGCACGATGTCGTCGGGCCAGTTGTTCACGCGCCCATACTGCGCTTCAAACGCCGCGCGGGTGCGCTCCGAGAAATCGGTATACACATTCGCCCAGCGCATCCGATCCAGCACGAAGCCGTCGATGGGGTAGTTCTGGCAAATCTCGCGGATAATCGCCAGCAATCGCGTGCGCACCTCTGGATGGAGCGGGTTCACAAACACGGCAACCCCCTCCGTGTCCGATTCGGCAATCGGCTGCAAGATGGGCTGCGTCTGCAGGGTGAGTGGAGTGCCAAGCGTGCTGAGCCGTTCCAAGTTCTGCGCCGCCTGACCGTCGGCGATGAGTATCCAGCCGTTCTCAGGCGGCATAAGCGGACGCGCGACGAACATGCCGTCCACCACTGCCTGCACGCGCAGGTCGTCGGTGAGTATCGCATACGCCCAGCTGCGTCCTGCGGGCGGCGGGGACGCAGGGCTGCGCCGATACGCGGCAATCCCATCGGGCGGCGGCGTTGTGTCGAAGCGATTCAAATCGTAGCGCGAGCCATCGGGCAACACCAGCGTGCGCCGACGCGAGTAGGCGACCATCTGCCAGTCCGCTTGCTCATACGCTGGACCCGTGTTGAACATCTTGTGCCCTTCCGACAGCACATTGATGTTCGCATGCACCTCCAGCCCGACGGCGTGCGCCTCTTCCAGAAACACCTGCAGCACATCCAAGTGGGGTGGAACCTGCACGCCGCGCCACTCGGTGAGCTTGGGCGCAATCTGGCTGTTGTAGAGCACCTGCCCGCTGATAGGCTTGACATCCAGCACTATCAGATTGACGCCGACCTCGCGGCAACGGCGCACGAACTGCTGCACCTGAACGCGGTCGATCAGCCAGTTCAGGTTCGCGGTGGCGTCCACCCACATCACGCGCCCTTCCAGCCCCATGCGCCGTGTGAGGGCGACCGACGGCGGCAACGACTGGGGAAACACACTTGCCAACACGCCTGCGCTAACAACCCAACACCAGAACCCACGCATCGAGCCGATAGGATACCCCAACGGGTAGAATCGCTACATTATGCAACAGCGTGCGACTTTACCAGAGCCGACCCCGCGCAAACTGCCGCGCTGGCGTGGGTTCAACCTGCTGAATAAGTTCGGGCTGGAGTGGAGCAATAAGCCGTTCGAGGAGCAGGATTTCGAGTGGATTGCCGAGCTGGGTTTCAACTTTGTGCGCCTGCCGTTGGACTATCGAATCTGGACCGATACGGACGACCCCTACCACCTGCGTGAGCAGGAGCTGCGCGAGATCGACCGCGCCGTGCGCTTCGGCGAACGCTACAAAATCCATGTGCAGATTAACTTCCATCGCGCGCCGGGCTACACCGTCGCCTCGCCGCCTGAACGGTTGAACCTTTGGACCGACGAGGAAGCCCAGAAACTGTGCGCCCACCACTGGACGCAGTTCGCCAAGCGGTATCAGGGCATCCCCAACCGTCAGATGAGTTTCAACCTGTTCAACGAGCCGAGCAATGTGGACGCTGCGTCGCATCGCAAGGTGGTCGAGCGCGTGGTGGAAGCCATTCGCAAGGAAGATTCGCGCCGATTAATCGTCTGTGATGGGCGCGATTGGGGCGGCACGCCGAACGACGACCTGATTGCGCTGCAGGTGGCGCAGGCGACGCGTGGGTATCAGCCGTTCCGACTGACGCACTACCGCGCCGAGTGGGTGCAAGGCGCAGATCGGTGGAGTCCGCCAACCGAGTATCCACTGCGCGAAGGCGAGACGCTGTGGGATAAGCAACGCCTGTGGGACGCCTACTACGCCCGTTGGAAAGCCCTTGAACAGAAGGGGGTAGGGGTGATGGTCGGCGAGTTCGGCGCGTACAAACATACGCCCCACGCTGTGGTGATGGCTTGGATGCGCGACCTGCTGGCGCTTTGGAAGCAGGCGGGCTGGGGGTGGGCGCTGTGGAACTTCCGAGGCAGTTTTGGCGTCCTCGACAGCGAGCGCGCCGATGTGGCGTATGAGCCTTGGCGCGGGCATCAGTTAGACCGAGCGATGCTACGGCTCCTACAGAGTATGTGACAAGCCGAACCACTGCCTCAGCACTTGGAGCAACTTCTGAAACGCGGGATCGGTGCAACCTTTCAGGCTTACTTTCCGCGCAAGCTCGTTAAATAGCGCAGACGACCACTGCGCTTTGGCTTTGCGCGTAAGTTGCTCAAAGGTGAAAACGCCTCCAAAGTGTGCAATCGAGACGCCTCGCTGCGCTCGGCATGACAGGCTATTGCGAAGCGAGAAAGTCTGTCATGCCGAGCCGATCCAAGCACAGGGCGTCGGCGAGGACGCTGACGATACGACGCCACGAATGGCGTTGTATCCCAACACGCGCTGCGTGAACTCAAGAGATGTACCCTTGTCAGACCATAGGAGGGGGACAAAAATAATAGCCTGAAATTCTTAGATAGCCTCTTATATTTGAGGGACTTATCACGGCAGGCGCAGCAGTCTCAGCGCGTTGCCCACCACCGAGAGGGAGCTGAGGCTCATCGCGAGCGCAGCAACCATCGGATTGAGGTAGCCCAGCGCCGCCAGGGGGATGCCCAGCGTGTTATACACGAACGCGAAGAAGAGGTTCTGGCGTATCACGCGGTGGATGGCGCGGGCGATGTGAAGCGCGTGGAGCAGGGTGCGCAGGTCGGGCTTGAGCAGGATGAGGTCGGCGTTGGCGGCGGCGAGTTGCGTGCCTGTAGCGACGGCGACGCCCAAATCGGCGGCGGCGAGCGCGGGGGCGTCGTTGATTCCGTCGCCCACGAAGCCGACGCGCCTATCCTCCGCTCGGAGACGCTTCACCAACGCTGCTTTGTCCAGCGGCGTCTGCGCGGCATACCACTCGTCGATGCCCACCTGCTGGGCGAACGCTTGCACGGCTTCGGGGCGGTCGCCTGAGCAAAGCACCAGGCGCAACCCCGCACGGCGCAGGGCGTGGATGGTTTCGGCGCCTTCGGGCAGGGGCGCGTCGGCGAACTCGAAGCCTGCAACGATGCGCCCGTTAATCGCCAGCAGCACGGGGGCGTGCCACGCTAAGTCGGTCTCGATGCCCCGCTCGCGCAGGAAACGGGGGCTGCCGAGCATTATCGGGGTTGCTTCGTTGGCAGGGGCATTGAGGTATCCCCTTACCCCGCCGCCTGCCACGACTTGGGGGTCGCGAATCGGCGCGGGTTCGATGCCCCGAGCGTGCGCCGCCTGCAGGATTGCCTCCGCCAGCGGATGGCGCACCGCTTGCTCCAGCCCTGCAGCGAGGCGCAGCGCGGTTGCTTCATCGATGCCGTCGGTGTGTATGCGCGTTAGGCGCGGCGCACCCAGCGTGAGCGTGCCCGTCTTGTCCAGAACCAGCGTGTCGATGTGTCGCACGCGCTCTAATGCCTCGAATCCGCGTATCAGCACGCCTGCGCGCGCGGCGCGGGTCGCGCCTGTGAGCATCGCAATCGGCACGGCAAGCCCCAGTGCGCACGGACAGGCAATCACCAGCACGCTCACAGCAGGCGCCAGCGCGGCGGCGAAGTCGCGCCCGGTGATGTACCATGCCATCAGCGTAGTCATCGCTATCGCGACCACAGCAGGCACGAACACTGCCGAGATGCGGTCTGCTAACCGCTGGATGCTCGCTTTTTGCGCCTGCGCTTGGGCGACCGCCAGTGCGATTTGCGCCAGCATCGTCGCCTTGCCGACCGCCTGTGCCTGAATGTGCAATGCGCCATCGGTGAGCAGTGCGCCGCTCAGCACGCGGTCGCCCAACGCACGCTCTTGAGGCAGCGACTCGCCCGTAATCGCCGATTCGTCCACCCAGCCGCGCCCCTCCACGACAACCCCGTCCACAGGAACCCTGTCGCCCGTGCGCAGGAGCAGGCGGTCGCCGACTTGAATCTGTTCCAGTGGCGTCGGCTCATAAGCGGTTCCGTTCCAGCGGAGCGTCTCGCGCGGCAGGATTTGCCACAGCGATTCGAGGGCGCGTTTCGCACGCCCGCGCGCTCGCGCCTCCAAACTACGCCCCAGCAGTACGAGCGTGATAATCACGGCGGAGGTCTCGTAATATAGGTGATGTGCGTGTCCTTGAAGTGTAAGCGTGAGGCTGTAGAAGAACGCCGCGAGCGTGCCCAGCAACACCAAGACCTCCATGTTCGAGCTGCCGTGTCGGAGTGCGCCGTACGCGGCTCTATAGAGGGGCAACGCCGCGCCAAACTGCACGGGCGTCGTGAGCGCGAGCAGCATCCAGCCCTGATAGGGCGCGGGCAGCGGCAACAGCATGCTGAAGATGACGATAGGAACCGTGAGGGCGAGGCTGAGGAGTAAGCGCAGCGGCAGGCGATCGGCGGCAATCGCGGATGCGGGGGCTTCGGGCGCGAGCGGCTCGGCGTCGTAGCCACCCTTGCGCACGGCGTCGACGAGCGTGTCCGTCGTCACAGGCTGCTCAAGCACGACCTCAGCGGTCTCGGTAGCGAGGTTCACAGTCGCCTGCATCACCCCCGGCGTGCGCATCAACAGCCCCTCCACCCGACGCACGCACGCCGCGCAGGTCATGCCCTTGATCTTGAGCCGCTGCGTGGACATAGCCCCAATTGTACCTTTGCGTTTCCAAAATGGGTATCCTACAACAACGCTGACGGTTGGGTATACTCTGAATGACTAACCAGTCAGTTAAAATCTCAACGATGAGGATGGAGGCGACTGATGGACTATCGAGAGGCTTTGAATCGGCAGTTGGCGGGCGAGGGCATCGAGATTCGCGGCGGCGTATCGGAGGCGTATGCGCCGATTCTCACTCCAGAGGCGTTGCGGTTCGTTGCGGAGCTGACGCGCCAGTTCAATCCGCGTCGCAAGGAGCTGCTCCGCCTGCGCGAGGAGCGCCAAGCGCGGCTGAACGCGGGCGAGATTCCCGACTTCCTGCCTGAAACCGCGCCCATCCGCGCAGGCGATTGGCGTGTTGCAACCCCACCCCCCGACCTGCTCGATCGGCGCGTGGAAATCACAGGTCCCGTCGACCGAAAAATGATTATCAACGCGCTCAACTCGGGCGCGAAGGTGTTCATGGCGGACTTCGAGGACGCCAACGCGCCCACTTGGGACAACTGCGTGCAGGGGCAGATTAACCTCTACGACGCCGTGCGCCGCACGATTGAATACACCAGCCCCGACGGCAAAGAGTATCGCCTGAACGCGCAGACGGCGGTGCTGTGCGTGCGCCCGCGCGGATGGCATCTGCCCGAAAAACATCTGATGATCGATGGCGAACCTGCGCCAGGTTCCCTGATGGACTTCGGACTCTACTTCTATCACAACGCCCACGAACTGATTCGGCGGGGTACAGGTCCCTACTTCTACCTGCCCAAGCTGGAGAGCCACTTGGAAGCGCGCCTATGGAACGATGTGTTCGTCTACGCGCAGGAGCGACTGGGCGTTCCGTACGGAACCATCCGCGCCACCGTGCTGATTGAGAACATTCTCGCGGCGTTCGAGTGCGAGGAAATCCTCTATGAGCTGCGCGACCACTCGGCAGGATTGAACAGCGGGCGGTGGGACTACCTGTTCAGCGTTATTCGGAAGTTCCGCGACCGTGAGGATATCGTGCTGCCTGACCGCGCCACGCTCACGATGACCGTGCCGTTCATGAAAGCGTACTCGGAGCTGGTGGTGCAGAGTTGCCACAAGCGCGGCGTCCACGCCATTGGCGGCATGTCGGCGTACATTCCGCGTCGCGATGACCCCGAAGCGAACGCGCGCGCGATTGCGCAGGTGGTCGCCGATAAAGAGCGCGAGGTCAGCGAGGGCTACGACGGCACTTGGGTCGCTCATCCGGGCTTAGTGCCCATCGTGCTGGAGGTGTTCAATAGACATATGCCCACGCCCAACCAGATCGACCGGTTGCCCCAGCGCACAATCACGGCGCAGCAGCTGCTGGATTTTCCCCGCGGCGACATCACCGAGAACGGCATGCGCATAAACATCAATGTCAGCCTGTGCTATCTCGATTCATGGTTGCGCGGCGTGGGCGCGGCGGCAATCAACTATCTGATGGAGGACGCCGCGACGGTCGAAATCTCGCGCTCGCAGCTGTGGCAGTGGCTCCAGCGCAAGGCGACGCTCGCCGACGGACGTCCCATCACGCCTGCGCTGTTTCAGCAGATGCTCGATGAGGAGCTGGCGAGCATCCACGCGAGCTACGGCAATATGTCCCACCGCCTCGACGACGCCGCCGAGATTCTCAAGCGTGCGGTGCTGTCAGAGGAATTTGTGGAGTTCATCACTCTCATCGCTTACGAGTATATCGATTGATTGCACATAGCGTGG
>JBKBKS010000032.1:15507-20652 GCA_046294565.1 Fimbriimonadales bacterium
GTTTTCTCTTCTTTCTAAACTTTTTTTTTATTTTTTTTTTTTTAACCTGTGGGGGTCTTTTTCTATCCCCCCCCCCACGGCGCACGGACAGGAGTGTCCGTGCTACAAAGCGTGGCTGGGACACCCCTGTCCCAGCACAGTTTGTCGGCGGGGACGCCGACGCTACAGGGCACGGACAGGAGTATCCGTGCTATGGAAGCCACGATGAGGAGGTAAGCATGCAAGAGGCAATTCTGCAGTTAGAGCGCGATTGGAAGGAGAATCCGCGCTGGAAGGGGGTGCAACGCCCCTACACCGCCGCAGATGTGGTTCGGTTGCGCGGCTCGATTCAGATTGAACACACGCTGGCGAAGCTCGGCGCACAACGACTCTGGGAACTGATGCGTACGGAATCCTATGTGGCGGCGTTGGGCGCACTCACAGGCACGCAAGCCGTGCAGATGGTGCAGGCGGGGCTGAAAGCCATCTACCTCAGCGGCTGGCAGGTCGCCGCGGACGCGAACCTATCGTATCAGACCTATCCCGACCTGAGCCTGTACCCTGTCAACAGCGTGCCAGCGGTCGTGAAGCGGATCAATAACGCCTTCCGCCGCGAGGACGAGAAGCAGCACGCGCAAGGCAAGAGCGATATCTACTGGTACGCGCCGATTGTCGCCGATGGTGAAGCAGGCTTCGGCGGCGTGCTGCACACTTTCGAACTCACCAAAGCCCTCATCGAGGCGGGCGCCGCTGGCGTGCATTACGAGGATCAGCTCGCCTCCGCCAAAAAGTGCGGACACCTCGGCGGCAAAGTGCTGACGCCCACGCGCGAGTTCATCCAGAAGCTGACGGCGGCGCGATTCGCCGCCGATGTGATGGGCGCGCCCACTATCCTCATCGCCCGCACGGACGCGCTGAACGCTACCCTGCTCACCAGCGACATAGACCCCTACGACCAGCCGTTCCTGACGGGCGAACGCACCTACGAGGGCTACTACACAGTGCGCAACGGCATCGAAGCGGCTATCGCGCGTGGACTCGCCTATGCGCCTTACGCCGACCTGCTCTGGTTCGAGACCTCTACGCCCGACCTGAACGAGGCGCGACAGTTCGCCGAAGCCATCCACCAGCAGTACCCCGACAAGATGTTGGCATACAACTGTTCCCCTTCGTTCAACTGGAAGAAACTGCTCGACGCCGACACGATTGCCAAGTTCCAGCGCGAGCTGAGCGCGATGGGCTACAAGTTCCAGTTCATTACGCTGGCAGGGTTCCACGCGCTCAACTACATCACCTTCCAGCTGGCGCGCGGCTACGCGCAGACGGGCATGACCGCCTATGCGGATTTACAGGCGGCGGAGTTCCAAGCGCGTGAGGAGGGCTTCCGCGCGACTGAGCATCAGGCGTTCGTCGGCACGGCGTACTTCGACTTGGTGCAGGAAGCCATCACGGGCGGTCGGGCGTCCACGCTCGCCATGCACGGCTCCACAGAAGCGGAGCAGTTCTGAACGCGGCAGGTATAATCGGGGTATGTCCAACGAGGCGATCGCCCAGCAGCTGCGCGAGCTCGCCGACCTGACCGACTATGTGGGGGACAGCCCGTTCAAGGCGCGCGCCTATCGCCAAGCGGCGCACACCCTCGAAACCTTGCCCACGCCCATCGAGACAATCGCCGAGCAAGGCGTCGACGCGCTCCGCGCCATTTCGGGGATCGGCGAGGCAATCGCCGAGAAGATTCTCGCCTACCTGCAGACGGGCGTCGTTCCCAAGCGCGAGCAACTGCTGGCGCAGGTTCCACACGGCGTCTTGGAAGTGATGGCAGTGCCCGGCATCGGCGCGAAGACGGCGAAACTGCTACACGATCGGCTCGGCGTGCACGACTTGGAGAGCCTGCGCCACGCGCTTCTCAGCGGCGCCGCCGACCAACTGCCCGGTTTGAGCCTTCATAAGCGTGAACGGCTGCTGCGACTGCTGGAGCTCCAGCACAAATCGCACCGACGCACGCCGTTGGGGTTCGCCCTGCCGCGTGGGCAAGACCTGCTCCGCGCCATTCAGCAAGCGCCGGGCGTCCAACAAGCGCAACTCTGTGGCTCCGCGCGACGCATGCAAGAGGATATCGGCGATTTGGACCTCCTCGTCGCGACCGAACAGCCCGAACCGACGCTGGAAGCCCTCTTGAAACTGCCCGAAGTTCACGCCGTATACGCGCAGGGCGCACATCGGGCGCAGGCGTTCCTCAGCGACGGGCTGCAAGTCGATTTCCGCGCGACGCCGCCCGACCACTGGGGGGCAGGGTTGGTGTATCTGACGGGTTCGAAAGCCCACACGATTCGGCTGCGCCAGCGCGCCCAGCAGCGCGGCTTGAAACTGAACGAGTACGGCGTGTGGCGCGGGGATGTCTGCATCGCCTCCGAGTCGGAAGAGGCGGTCTACGCCGCGCTCGGATTGCCCTTCATCCCGCCGCCGCTGCGCGAAGACGCAGGCGAACTGGAAGCCGCCGAGCAGGGGCGACTCCCCCAACTGCTCCAACCCCACCATGTGCGCGGCGACCTGCAAAGCCACTCTCACTGGTCGGACGGCTTCAACACCCTGGAAGAGATGGCGCACGCCGCCGCCGCGCTGGGGTATGACTATTTAGCCGTGACCGACCATGCACATCTGCTGGGGGAGGGAAGCGAACGGATGACGGCGTTCGAGCAGAGGCGACGCGAAATCGACTCGCTCAACGAGCAGTTCGGCGGACGCCCCTACCTGCTGAACGCGCTGGAGGTGAACATCCGCGCCGACGGCTCGCTCGACGCGCCTGAAGCGATGCTACAGCGCGCGCAGCTGGCGCTGGCAGGCGTCCACGACGCGCATGGGATGTCGCGCGAGCAGATGACGCAACGCCTGCTACGCGCCTTGGAACACCCTGCTGTGGACATCCTCGCGCACCCCACCTGCCGACGCTACGGCAAACGGCTCGCCAACGACGCCGACTGGGAGCGCATCTTCGAACGCGCTCGCGCACTGGGCAAAGCGGTGGAAATCAACGGCTACCCCACGCGGATGGACCCTCCCACGCCGATTGCGCGCGCGTTGGTTGAGAGCGGCGCATGGGTAAGCTTGGGTACAGACTCGCATGCCGTGCGCGACCTGCCTGCGATGGCGCTCGCCGTCGGGCTGGCGCAACGCGCGTGGGCGCCCCCCGAACGAGTGCTGAACACCCTCTCACGGGACGCACTGCTGCACTGGCTCGAAGATAGGAGGCGTCGAGCATGACTCGCGTATTTGTGGATCGGATGGAACCCACCGAGGGGGGCGCGTCGCTCGCCGTGCTGCTGGTTCCGCTCGGCGAGGGCGACTATCTGCAGTGGTTCTGCCCCACCGAATGGCTACCCGACGGCGTGCGCGAGGGCGACTGGCTCCAGATAGAGTTCCGACCCGACGCCGAAACGAAACAAGCAATCCGCGAGGAGATCGACGCGCTGCTGGACGAGCTGATGCAGGAGTAGCTCTTAGGGCAGCGGCTCGTAGCACAGCCACACGGGGCAGGGCGCATGCTTCATCACATACGCCACCACGCCCACACCCAGCGGGTTCTCATCGGGCATCAGTTGACGCTGGTCGGTTAGCACCAGCAGGTCTGCCTCCACTTCGTCCGCCTCGCTCACTAAGCCGGGTCCCACCTCACGCGCCTGCACCAAGTCGGCGGCGACCACCACGCCCTCTTCCTGCGCGATATGCTCCGCCTCCAGCAGCATCTGCTCTGCCTCCCTCGCGCCGGGTGGCTCGGGGGCGTCCACCTCGTGCGTGTAGCTCACCGCCAACACATACACCAAGCGCAGGTTGCCTCGCGTGTGCTTGATCAGCCGACACAACCAACGCAACACACGCTGGTCGTGCGCACTGCCCCGATATGCCATCAGAATCGTTTGCATCGCTATCGCTCCAAGAAGTAGCGTACGGTGGACACCACGACTTTGGGCTTCTTCATCAGCGCCAAGCGCAAAATCCACGCCGACTGATTATGCAATAGGTGATGCCACCACTTGCGCGGATAAAACTCCGGGATAATCACAGTGACCTGATCTAACTGCTCGGCGTCGATGAGTTCGTCGATGAACTCCTCAATCGGCTCGACCAGCGAGCGGTGTTCTGAGTCGACGATAGTGAGTGGGATGTCAGGCACGAAGGCGCGCCACTCCTGTTGCATTTTCTCGGCGGCGGGGGTCACCAAGCGTAGCTCGGTCTCCTCATCTTTGCTTCGCTTCAGCACGCGCCGATAGACGGCGGGCGGGCGGGGGTCTAAGTTGATATGGAGCGCTTCAATCTCGTCGGGATGGCTGAGCGTGCGTGCGTACTCCAACGCTTGCAGCACGCCCTGATGCACGCTCGGGACCAGCACCACGACTTTGTGGCGCATGGGGGCGCGCGGCGCGACAGGACGCGGCTTGAGTTGGCTCTTAATGGTCATGTAGTGCTCATGCACTTTGAACAAGAGGAACATCAACGCGCCGATGGAGACCAGTGTAATCCATGCGCCGTAGCGGAAGTTGGCGACGAGCTGCGTCATCAGCACCAGCCCTGTCGTGAACGCGCCGAAGCCGCTGATGAGCATCCCGACGCGCCAGTGGGGGGGCTTCACACGGGCAAATCGGCGCGCCATGCCTGCCTGCGACAGCGTGAACCCGATGAACACCCCCACCGCATAGAGCGGGATGAGCGCGTGTGTATCGCCCCGAAAGTAGACAATCAGCAACGCCGAGAGTAGCCCCAGCAAGATGATGCCGTTATTGAACACCAAGCGGTCGCCCAAGTTCGCCAGTTGACGCGGCGCGAACCGCGCATTCGCCAACACTGACGACAGGCGCGGAAAGTCTACATATGCCGTGTTCGCCGCCAGTATCAAAATCAGCGTTGTCGCCGCCTGCACTACATAGTAGAACCACTCGAACGGCGTGCCCGCCAACACGGTTCGCGCCAGACGCGAGGTAAGCGTCTCCACAATCTCGCCCGACTCGTTCTTGAGGGGCAGCACCTGGTAGTACGACGCCGTATAGGTGATCCCCATCACCAGCCCTGCCAGCAGGATAGCCATCAGCAGCAGCGTGCGCGCCGCGTTGCGTGACTCGGGCGCCTTGAACGCAGGCACGCCGTCGGAGATTGCCTCCACACCCGTCAACG
>JBKBKS010000033.1:0-20615 GCA_046294565.1 Fimbriimonadales bacterium
CCAGCAGCTCGATTAGCGTAAAGCCGTGTCGTCGCATAGTCAAAAACCTCCTGCGGTATAACTATACCCCCTTGTTTATTAAGAGATTGTTAAGAGTTTATCTGGAAAAGTATAGATTCTCGCTAGCTTATCCTGCTCTCGATTTCCTGCTTGGTTCACCATGCCGTATGCAACGCTCGCCCCCCCTTGACAAGCCCACCCCAGATGAGGTATTATACACACTAATACATACTCCAGGAGAGGACGATGCAAACGCCGATACCTGTAACAGTGCTGGTGGGCTTTCTGGGCAGCGGCAAGACCACGCTGCTGAACCGCATCTTAACGCAGGCGGAGCGCCAATTCGCCGTGATTGTGAACGATTTCGCCGAGCTGAGCATCGACGCGAAGCTCGTGAGCCGACGCGAAGAGCAGCTGATTGAACTCAGCAACGGCTGTATCTGCTGCACCCTGCGCGCGGACCTGCTGGAGGAGCTCGAACGGCTCAGCGATATGCCAGATATCGACTACATCCTCGTTGAATCGACGGGTCTGGGCGAGCCGCTTCCGATTGCGCAAACCTTCTATATGGACGATTTGCAGCGGCGTGTGCGCTTGGACAACCTCGTGTCGGTGATAGACGCCGCCAACTTCTGGCGTTATTACGCAAGCGAAGCGCCCGACGAGAATAACCCCAGCGAGACGATCGCTCTCGCGCCGCTGCTGGTGGATCAGATAGAGTTCGCGAACACTGTTGTTCTCAATAAGGTGGATTTGGCAGACCCCGACGCCGTGAACGCGCTGGAAGCACTGGCGCGCCAACTGAACCCCTCCGCCCGCATCCTGAGGGCGCAGTACGGCAATGTCCCGCTCAGCGAACTGCTGGACACGCAACGCTACGACTACGAGCAGGGCTTCGAGCATCCCGACTGGGAAGAGGAGTGGCACAAGACGGGCAGCGAGTCGGAAGAGTATGGGTTTAGCAGTTTCGTTTATCGCGCCGACCGCCCCTTCGTTTGGGAACGGTTCGAGGCGATGCTTCATCAGTGGCATCCGAGCATCGTGCGCTGTAAGGGGTTGGCGGTCTTCGCCGACCACGAACCTGTGATTCTGCAGCAGGCGGGGGCGCATGTGGCGTTGGATATCTTGGATTTCAGCGACGAACCGAGCGACGCGCCTCTGCTGCCCAACCCTGCCGACGAGGAGGCGTTTGAAGGATGCTTTATCAACCCCATCACGCAATACGGCGACGCCGACCCCGATGCGCTGACCACAGAACTGGTCTTCATCGGGCAGAACATGCCTGAGGCTATCTTGCGACAGCAGCTGGATGCTTGTCTCATCGACTGAATCAGCTTGGTTGAGGAGGTAACTATGCGCAAGTTCGGTTTTACACTGATTGAACTTCTGGTGGTGATTGCTATCATCGCCGTCTTAGCTGCAATACTATTTCCTGTGTTCGCGCAAGCGCGCGAGAAGGCGCGGCAAATGCAGTGCATGTCGAATTGCCGTCAAATCGGTCTGGCGTTCCGAATGTACACAGACGACCACGATGGCTATTTCCCGATGTCCTATCACGCTGCGGATAATAGCGGTGTCTTCGCTTGGACACACCGCGTGCAACCCTACATCAAAAGTCGCGATATCTATCGTTGCCCGTCCGACCACAGCAAGCACTGGGATGGCGACTACGAATCGCCCATCCCGTTCGTGGGACGGAATCGAAGGCGACTCACGAGCTACTACTACAACTCGTGGTTCCGTGAAAGTAAACCCTACGCCTACGAAATCGCTGTGGACAAAGTTTCGGAAGTTATTCTCTTTGCGGAGGCTTCACCCGATGTATCGCCCCTCAACGACCACTTCCACTCGTGGTGCTGGGGCCCCGAAGAGACTTGGGATCGAGACCACTGCTACCCGCACTGGTGGCGGCAGTACTATTGGGATCCCGTGAAGAACGAGACGACCGAGTTGAACCTGCGCGTTCACAACGGCGGCGCAAACTACATCTACTTGGACTTCCACGCTAAGTGGCGTCGCTGGGAGCAGGTCTGGTGGCAACGGCTGCCTCAAGTACGCTTTGGTAGCTTCGACCCGAATCAATAAGAGGAGGTGCGACGATGAAAGAGATACCGCCCTACTTGGTGGATCCGTTCGCGCCGATTACGGCGTTCTCGAAGTGGGTAGGGCGCACGCTCACGCAATGGCTGCCTGACCATCCACTGACCGCCTTTCTGGATTACTGGATTTACGACTTTGTGAAGGTGGCGACACTCTTGGTACTGACCATCACGCTGTTGGGCGTTGTGCGGCGTTTGGTGGGCGTGGGGTGGTTGCAGCGGAGTGTGGGGCGCGACGATTGGCGCGGTATTCTGGCAGGCGCGGTGCTGGGCGTGTTCACCCCGGTGTGCTCGTGCAGTGTGACGCCGTTGTATGCTTCGCTTTTGCACGCGGGCGCATCGCGCTCGTCGGCGGGGGCGTTCCTGTTCGCGGCGCCCGCTGTGAACGAGTTCGCAATTGTGGTGGTGCTGATTGCGCTGGGATGGCAAGGCGCGCTCCTCTATTTGGCGTTGGGCATGACCGCGGCGATGCTCACGGGACGCTATGCACACCGCCTGGGGCTGGCGCCGTGCAACCTCTGCAGCGCGCCCACGATGCAGCTGTTCGCGGATAGGCGACGCGCGCCACTGCGCCTGCTGCGCGACAGCGTGATGGAGTCGCTGGGGCTGCTGCGCCGACTGCTGGCGGCGTTGCTTATCGGCACGGCGTTCGCGGCGATACTGGTAAACTACAACCTGCGCCCTGTGGAGGTGATGCTACAGATTGGGCATGCGTGGTGGTCGCCTGTGGTGGGCGTGTTGCTGGGGCTGCCGTTGGATGTGAACGCGGCGGTCGCCATCCCTATCCTGCTGCCGCTGGCGGAAGCAGGGCTGCCTCTGGGCACGCTGATTGCGCTGATGATGGCGACCACGCTCGCGTCGTTCCCCGAAGCGGCGGTGCTGAAACCCCTCATCGGCTGGCAAGGCTTGCTCAAACTCGGCAGCTGGTACTTCCTCTACTGCACGGCGATTGGAGTGCTGCTGAACCTCGCCGCCCGATAGGGCGTTTGGGGTACAATTCGCGCGGAGCAGGCGATGAGGACGCGAGTGCAATTCATCCGAGAGCTGATCGAGCGCAACTACGAGGGCAGTCTGTGGCACAGTTTCAAGGTCGCCGTGCGCGATTTGAGCGACGAGGAAGCCCTGTGGGTTCCGCCGACGGGCTACAGAGGCTATCGCTGGGCGGACGGCTCGATTCTCAAGATTATCTTCCATCTGGGCGCAGACAAGCTTGTGCAGCTCTCCACCGCATTCGGCGAGGGTAGCGTGGACTGGCGGGCGATGGAGGTGCGCTTCCGTGCGATGGGAGGCAATCTCCACGCCGCGCTCCAAATCGCGCAGGATGGCTACGAAAGCACCCTCGACGCGCTCGCGCCGCTCACCGACGACGACCTCGCTGTGGAGCGCCCCTACTACGGCGGCGGACGCATGCCCACAGGCGACCTCTTTTTAATGCTTGCCGAACACGATGTGTATCACGCAGGACAAATCATCTACATTCGCGGGCTGTACGCAGCGTCCAGGGGGAAGTAGCCATGCAGAAGCAGACAGTGCGGGATATCGACGCGCGCGGCAAGCGCGTGCTGATGCGCGTGGACTTCAATGTGCCGATGCAAGAGGGACGCATCACCGACGACCGACGCATACGCGAGTCGCTCCCTACGATTCAGTACCTGCTGGAGCAGGGCGCGACGGTAATCTTGATGTCGCACTTCGGGCGTCCGAAGGGTCAGCGTAACCCTGAGTTCAGCCTGCGCCCTGTGGCGGAGCGATTGAGCGCGCTGCTGGGACGCCCCGTGCAGTTCTTCGAGGATTGCGTCGGCGCAGCGGTGGAGCAGGGCGTGCAGAGTCTGCCCCCGCGCTCGGTGGCGCTGCTGGAGAATGTGCGCTTCTCCCCCCAAGAAGAGGCGAACGACGCCGAGTTCGCGCGCGCCCTGGCGCGGCTGGGCGAGATCTATGTGAACGATGCTTTCGGCTCGGCGCACCGCGCGCACGCCTCCACCGAGGGCGTCGCGCACTACCTGCCCGCCGTCGCCGGACTGCTGATGGAGAAAGAACTGCGCTATCTGGGGCAAGCGCTGAGCCACCCCGAACGCCCCTTCGTCGCGATTCTGGGCGGCGCGAAAGTGCGCGACAAAATCGGCGTCATTCAGAACCTGCTGCCTCAAGTAGACCAGTTGCTGATTGGCGGCGGAATGGCGTTCACCTTCCTCAAGGCGCAAAGCTACGAGATTGGCAAGTCGCTGCTGGACGCCGAGAATCTGGCGTTCGCCGCGCAGGTGCTGCAACAGGCAGGCGAGAAGATACTGCTACCGCGCGATGTGGTCGTCGCGCCTGCCTTAGAGCCGCACCCCCCGACCCAGACCGTGCCCGTAAGCCACATCCCGCCCGACCAGATGGGGCTGGACATCGGCGCCGAAACCGCCCAGGCGTTCAGCGAAGCCGTGCGCCACGCCCGCACCGTACTCTGGAACGGACCACTGGGCGCGTTCGAGACGCCGCCTTTTGAAGCAGGCACACGCGCCGTGCTGCAAGCCTTAGCCGAGTCGAGCGCGGTCTCCATCTTAGGCGGGGGCGATACAGCGGCGGCTGCCGAACAACTCGGTTTCGCCGACAAAATGACCCACATCTCCACTGGCGGCGGCGCATCGCTGGAATTCCTCGAAGGACGCGAACTGCCTGGCGTCGCCGCCTTACAAGACCGCGAATCGCACGTCTAACGCGCTCCAAACAGCAGGAGTATCGTGAAACCCGTCGTATATTACCCTATGGAGGTATTAGCATGCGACGGAGCGGATTCACACTGATTGAGCTATTGGTCGTGATGTGAAGAACAAGGGCGTTTTCGAGTGTCCATCCGCCAGCATCTCGCGCGGTGGGATGCGCTTCTGGTCGGATGTCCCTGTGCCTGAGGATCCTGTGGTGAACCCTGCTCCTTGCAATAATCAACACACCGACCGACGCGCGATGCCCATCGGGATGAACAAGTTCTTCGCGCCCTACTGGCAGTGCCGCGAGGGCGTAGACCCCGGCTGCAACGCCCGCTGGGATCCGTGCGCCACGCTGGGCATCCCTGCATGCGACTCGGTCTGCGCGTCGCAGTACATTAGCCAGGCGCGTATTCGTGAAGCGGCGAAGCTGGTGGTGCTGACCGACGGCGTGACGAGCTGCAACGGCGGCGGGGGCTACTGGATTAATGTCGCCAGCCCTGTCAACGCCTTCTTCGGCATCTCAGGACGCCACGAGGGGCACAACATTACCTTCGCCGATGGACATAGCAAGTGGTATCCCCTGCGCGCCACCGAATCGTGGCTGACCCAGGTCGACCCCAACTTGCGCTTATCGTCCACGCAACATCGGGCGATGGTGCAAGAGCGGGTCAGCTCGGGCGCGCAAAACTTCACCTGTGTGAACTTCAATCCTGCTGGCGTCCACTGGAACCCGATGGTAGCGTATCCGGGCGACGACCCGAACATCGATCAACGCTGTCAATCGACGATGTAGCCGATTCTGGGGGAGCAGCAGCTCCCCCACCTTGAGTTGTGGAGGCTACCCTATGAAACAAGAAATCCCTACATGGGCAGTGATTGTGGTGATTGCGCTGGTGTTGGGCTTAGTTGGCGCGTGGTTCTACTCCAGCGCCAACAAAGCAGGCAACGATACAGTGGTGGAGAAGAGTTTCGGCGACGAGTCGAACCCGTTCGGCAACCAAACGCCGCCTCAAGGTCAGACGGGTGCAGGCGCAAGCGGTCCCTGAGCGGCTCGTTGTACCTGAAGCAAGGTGGTCTTCCCACTCGCGTTTGCGCCTACCAATATCTGGAACTGCTCTAACGGTTGTCGAACATAGCGCAGACACTTGCAGTGCTTCGCTTCCACCAGGCGTATCACGCGCCAATTCTACCCAGCTTCGCGGGGGCGATACCACAGCAAGCGCAGCCCATTCAGCACGACGATAATCGTACTACCCTCGTGTCCGACCACGCCGAGTGGCAGGCGCAGGTTCGCCGCGAAGGTGAGGATAATCAACGCCACAATCACGGCGGTCGCGAAAATCAGGTTCTGTTTCAGCACCTGCATCGCGCGTCGGCTGAGCGCGAGCGCGTAGGGGAGGTGCATCAGATTATTACCGACGAGGGCAATATCGGCGGTTTCTAAGGCGACATCCGTGCCTGCGCCCATCGCGACGCCCACTTCGGCGGCGGCGAGCGCAGGCGCGTCGTTCACGCCGTCGCCGACCATCGCCGTCGCACCGAACTCCGCGCTTAGCCGATGCAGCGTCTCCAACTTCTCGTGGGGGAGCAGGTCAGCATAGACCCGATCGATGCCCGTTTGCTGTGCGACGGCGTGGGCAATCGGCGCGGCGTCGCCTGTGAGCATCGCGATACAGGGCACGCCCAACGCGCGCAGCTGCGCGACGGCTTGCGACGCTTCGGGGCGCACCGTGTCGGCGGCGGCGGCGACCGCCAGGAACTGACCCTGCGCCCACACCACCATCGCCGTCTTGCCCGCCTCGCGCAACGCCTGCACCGCCTGCAGCACGGGCTCGGGCACTGCGAGGTCTTCGAACAGGCGCAGGTTTCCGATTCGCGCTTCCGTTCCATCGTTGAGGGTGGCGCGGATGCCTTTGCCGGGCACTGCCTCGACGCGTTCTATCGGTTGGGGCGTGTAGCCGTGCGCCTGCGCCGCCTGCGCCAACGCCTGCGCCAGCGGATGTTCCGAGCGCGACTCCACATCGGCAATCACCTGCCACGCGCCCAGCTCGTCGCCTATCAACACGAGGTCGGTGAACTCCAGTTTACCGGTGGTGAGCGTGCCTGTCTTGTCGATGGCGACGGCTTGCACGGTCGCCAACCGTTCAATCGGTTCGCCGCCTTTGAACAGCACGCCGCGTCGGGCGGCGTTGGCGATGGCGCTCAACAGCGTTGCAGGCGTGCTAATGACCAACGCGCAGGGCGAGGCGACCACCAACAGCGTCATCGCGCGGTAGAAGGCGTCGACGAAACTCCAACCGATGATGGGCAACCCAACCGCGACGGCTGCCGCGCCCCCAATCACTCCCAGCGCATAGCGCTGCTCGAACTGCTCCAGCCAGCGCTGGGTGCGCGCCTTCTGCTCCTGCGCTTGCTCCACCAGTTGCATAATCCGATGGAGCAGGGTCTCCGTCGCAGGCGCACGCACTTCGATTTCCAGCACGCCGTTGCCGTTCACTGTGCCTGCAAACACCGTGCTGCCGACCGTTTTGTGCACGGGCGTACTCTCGCCAGTGATGGGCGACTGATCGACATGCGAGTCGCCTTGCAACACGACGCCGTCGGTGGGGATGCGTTCGCCGGGGCGGGTCAGAACGCGGTCGCCCACTTGGAGCTCCTCCACAGGCACAGTTTCCGCGCCTGTGGCGGTGAGGCGCGTGGCGACTTCGGGCTGCAACGCCATCAGCGCACGCACGGCGCGGCGACTGCGCGCCAGCGCGTAGTTCTGCAGCGTGTTCGAAAGCGAGAACAGGAACAGCAGCGTCGCGCCCTCGGGCGCCTCGCCCACCAACGCCGCGCCAATCGCCGCCGCAATCATCAAGAAGTTGACATCGAGCCGTCGCTCGCGCAGGGTCTGGTAGCCGTCCACCACACCGAAGTAGCCCCCTGCGAGGTAGGCGACAGCGTAGGCGAAGTTGGCTGCGCCCCCATAATTTTGCCAGCGCAGCAGCCCCCCCCCGATAATCATCAGCAGAGTAATCGCTGACAGCATCGGTTCCCAAAACGCGCGGCTTTGCCACAGCGGCGCAGGACGCTCAATCGCCTTCACACGGCGCAGGAGACGGTCGGTGGCTGCGTCGGGGGCGTCCTCTCGCTCGATGAGCAGGGTCTCGCCGTCAAAGCTTGCGCGGTAAGCGACGCCGTTTGCCACCCAGCGTTTGCCGTGCTGCGCCACGCTGGGGCATGCCTCGCATACGCCGTTCGCAGGGTCGCGCAGACCGCAAGTGGGGATGCGCACGCCCAACTCACGCAGCAGGGGTTCGGCGGCGCGCTGCGCCTCCGCCGCGCTGAGCGTGCCCGAGTCATACTCTAACTCCACAGCGTCTTCTTTGTACCGATAGCGTATGCGCTGCAGCCCGCGCGTTGCGACGACGACCTTCGCCATCTCATCCACGCACGAGTCGGCTTCCGCCACACGCTTACGCAGATAACGAATCACGCCCATCATGCACTCTCCTTCGCGTCCTGCGCGCGACAACTGGGGCACAAGCCATAATACACAATCCGCGCGCCCTGAATCTCGTAGCCCGACCGCTCAGCCACCGCCTGTTGCACCGCCTCGATCAGATGCTCGTCGAAGTCTATCACGCTGTGGCATCGGATACACACGAGGTTGATGTGAGGCGTCAGGTCGGCGTCGAAATGCTCCGCGCCGTCGCCTGCATCGCCCAGCGTATGCACCAACCCCATCGACTTCAGCACATGCAGCGTCTTGTAGACTGTCGCCAAGCTGAGCGTGGGGAACTGGGGCAACAGTTGGTGATAAATCATCAGCGCGGTCGGATGGTCTTTGCTCTCTGCCAATACCTTGCATATCGCGACGCGCTGCGGCGTCAAGCGCAACCCTGCTTGCTTCAGCCCTATCGCTAATCGGTTCATCGGCTCTCTCCTGTGGATAATTGCTCTCTAAGGCGAATTATACTCCAAAAAGCTGCAGAGGTGTCAACCCCCCTCTGAGGGTGTTCGAGAAACGCCTCGTGTCGGGAGAGATTCCTCGCCTGCGGCTCGGAATGACAGGGGGTTCCCGCCCCGAACGCCCCTCGTCATGCCGAGCGCAGCGAGGCATCTCAAGCACTGACGCCCCCCGATTTCTCGAACACCCTCACCCCCCTCTTGATATTTAGCCACGCTAAGGGGTATATTTATGGAAAATGCCGATAATTACGGTAGCCGAGGAGTCTATGCGCAGGCAGGCGCGTGAGCATGCGAGACCGACCATACTTTTGGTAGGTAGTCCGAATGTGGGCAAGAGCGTGTTGTTCCACAAGTTGACAGGACGTTATGTGACGGTCTCGAACTATCCGGGCACGACGGTGGAGGTCGCGCGTGGGCTGATGCGCTATCGCGGGCGCGAGTTTGTGATTATCGATTCGCCGGGCATGTATTCGCTGGCGCCGATTACCGACGAGGAGCGCGTGGCGCGGCGCATTCTCTTGCGTGACCGTCCCGACTTGGTGGTGCATGTGATCGACGCCAAGAATCTCGCGCGGATGTTGCCCCTCACGGCGCAGCTAATGGAGGCGGGCGCGCCTGTGATAGTTGTGCTCAATATGATGGACGAGCTGGAACGCGTCGGCGTAGGTATCGAGGTGGATGCGCTTGCGCGTCAGCTGGGCGCGCCTGTGCTGCCGACCGTGGGGCTATCAGGGCGCGGCGTCGACGCGCTGAAGGAACTCATCTATGAACGCTTTGCCGATGCTGACCTATCCCGCCGCGATTGAGCAAGCCATCGAGCAGATCAGCGAGCGATTGCGCGGCGACTACGCGCTCAGCCGCCGAACGATGGCCCTGCTGCTGTTGCAAGATGATGCAGAAATCTGGGACGAGGCGCACGCGCAAGAGAGCGCACACACCATCGAGCAAATCCGACACATCAAAGAGCAGCTGGAACGCGCAGGCGAGACGCCTCTCGCTTGGCAAATCGATCAGCGACGGCAACAGTGGAGCCAGCAGTTGGCGGCGCAGGTGATGCAGGTGGGGCGTGCGCCGCGCCCGCACACCCTCGCCGATTGGGTCGGCGCGCTCTGCATGAACCCCTGGACAGGCTTGCCCATCCTCGCGCTGGTGCTATATTTGGGGCTGTATCAGTTCGTGGGCGTGTTCGGCGCTGGTACAGTGGTGGAACTCATCGAGGAGGGGCTGTTCGGCGCGTTGGTCAACCCTGCTGTGGAGCAGTGGGTGCGCGCCGTCGTGCCTTGGACGCCGATTCAGGAGCTGCTGGTGGGCGAGTACGGCGTGTGGACGCTCGGCGTGACCTACGCGATTGCGCTGATTCTGCCCATCGTGACCTTCTTCTTCCTCGTGTTCGCGATTTTGGAAGACACGGGCTACCTGCCGCGCCTGGCGATGCTGATTGACCGACTGTTTAAGGCGTTGGGGCTGAACGGTCGCGCCGTGATCCCGATAGTGCTGGGGTTCGGATGCGACACGATGGCGACGGTGGTGACGCGCGTGTTGGAGACTCGCCGCGAGCGGATTTTGACCACTTTTCTGTTGACGCTGACAATCCCCTGCTCGGCGCAGTTGGGCGTAGTGTTGGCGCTGTTGGCGGCGTATCCGCTGGGCTTGGCGATTTGGGCGGGCGTGATTGCTGGCGTGTTCTTCGTGTCGGGTTGGATAGCAGCGCAGGTGCTGCCCGGACGCCCGATGCCGTTTTACATGGAGATCCCGCCGATGCGCCTGCCCAGCGTGAGCAACATCTTGCTCAAGACGCTGGCGCGCCTGCAGTGGTACTTTATGGAGGTGTTGCCGCTGTTTCTTGTGGCGAGCGTGCTGATATGGGTGGGTCAGCTCACGGGGCTGTTTGAGTGGGCGTTGCGTGCGCTTGCGCCGCTGACGCAGCTGCTGGGAGTACCGCGCGAGGCGAGCGTAGCGTTTCTTTTTGGCTTCTTCAGGCGCGACTACGGCGCGGCGGGCTTGTATGACCTTCAGGAAAAGGGTTTACTGTCGGGCAACGATGTGCTGGTGGTCGCCGTGACGCTGACGCTGTTTGTGCCGTGCGTGGCGCAGTTTCTGGTAACGCTCAAAGAGCGCGGCTGGAAGACGGCGTTGGCGATGTTCACGATAGCGTTGACGACGGCGTTCGGGGTGGGCTTCGCGCTGAGCCGTGCGCTAAGCGTATGGGGGATAGAGCTATGATGCGGTGCAGTTTCTGCGGGCACGAGTTGACCGAAGAGGGCATTCAGAAAGCCTGTCGCGGCTGCGCCGCGTTCGGCGGATGCCGTCTCGTAAAGTGCCCGCGTTGCGGCTACGAACAGCCGCAGGAGCCAAAATGGATTCAGAACCTCGTGAACTGGGCGCGGCGCAAGCGTCAGGGGACGGAGCCGTCCCGCTGACGCAGCTGCCAAGGGGCGCACGGGCGCGCATCGTACGGGTCGTCCATGACCACGATGGGCACTGGCGTAAGTTGAGCGCGCTAGGCGTCGTGCCCGGCGCTGTCATCTATTTGCAGCAACGCTTCCCCGCGTATGTCGTGCGACTGGGCATGGCGAGCGTCGCCCTCGACGCGCAACTGGCACGACTGGTCGTCGTGGAACCGCTTTGACCGCAAGGCGACCCGAAACTTTTACGACGCTTTACCAGACCTCGTCGAGCGCATCGCGCAGCAGGCTGTATGCGCCCACGATACATGCGACCGCGAGCGCGATCGCGATTGCCGAGAACATATCTTCCACCTCCCCGTTTGGGAATGCTACAGAGAGATTATGGCGTCCGTCGGCGGGCGCGTTATCGCAAAAGTGCGGGTTTAGGCGCGTCGGTGGGCGAGGCACGCCTCCACAAACGCTTCGAATAGGCGACGCGTTGCGGGCGCATCGGGATCGCGCTCGGGATGCCACTGCACGCCGATGAGAAACGGGTGCGCAGGGTCCTCAATCGCCTCGATAACGCCGTCGGGCGAGTAGGCAGTGACGATTAGACCTTTGCCGAGCGCATGTACCGCTTGATGGTGTGCGCTAACAATCTCGAAGCGCGTCTGCTCCTCAATCGCCGCTAACTTCGTGCCCGCCTCCACCTGCACGAAGTGGCGTGGGAACGGCTCCTCGCCGCTCGAACGCTGATGCTGCAGATTCACCTGCGGTAGGTCGGGCAGATGCTGGTGCAGCGAGCCGCCGCGCCACACATTCAGCAGCTGGCAGCCGTAGCACACGCCCAGAATCGGCTTGCGCGTCGGCTCGAACACCTCCAAGAGCGCCCACTCTTGGTCGAAGCGCGCGGCGTTGACCAGCTCGGCTTTCGGGTGGAGCGTCTCGCCGTAATGTTTCGGATCGATGTCGTCGCCGCCAGGAATCAGCAGTCCATCCAGATACTCCGCCAACGCTTGGGCGTCTGCGCCGGGCGGAATCAGCACAGCAACGCCGCCTGCGCGAAATACCGACCGAGCATAACCGTCGTTCAAACTAACCTGCCCGCTAATCTCGTCGACCGATTTCCAATTCGTCGTGATGCCTATGAGGGGTTTCACTACGCTCATCGAGCATGAGTATACACCATCGGCGACCCCGCGCCCCTCGAAAAAAATGAGCGACGCTGTTAATTAGACGCTCTTTCAAGCGGTGGGGCGACTTTCAGGGTTCCACGCCCATTTCGCGCAGTTTGGCTTTCAATCGCTCCAGCTCGGCTTCGGCTTGCTCGGCGCGTTGGCGCTCCTGCTCGGCGCGTTGGGCTTCCGCTTCCGCCCGCGCACGCTCCTGCTCGGCGCGTTGGCGCTCCTGCGCCGCACGCTCCGACTCCGTCAACACCAACGCGCCCGATGCGTCATACAAGCGCACCCAACGACGCCGACGCTGACGCCATTCTCCCACCCACACACCCACATACGCATCCAGCACCGCGCTCCACAACCAACCGCGCTCGTTCGGCTCTATACGCTCGTACTCATCCCCCACTAACCGATACCCCGCCAACTCCCCACTATAGGGGTCATACCAAAAATACTCTGGCACACGAAACACCTGCGCGTAAAACTCCACATTCTTATCCTTGTCCTTCGCCGCCGTACTCGGCGAGATAATCTCGATAATCAAGTCGGGATACCTGCCTCCCTCCTCCCACACCACCCAGCGCGTGCGCTCCTTGCGACCGTCCACGCCTTTGACCAAGAAGAAATCGGGTCCTTTGTAGCGTGGCTCGCGGGGGTTGCGTTCGTTCACATAGCCTGCAACCTCAACCGCCTGCTCCACGCTGTAGAAGATGAACATATTGCCGCTGCAGAAGTAGTCCTGGGCGTCGCCCAAGTGCAGGCGCACGAGTTCGTCGAGCAGGGGGATTTGCATCACATGGTAATCGCTTTCCAAGGGTTCTCCGTCCTCCTCTGGGAGTTCCAGGTGTTTGAGGCGTTCAAGGATAGCGTGGATGTCGTGTAGTGTGTCGGGCGTGGGTGTAGAGGGCGCAGGGGGGATCCTGCGCTTGCGAGTGGGTTTGGGCGCAGCGGTCGGCGCAGCCATAACGCCCCAATTATACCTCAGGTCGCGTCAAGAGAGGTATACTGTTGCTGCTGATGGAGGCGAATTGATGGTGAACGGCAACCTGCGGAAAGGACACGCTGTGGTGTTGGGCGCAGGCACGATGGGCGGCGGCATCGCCGCGCTGCTGGCGAGCATCGGCTGGCGCGTGCATCTGCTGGATCAAGGCGATTGGGCGCACCACGCGATGGAACGATTGCTCCGAACAGACGCGTTCTATCAGCCTGACGACGCAAGACGGATTACCCCCGGCAATGTGGAGACCGACTTGGACTGCACAGCCGACGCCGACTGGGTGGTGGAAGCGATTATCGAGCAGATAGACCCCAAGCGTGCGCTCTGGCGCGAGGTCGCGCAGCGCGTGAACCCCGACGCCGTGCTGAGTTCGAACACTTCGGGGCTGGGCATCGCCGAGATAGCGCAGGCGCTGCCTGAGAATCTGCGCCCGCGATTTTTGGGAACCCACTTTTTCAATCCACCGCGCGTGATGCGCCTGCTGGAGCTCATCCCCACCGACGACACCGACTCCGACCTCACTACGCGATTCACGACCTTTGCCGAGCGGCTGCTGGGCAAGCGCGTCGTGTTGGCGAAGGACCGTCCGGGCTTTATCACCACGCGCATCGGCGTCTATGCCATGATGCAAGCGCTGGTCAGCGCGGTGAAGTATGGCATTACGCCCGAAGCAGCGGACCTGCTGCTGGGTTCGCTGGTCGGTCGCCCGCGCAGCGGCGTGTTCCGCCTGACCGACCTGGTGGGGCTGGATGTGGCGCATAACATCGTGCGCAATCAGAAGGAGCGACTGCCCGATGACCGCTACATCCAATCGCTGGAGCTGCCCCCGCTTTGGCGCGCGCTGATCGAATCGGGGCGTCTGGGCGAGAAAGCAGGCGCGGGCTTCTACAAGCGCGAGGGGAAAGAGATACTCGCCCTCGACTACGCGACGCTGGAGTACCGCCCGCGTACCGAGCCGAATCTGCCGATCGACCCCAGCCTGAGCCGCGCGCCCTATTCCGAGCGGCTGCCCGCGCTGCTGAACCTGCCCGACCCCTACGGCGCGTTCTTCCGCGAAGCGTTCCTGTTGCCCTTAGCCTACGGCGCGGAGGTGATGCCCGATGTCGCCTACGATATCCCGTCGCTCGATATGGCGATGCGACTGGGCTACAACTGGGAGCTCGGCGTGTTCGAGACTTGGGACGCTCTGGGCGACGCAGGGCGCGACGCGCTGGCGACGCTCCCCCTGCCCCAAGAACCCGCCGCCCTGCGCATGCTACGCAACGCAGGGCTGAAGACTTTCTACACCCTGCGCGGCGCATCGCGCTACTACTTCGAGCCGCGCGACGAGCAAGGCAACTACACCCCGCTGATGACCCCCCAGTTCTTCATCAGCCTTGAGCATCTGGCAAGCACGGGCAAAACGATTGCCGAAACCCCCGAATGCCGCGTGATCGACTTGGGCGACGATGTGGCGTGCGTGGAGTTCCGCACCAAAGCGAATGTGCTGACGCCGAGCCTGATGGAGTTCGTGGCGGAGTTTTTAGACAAAGCCGAGCGCACCCATGTGGGCGTGGTGATAGGCAATCAGGGGCGGATGTTCTCGGCGGGGTTCAATCTGCACTTGTTTTTGGAGTATATCGGACATCAGGATTGGCAGGGTATGGAGCGCGGGCTGCAGCTGCTGCAGGGACTGAGCCAGCGCATTCGGTACTGCGGCGTGCCTGTGGTCGCGGCGGTGCATGGCTACGCGCTGGGCGGCGGGCTGGAGGTGGTGCTGCCGTGCGTGCATGTGCATGCGCATGTGGACGCGGGGCTCGGCTTGCCTGAAGCGTCGGTCGGGCTGATGCCCGCTGGCGGCGGCACGACGCTGATGACCCGACGCGCCCTGCAGCACCTGCCCCCAGAAGCCGACCCTGTGCCCCACCTGCGTCAACCGTTCCTCACGCTCGCCTACGGCAAGCGATGCAGCAACGCCTTTGAGGCGCACACGCTCGGCTTCCTGCGCGAACGCGACACCCTGTGCTGGAATATCGACCGCCTGCTCTACGAAGCGAAACAGCATGTGCTGGCGCTCTCGCGCGCGGGCTACCGCCCCCCTGAGCCGACGCCCATCCTCGCCGTGGGCGTCAACGGCTACAGCCGCCTGATGATGGAAGTCCACTGGATGCACCAAGCGGGGCAAATCAGCGACCACGACCGCCTGATCGCCGAGAAGATTGCCTATGTGATGACGGGCGGCGACCTGCGCGAGGCGACCCCAATGCCCGAAGAACACTTCCACGCCCTCGAGCGACAGGTGTTCATCGAGCTGTGTCAGACCGAGCGGAGCGTCGCACGCATCCAGCACATGCTGGAGACGGGCAAACCACTGCGGAACTGAATGCGGTGCTAAGGTGCGCTACGGCGCTTCGGGCGTCACCTGAACCTGCAGCTCTTTGCCCTCGCGCACCACCGTCAGCTCCACGGGCTTGCCCGGCTCCATCTTCTCGTAGAGCGCGGTGAGTTCCTCGATGTTTTTGACGCGCTGTCCCATCGCGGCGACGATGCGGTCGCCCTGCTTCAGTCCGGCTTTTTCGGCGGGCGAGCCGGGCGCGACGCCCTCTAACAACACGCCGTCTTGCTCCGAGTAGGCAGGCATCAGCCCCAAGCGCACGCGGAAACCGCTCCGCTGCGCGCGTTGACCGCTCGGCTGGGGTTGCTGCGGGCGCGTGAACTGTAAGCGTTCGGGGCGATTCGCAATCTCGTACACCACGCGCTCGGCAAGCGCAACAATCTGCGCCTGCCCTTCGTGGTTGATTTTGTCCCAAGTGTCGCTGGAGCGGTGGTAGTCGGGGTGCATGCCTGTGAAGAAGAACAGCACGGGGATACTGCGCTGCATAAATGGCATGTGGTCGCTGCCGCCCGACGCGGATGCGCTCAGTTGCAGGGTCAGATTGTCCGTGTTGGCGGCTTTGAGGATGCTCTCCCACTCGGCGGCGGTGCCCACGCCGCTAACGGACACGCGATTGTTCGTCATCCGCCCGACCATATCAAAGTTCAGCATCGCGACGATGTTCTCGCGCGGCACGGTAGGGTTCTGCACGAAGTGCGCCGCGCCCAGCAAGCCCTCCTCCTCGGCGGAGAAGGCAATCACCAGCACGCTACGCTTGAGCCGATCGCGGTTTTGGGCGAGCAGTCGCGCCAGCTCCATAATCGCAGCGGTTCCAGAGGCGTTGTCGTCCGCGCCGTGATGAATCTCGCCCGGTTCAGGCATCAGCGACCCCACCTCGCCGTAGCCCAGATGGTCGTAGTGCGCGCCGATGACAATCACCTCGTCGCGCAGCTGCGGGTCGTTGCCGGGGATGAAGCCTATCACATTTCGCGCAGTTGCTGGGAAAGTCTCGATGGACGCGGCGAGTTCCGCAGTGGCGTTGAGGCTCGCGCTGATGGGCAAGCCCTTCTCGTGGATGCGCTTGACAGCTTCGGCGACGGTCAGCCCCAGCGGCTCGAGCAGTTTATCGCCCACGGATGCTTGCACATTCATGAGGACGGCGGTATTATTGGCAGGCCGTCGCGCGAACCCCAGCGGCAGCAGTCTATCGCTGTCGGGCTGGTTCACCAGAATCACGCCGATGGCGCCTTTCTGCACGGCGGTCGCGATTTTCGCTTGCAGGCGCGCGGCGCGCTGGATTTCTGCGCTCACGCCTTCCCAGCGGGGCCCACCGCGCAACATAACGGCAATCTTGCCCGAAACATCCACCGACTCGTAGTCATCATAGCCTGCGTTCGGTTGGGATATGCCGTAGCCCACGAACACCAACTCCCCTTCGACCTTTGTATTGGCTGTGTTGATCACGGGGCGAATCGCCTCTGCGGGCGCTTCCCACACCGAGCCGCGCTTCACCCTCAAAAAGTTCTCCGCGCCCGGACGCGAGCCGTTGAACGGCGTCCAATCTTGGAAGTAGCCGTTCGTGCCTTTCGGCTCCAGACCCGACTGCTCGAACACGCGGGCGATATAGTCCGCCGCTTTGAACGCGCCCGGCGCAATCGCGAACCGTCCCTCCAGCTCGGGGGACGCCAAATACTTCACATGCGCTTGCAGATTGCTCACAGATACATTCGAGCGGTCGGCAAACGCCCCTGCAAGTGTAAGTCCAACGCCTGCAACGAGTAATAGTCTTCTCATAGCGACCCTCACAGTTGGATTCTACCTGACTTATAGACTCGGTTTCGCGCTGATTGTTCGATGTGCGTATCAGATGATTTGCACTTCGCGCGGGCCGCGCTGCACCTCGCCGATGAGCCACGCCTGCTCGCCTGAAATTTGCAGGCTGGTCAGCACATCTTGGACGCGCTGCCGATCCACAATCAGCACGTATCCGACGCCCATGTTGAATGCGCGGTACATTTCGGCGTCGGGCACATTGCCGAGTTGCTGGATGAGGGTGAACAGGGGCGGCGTCTCCCAGCTGCGGCGGTCGATGACCACGCGCATATCGCTGGGGAGCGCGCGTGGGATGTTGTCGTAGAAGCCGCCGCCAGTGATGTGCGCCATGCCGTGAATGGTTTCGCCTTCCAGCAGGGGGGTAATCGCGTTCAGGTAGGGGCGGTGAGGTTGCAGCAGCGCTTCGCCCAGCGTCATGCCCACATCGGGCAACGGCTCGTCCAAGCGCATGTTGGCGATTTCGAAGAACACGCGCCGCGCCAGCGTGTAGCCGTTGGTGTGCAGCCCGTTGGAGGCGATTCCTATCACGGCGTCGCCCGTCTCCACACGGCTGGGAGTGGGTATCTGTTGGAACTCGGCAATCCCCACGATGCAGCCTGCGACATCCACCTCGCCAGGCAGGTACACATCGGGCATCTCCGCCGTCTCGCCGCCCAGCAGCACAATCCCCAACTGCTGGCAGAGCTCCGACGCGCCTTCCACCACCTCTTGCAGTACCTGAGGCTCCAACTTCGACATCGCCAAGTAGTCCAAAAAGAACAGCGGTTGGGCGGCTTGCACCAGAATATCGTTCACGCCGTGCGCCACGAGGTCGTGCCCCAGCACACGGTATTGGTTCATCATCCTTGCCACACGCACCTTCGTGCCCACCCCATCGATACTTGCCACAAGTATCGGTTGCCTGTACCCACTCACATCCAGCGCGAGCATCCCCCCAAACGCGCCCATCTGCGATAGCACGGCAGGCGTAAAGGTGCGATGCACGCTCTCCTTGATACTCTCCAACGCGCGGTTCATCGCGTCGATATCGACGCCAGCGTCTTTGTAGGTGAACTCTTCAGGCATAGCGCGAGTATACCCCAGCAGGTATAATCTCCGCGAGGTGCAACGATGAGCAAGGTTTTGGTTTCCACAGACTGGGTGCAAGCGCATTTGAGCGATCCAACCATTCGGCTGATAGAGGTCGATGTCGATACCACCGCCTACGAGCAAGGGCATATTCCGGGCGCGATTGGACTGAACTGGCAGACGCAGTTGCAAGACCCCGTGCGGCGCGACATCCCCTCGCAAGCGCCGCTGGAAGCGACCTTGGGCGCGCTGGGCGTGAGCCACACCCACACGATTGTGCTGTATGGCGACAACAACAACTGGTTCGCTGCGTTCGCTTTCTGGGTGCTGAAGCTGTACGGGCACGAGGATGTGCGGATGATGGACGGCGGGCGCAAAAAGTGGCTCGCGGAAGGACGCCCCATCACAACCGAAACGCCCTACTATCCGCCGACCCAATACATCGCAAAGACGCCCGACATGAGCTTGCGCGCCTTCTTCCCCCAAGTGCTGGAGAACCTGAACCGTTCGGAGTTCACGCTGGTCGATGTGCGTTCGCCTCAAGAGTATACGGGCGAGCTGATTGCGCCGCCGGGCTTGATGGAGACGGCTCAGCGTGGCGGGCATATTCCGGGCGCACGCAACATCCCGTGGGTGCAGGCCGTGCGTGAGGACGGCACTTTCAAATCGCCTGAAGAACTACGGGCAATCTATGAAGCGCAGGGCATCACCCCCGATAAACACATCGTCGCCTACTGCCGTATCGGCGAGCGGTCAGCGCACACATGGTTCGTATTGAAGTATCTGCTCGGCTATCCGAATGTGCGCAACTACGACGGCAGTTGGACGGAATGGGGCAACATCGTGGGCGCGCCGATTGAACGCGAGGCGCCGACCCAAGCGCACGGCGGCGCAAGTGTCGCACCCTGCCCGCAATCGTGAGGAGGACACAGCCACGAAAGCATGCCAATATCGCCCCCCCAGCGGCGCTTAGGCGTAGAACTTGGTGGAGCGGAGCGGATTCGAACCGCCGACCTCTTGCATGCCATGCACTCAGGGCACTCGTGAACTCAAATTCGCCCCGAATGCCCTCAAAAACCGCTTGCATGCACTCGAACAGTGGGCTGCCGATTACCTGTTAGAACTCCGAGCGCGAAAAAGTCCGAAGACCGCTGCGCAAGCCCAGTTCCTGTTGAAGCACTTCGTTGCCTTCTTGAAAGCAAACAGAGAACAGGAACTGAATCGCCCCCTGTGGCTTCGGTATATTGCCCACCTTCGCGAAACGGAACGGAGCGGATGGACAGCGCGAAACAAGGTGTACGCTGCCTACAGGTTCCTGCGCTGGTGCGAATCGGAAGGGTTGCTACCGCCCATCGTGAGGGAAGGCGACCTGCCGCCGCCCCCGCCGCCACAACCCAACCCGATGGGTGTGCAGGAACTGCAACGCCTCCTGACGGCTGCCTCTCAGGGGGAAGGATGGGTAGCCAAGCGCAACCACGCAGTGGTGGCGACCTTGCTCGATGCAGGGGTAAGACGCGCCGAGCTGTTGCAGTTCAAAGTGCGTGATGGGCTGGCAGGCGTCGCCGTCGTGAAGCAGAAAGGCAACCGCTTCCATCGGGTGTACCTGAGCGAAGCAACGCAACGCGCTATTCGCGCCTACATCAGAGCCTACACGCGCGAAACAGGTAGGCAACTGGAGCCTGACGACCTGCTCTGGCGTGGGGTTGGTGGGCAACCGCTCTCAGGCGACGCCCTGCGCACACTCTTCAGGAAACTCTCGCAGCGCGTTGGAGAGCGCGTCTATGCCCACAGGTTGCGTAGCACGAGCATCACCTTACGACTGGCATTAGGCGCGAGTACCGAGCTGGTGCGTGAGGCGGTAGGACACGCTGACGAACGGAGCCTCGCATACTATGCGAAACTCGCCGAAACAGACAAGGCGCGACTGCTTCGTGAAACCTCGCCCCTGAACCTGCTCACAGGCAGGAAACGACGCGAATAAACCGAATAGCACCAGAGCCTGCCTTTCTCGCGCCCTGCCCCTCTGTGGCGCGAGAGGGCAGGCTAATAAACCCCC
>JBKBKS010000034.1:0-20442 GCA_046294565.1 Fimbriimonadales bacterium
GCTGCGCCGCGCTTTGGGACGCCAGTGGATTTGTATCAGCCCTCTGCCAACGGCGCGCCGCCGCCCCGCATGATGGGCGATGTGGACGGCAACATGGGGATGGGCTAAAAGTAGTCGATGGGCGTCAGGCACGGGCGGCGTTCGGGAAACAGCGCGTCGAGGATGGGCAGCAGCGTGTCGGGCGCGTGGAGCATGCGTCGGGCGTGCATCTCGGGCGCACTGAGCGTGCCGTAGGTCAGCAACGCCAGCGCGGTGGGCGCGAGGGTAATCGTCGGGGCGCGCCGAACCGCCGCGCCGACTTGGAGGGTTTCGCCCGCCGCACATACGCCCATCATATCGTCGCGCGCCGTAATCGCGCGGTCGCGCACGCGCAAGTTGAACGGCGCGAACCCGTCGGGCGCAGGCGCGCCATCTAACAGGCTGTGCAGCAGCGTCGGCGCGTGGACAGGGCGCGCCATGAAGTTCGGCAGCACCTGCACCGCGTAAAAAGGCTCGCTCGGCTCGTCAGGCGGCGACTGCCACCCCAAAAGCCGCAGCGACGCCAACTCGTCTAACGGCAACGACACCTCCACTTGCATCACCGACTCCTCGTTCGACGCGAGCCAGCCCCAAATCGCACGCCGCGCACGCTCGCTGCTCCACACCATCTCGCGCACGCGCAACACCCACCCCGATTCGAGAAAGTCGTAGAACAGGTAGCCCTCGAGCCGACCCGCCTCTTCGTACACCCATAGGTTCGGCAAGTTCCAAAACAGATAGCTCCAGCGTCGCGAGTCGCGCGCCAAGCTGCCCGTGCGTTGCACGCCGTAGTGGGCGTGTAGGTGTGTCACGGCGTCGCGGTCTTGGGAGGTCGCGCGTCGGAGGGGAGGCGCGGGGTAGCGCGGCAACTGCTTGGGGCTAAGCCGCGCCAGCGCCGTCGCGCCGACGGTCTCCCACCCAAGTTTGCGATAGAACCCGTGTTTGAACGCTTGCAGCACGGCGAGCGGCGCGCGCTCCACATAAAGGTGGCGTAGGACGCGCCTAATCAACTCCGCCGCGAAGCCCTGACGCCGATATTCAGGCAGCGTCGTCACGCCTGCTATCCCCCAAACGCCCACGAACCGTTCCCCCACACGCATCGTGAGTGGAACCGCTGTGAGTATCGAGACCAGTACGGACTGGTCGTCCTCGTGGAGCCACAGCCCCCAACGCTGGTTCACCTCGTAGTAGGGGTCGTCGTAGAAGAAGCGTCGCGCCGAGCTGGCTTCCAGTTCGAACCCGCGACACAGCACGCGCAGGAACCACTCGGATTCGTCGGGCGTGACGCGCCGCGCCTCCGTTTCCGCTCGCCGCCAAAACATCGAATCACTCACTGATGGGTTCACCCTTGCGAGTCGCGCTTGCACCATAGTACCTGAGACGCGGGTTTCGGCGCGTCATTGGGCGAGCGCGTCGCGTATGGCGTCCAAAGCGCGTTGCACGCCGACGGTGGGCACAACGCCGCAGCCTGGCGCAGGGCGGATGCGCCAGCCGTCGCCCTCGCGCACAATTTCGATCCAGAAATGCTGCGTCAAGTTGTCTTCCACCACCACCACGCGCGTCATCGCTATCTGGCGCACGGGGTCGTAGCGCGTCTCTTTGAACAGCACGCGCGGCTCGTCGGGGCAATCGGCGGGCTGAAAGCGCGTCGGGTCGAACTGCTCTACACGATAGGTCTCCAAAGCCACATCCTCCTGAAGCGGCAGGGCGCAGTGGGCGATTTTGGTCAGTGTGAGCGCGTAAAAATGCGTTTGCCCCTGCACGCGCCATTTTTGTTCGTATTTGGTGTTCACTCGGGGCGGCGTGGTGCGCGCGACCGCCTGAAACCCTGTGTCGGTGAGGTTGCCCAGCACCCACTGGAAGTATTCCTCGTGGTCGGTCAGCAGGTAGAACTCGCCCCCGTCGCGCAGTCGGCTGTTGATGAGCTGTAGGTGCGCTTGGGTGAGCAGGCGGTGCTTGTGGTGCCGTTGCTTGGGCCATGGGCACGGGAAGAGCGTGTAGGCGCGCACGAGGCTTTCTGGGGCGACCGCGCGATGGAGGATGGGGCGCACATCGCCCAGTAGCAACCGCACATTGGCAAGTCGCGCGGCGGCGACTTTGCGGAGCGCACGCTGCACCCCCTCCCACTCCAACTCGACGCCGACAAAGTTGCGCTCAGGGCGCTGCGCCGCTCGCGCCACCAAGTAGTCGCCGCTGCCGAAACCGATTTCCAGCTCCACAGGCGCGTCACGCCCGAACAGCGACGCCCAATCCAGCGGACGCGCCGACTCGCGCCACAGCACCAACGGCTTCAGTGAGCGGTAATAGGCACGCACGGGCTAAATTAAACCCTGCTTCTGCGCCAGCAACGCCGCTTCCGTGCGCGAGTTCACCTCCAACTTGAACAGGATACTGGAGATGTAGTTCTTCACGGTCTTCTCTGTGAGGAACAGTTGCGCGGCAATCTCTTTGTTACGCTTGCCGGCGGCGAGCAGGCGCAGCACTTCGGTCTCACGCGCGGTCAGCTCGTGGAGCCATTCGGGCGCGTCGGGCGCGGCAGTGCGCAGGCGTTGGAACTCGTGGATTACCCGCGCGGCAATCGTCGGGTGGAGCAGCGATTCGCCCCGCGCCGCCGCTTGGATGCCCTCAATCAGCTCCTGAGTAGGGCTGTCTTTGAGCAGGTAGCCAATCGCACCCGCCTTGATAGCCTCGAACACATGCTGGTCGTCGGCGAAGATGGTCCAGATGACCACCTGCACATGGGGCAGCGCGCGCTTGATGCGGCGTGTGGCTTCGATGCCGTTGAGTCGGGGCATTTGGATGTCCATCAAGATGACTTGCGGTTCGAACTGCATCGCCATCTGCACGGCTTGTTCGCCGTCGCCCGCCACGCCGAGCAAATCCACGCTCGGCTCCTCGCTCGCCATCTCGCGGAACGCTTCTTGCAGCCGTGCGTCATCTTCCGCCAATAAAATACGGACTTTATCCATCGTTTACTCCTGCAACGGGATACGGATAGTGATTGTGGCGCCGCGTCCGATTGCGCTGTGGAGGTGCAGTTCGCCGCCGAGCGATTGTATTCGGTCGTGCATGCTGGTCAGCCCCACGCCCGAAACAACCGTTGCGGGGTCGAATCCGTCGCCGTCGTCGGCGATACGGATTGTGAGGTGTTGGTCGCGCGCCTCACACTCCACCCAGAGGTTCTGGGGGTTGCCCGCGTGCTTGATGATGTTGCTGAACGCCTCTTGGATGACGCGCGTGAGCATCAGCGTCTGCAGGGGGGTGAGCGTGGGCATCACTTCGGGACAGCGGTAGTGCAGGCGCGCGTTGAGGTTCTGCGCCACACGCGCAGCGGTCTGCTGGACAAATTGGCGCAGGTCAACGGTTTCAGGCGCGCACAACTGCTGGATGGTCTGGCGCGTTTCGTGGAGCGCGTTGCGCAGGGTGGCGAGGTGCGTCTGGAGCGACGCGCTCAGCGACTTATCGACCTGCGCCTGCAGCCGACGGTGGAGCAACTCTAACCCGCGTATCGCGCTGACCAAGTGGTGTCCCAAGCCGTCATGGAACTCGCGGGCGATACGCTCGCGCTCCTGCGCCAGTTCGTACTGCTCGCGCAGGTCTGCCAACTCCAAGCGATACTCTACATGGCTGCGATAGATTTGGTGCATCAACCAGCTCACGATGCTCACCGAGACGATTCGGTAGCCGAAGTTGCTCCACAGTTCGGGCGGCATCGGAGCGCATGCCCAGCCGTAGCCGACGGCGGTCAACCCCAGCATTAGGGTCAGCCCGCGCGTCGACATCACCGCCGCTTCCGACGCCAGCAGTGCAAAATAGAGCAGCCACACATGGCTCTCGTAGCCCCCTGTGAGGCGCGTGGCGATGGTAATCAGCGTGAGGTCGAACGCCACCAGCGGCGCGCTCAGGCGATACATCACGCGCGGGTCTTTCAGCCCCACCCAAGTGCGCGCTGTCGCCGAGAGCAGCGCCAGCCCAATCAGCAGGGTCAACTGCTCCCACCTTAGGGTGAACGCGCCCGCGCGTTTTTGTAGCATCGCCCAGACAATCGTCGCGCCCACCAGCAGCCACACGGGCAAGTTCACGCGCGAGAAGCGCCGATAGGGCGGAGGCATCCGAGCCATCTTGTCCCCTACGCCTGCGGAGTGAAACCTGCTTGCTCCATCAGCGCGCGCAACGCGTCTGCGCCGACGCGCTCGGCGTCGAACGCCACGCGTACCGTCTTGGTCAGCAAGTCCACCTCCACCTGCATCACGCCGTCCACATCGTCGAGCGCGCGGTGAATCGAGCGCACGCAGCCCTCGCACTCGATATCGGGAACACGCCACGCCTTTTCTTGAAGGTGCATAACCAAATTATACCAAAATCGGGGATGGAGGAACTTAGGCGACCCGTCGTTGAGTCTACTTCTGGCTCTCGCGTAGCCGCGCGGCGACGGAAGGAATGACCTGCGCCCGCAGATGAATCGCCTCCTCGTGATAGTCCACCGACAGCACGCGCCCATACTCGTAGCACTCCGAGAGCAGCGCGGTCGCCGCGTACGGGAGCCAGACATCCACATAGACCAGCATGCCCTGCACGGTCGCCACGATGCAATCCATCAGGTGCGGAATGCCCTGCGCGAACCGCGCCGAGATATAGACCGAGTTGGGCGTCTCGGCGACCAGTTGGCGCAGCAGCGCAGGGTCGCGCACGCAGTCTGCCTTGTTAAACACGGTAATCACAGGCTTTTGGTCGGCTTGCAGTTCCACCAGTGTTGTCTCGACGGCATCGCGTTGCAGTTCCCAGTGGGGGCTGGCGATGTCGACCACATGGAGCAAGAAGTCCGCCTCGCGCACCTCTTCGAGGGTGGCGTAGAAGGCTTCCAACAGCATCGGGGGCAGGTTCTCCACGAAGCCGACGGTATCGGTCAGCAGCACCGACCAGCCGTCGGGCAGCACGACGCGCCGCGTGGTGGGGTCTAAGGTGGCGAACACGCGATTGTCGACCAGCGTCTGTGCGCCTGAAAGCACATTGAGCAGGGTGGACTTGCCAGCGTTGGTGTAGCCGACGATGGCGCCGCTGGGGAACGGCAGTTTGCGTCGGGAGGCGCGCTGATGTGTGCGCTGGCGACGCATCTCGTCGATTTCGTGGCGCAGCTGGGTGACGCGCTCGCGAATGCGTCGCTTATCGATTTCGAGTTTGGTCTCGCCTGGCCCGCGCGTGCCGATGCCGCCGCCCAGGCGCGACAGCGCGACGCCCCTGCCCGACAGGCGCGGCGTCAGGTACAGCAGTTGCGCCAGTTCGACTTGGAGCGCGCCCTCGCGCGAGCGCGCCCGTTGCGCGAAGATGTCCAAAATCAGCTGCGTGCGATCCACCACGCGCGTTTGCGTAATCTGTTCGAGGTTGCGCTGCTGCACGGGGTTGAGCTCCACATCGAACAGGATGACATCGGCTTCGTTCTCGCGGGCGAGTTGGAACAGCGCTTCGGCTTTGCCTTTGCCGATGTAGGTAGCGACATCGGGGAGGGGTCGCTTTTGGCGGGTTTCGGCGACGAGGCGCACGCCAGCGGAGTGGGCGAGCGCGCGCATCTCGTCGCTCCAGTAGGCTTCTTCGTGCGCGTCGTGTCGACAGAACACGAGGATAGCGCGCTCGGCTTGCCCTATCTCAGTTAGTCGGTGTGGGATGTCGTGTCACCCCCTACAAGTTCGAGCTTTTGCACGCGCCTGTGGTGGCGGTCTTCGGGGCTGAAGCCCGTGCGCAGGAAGGCTTCGACGGTGGCGCGGGCAAGCTCGGGTCCCACCACGCGCGCGCCCAAGCAGAGGATGTTGGCGTTGTTATGCTCGCGCGCGAGGGCGGCGGAGACAGGCTCGCTGGCGTTGGCGGCGCGGACGCCTGCGCGCTTGTTCGCCGCGATGCTCATGCCAATGCCCGTGCCGCAAATCAGAATCCCCAACGCAGGGCGCGTCTCCTGCACAAGCCGCTCGGTGAGCTGATGGGCAATATCGGGGTAGTCGGCAGGGTCTTCCGAGTGGACACCGACATCCTGAATCTCATAGCCCTGCTGGGTTAGGTGGCTTTTAAGGAACTCTTTGAGCGGATAGCCCGCGTGGTCTGCGCCCATATAGAGAATCATCGGTTCACCTCCACTTCGGTTTGGGCGCGCAGGACGCTGTTGCCTTGCTGGGTGGCGTGCAGTTGCTCGCGCAGCACTTCCAACGCTTTCTGCAACTGCAGGTCGCGCGCCTTATCCTCTTCGGTCATGCGCCAGTCGTCGGGGTTCTTGACTTCGATATCGGGCTTGAGACCGCCGACGCGCTTGCCGTCCACCACCTTCGCGTTCAGGTCGGTACCGCTGGGGGTGAGGTACTTGGCGGTGGTGATGGCGACGGCGGTATTGGGCGAGGTGGGAATGACGGTCTGCACCAGCCCCTTGCCGAACGAGTCTTCGCCAATCAGCGGGGCGACTTTATGGTCGCGCAGTGCGCCCGCCACGATTTCGGACGCGCTCGCGCTGCCGCTGTTGATCAGCACCACCATCGGGATCTGCAGGTCGCGATAGCGTCCTTTGATGGTGTAGCGTCGCTCCAGCAAGCCCTGACGCCCCACCACGCTCACGACCACCTTCTCGCCTGGCACGAAGCGGCTCACCACCTCGATGGAGGCGTCCAGCAAGCCGCCGGGGTTCGCCCGAAGGTCTAAGATGACCGCGCGCCCGCCGTTTTGCTGAATCTCGGTGAGGGCGCGGTCGAGCATCAGCGGGGCTTTCTCGCTGAAGTTCTGCAGCCAGATTCGGTAGATTTTGTTGGCGTCATCTTCCAGGTAGACATCGACGGTCGGGCTTTCCACGAGGTCGCGTCGGATAGTGACGGTGAACGGCGCTTCGACGCCCTCGCGTCGGATGGTGAGTTTGACATCGGTGAAGCGCGGACCGCGAATCATGCGCACGGCGTCGTCTAAGGCGGTGCGTTCGAGGCTTTTGCCATCGACGGCGATGATGAGGTCGCCGGGTTTCAAGCCCGCCTTGGTGGCAGGGCTGTTGGGGAGGGGTCGCACGATGCGTGCGCCGCCGGGCGCGTCTTCCAGCAGCGCGCCGATGCCTGTGAAGCTGCCCGTCGTGTCCTCTTGCATGCGGCGGAACGCGTCAGGGTCCATAAAGCGCGTGTAGGGGTCGCCAATCGCGCCGAGCATCCCGTTGATGCTGGTGTAGGTGAGTGTATCGATGGGCGGCGGCGCGCCGTAGAAGTGCGATTCCACCTCTGCGAGCGCGCTACGGAACGCCTCGGTCGGGTCTAACTTTTCGCGTGAGAAGTTGAGGCTGAGCAACGGCGCGTTGAGCAGGGGGGGCGAGGTGCGCGTGAAGGCGGCGTAGCCCTCTGCGCCCAGAAAACCGCCCACAAATAGCGCGGGCATCAGCAGCAGTGTGTAAATCCAAGCGCGTCCGCGTTCTCTCATGATGTCTTCTCCTGTGCAGCGAGCCACTGGAGGGCGCGCTCGAGTGCGGGGTCGCCCCCGATTTGTCCGCGCATGCGCGGCTCCGCAGCGATGCGCACATCGGCCTGCACTCCCTTCCGATGGAACGACGCGCCATCCAGCCCACGATAGCGCCCCACGGTCAGCGTGAACGCCGAGCCATCCTTGAACTGATACATATTCGTTTGCGAGGCGTCGCCGAAGGTGGGCATGCCGAAGATTCGCGCGCGCGCGGTTTGCCGTATCGCCAGCGCCGCGAGCTCCGCCACATTATAAGTGCCCCTGTCCACCAGCACGGCGATTGGCAGGTTCACGGGTTGGGGGGCTTTGGGCAGATTGAGCGGGCGTTGTTTGTAGGTTTTGCCCTCACGATACTCCACCAGCGCGATGGCGCGTTTCGTCGCGAGTTGGGTTAGCATCTGCAGCGTCGGCTCCTGTTGACCAATCGCGACGCCGCGCAGGTCGATAATCAGCCCCTTCGCGCCGCCTTGTTTGAGGGCGCGCAGGGCGTTCTCGAACTCGCGCGCGGCGGCGGCGTTGAGCAGGTTCGGACGCAGGTAGCCCCACCTGTTCTGGAGCATTCGATACTCCAGCGGGCGCACTTTGGTGATGGCGCGGGCGATTGAGAGTTTGAGCGTCTGACCAGCGCGCCGAACGGCGAGTTGTAGGGGTTTCGCCTCTGCCTCCTGCTTCGGGGGCTGGCTCAGCCGTTGGATAGCCTCGCTGATGCTGATGCTGTTTTGTAGGCGTTGGCGGGCGCGCTCGCTCGCTTGGCGTATCTGCTCGCGCGGGCTGTGCATCCGCTGCATCTGTGCAATCTCGGCGAACGGGTCTTCCGAGACAATCCACTGGTCGTCGATATACTCAATAAAATCGCCGGGTTTGAGTCCTGCTTTCTCGGCGGGCGAGTTGGGCGCGACGGCGACCACTTGGAGCAGGTTTTGCTCCAGCGGCGCGCTCTCGTCGCCCACGCGCAGGGTGGTCTTGCGTGTGGTTACTGTGAGTACCGCGCCGATGCCTGCAATCTCGCCGCCAAGGGCGCGGGCGAACAGGGCGCGCTGCTCGGGGCGCAGGAACTGCGAGCGCGGGTCGTTTAGCGACGCCAGCAACGCCTCCAGCGAGCCGTGCGCCAACGGCTCCGCGTCAATCGGCTCTACATACTCCTCACGCACGAGGCTAAACACACGATAGTATAGGTTCACCATCGACGGCTCGGAAACCTTCGCATCGCTGGCAGGCGTGCGCGCATCGGCAAGCGCAGGCGCAAAATCGCGCTGC
This sequence comes from Fimbriimonadales bacterium, assembly GCA_046294565.1. GTDB lineage: Bacteria > Armatimonadota > Fimbriimonadia > Fimbriimonadales > GBS-DC > GBS-DC. The sequence goes on from JBKBKS010000034.1 coordinate 8,746, forward strand.
ACCACCAACTCCGAGCCGTGACGGAGCGAATAGGCGGCAACTGCATTACGGGTCAGCCAGCCTGCCGCGAAAGTCAACCCCAACGCCAGCAGACCCAGCCAACCCCGAATCCGTTTGGTTCTCACGCGATAGTCCTCCTGTCTAATTGTATCCTATTTCGGCTCGAAAAAGTTCCAAAGACTGGGGGGCAATCGCCGTCGCTCGGTATGATTCGATGGATGGTGCTGGCACTCGATTTGGGCACAACGGCGGTCAAGGCGGCGGTGGTCTCGGCGCAGGGCGAGTTGCTGGCGTGGGCGATGGAATCGCAGCCCCTAATCTTCACCCCCGACGGGGGCGTGGAGCAGGACCCGCGCGTGTGGTGGGCGACGCTCACGACCGCTGTAAGACGCCTTTGGCAGGACGCGCCCGAACTACGCGCCCAGATTCGCGCAGTCTGCTGCACCGCGCAGTGGTCGGGCACGGTGGCGGTCGATGCGTCGGGTGAAGCGCTGGGGAATGCGATTGTATGGATGGACACGCGCGGCGCGCCCGATATCGCTGCGTTGGTGAGCGGCGTCCCCAGCCTGATGGGTTATAACCTCTTCAAGTTGCGCACTTGGCTGCGTTTGACGGGGGGCGCGCCCGCGCGGTCGGGCAAAGACCCACTGGCGCATATCTTGTACCTGCGCCGCGCCGACCCCGCCCGCTACAGCGCCACATACAAGTTTCTTGAACCCAAAGACTACCTGAACCTGCGTCTGACAGGGCGGTTCGCCAGCTCCTACGAGACGCTCGCGCTGCACTGGATTACCGACAATCGCGCTATCGGGCGGATTGACTACCACCCGACGCTGCTGCGCTACGCAGGGCTGCGCCGCGAGCAGTTTCCCGATTTGTACCCCAGTACGGCGGTTTTGGGCGAGGTTTTGCCCACTGTCGCCGATGAGTGGGAACTGCCGCGCGGTGTGCAGGTAGTTGTCAGCGCGCCCGATTTGCACACGACGGCGATTGGCTCAGGCGGTCTCAGCGATTTCCAAGCGCATATGGCGCTCAGCACCTCCACGTGGATTAGCTGCCACGCGCCGTTCAAGCGCACCGATATTTGGCGCAACCTCGCGACGCTGCCTGCAGGCATTCCAGGACGCTACTTCATCGCGAACGAGCAGGAGACGGCGGGCGCGTGCCTGAACTGGTTGCGCACCGTGCTATGGGGCGAGTCGCCACCGCCCGACGCCTATGCGCAGTTGGACAGGTACGCATCGCAGTCGTCTGTAGGGGCGAACGGCTTGCGCTTCGCGCCGTGGCTGGTGGGCGAGCGCACGCCTGTCGAAGACCCCCACATTCGCGGCGGATTCTACGGACTGAGCCTGCAGCATGGGCGTTCGGAGATGGCGCGCGCCGTGCTGGAAGGCGTTGCGCTCAACGCGCGCTGGCTGCTGAGCGCCGTGGAGCGGCTGGCGGGCAGGCGACTGAACCCGATACGGCTGATTGGCGGCGGGGCGCAGTCCGCGCTGTGGGCGCAGATACTGGCAGACGCGCTCAACCGTGAAATCTGGCAGATGGCGCAGCCACAGATGGCGACCGTACGCGGCGCAGGGATGCTCGGCGCGGTCGCGATGGGCTGGACAAACTGGAGGCAACTGGAGCATGCCACGCCCGTGCAAGCGCAGTTCACGCCCGACTCTTCACACACACGCCTCTACGACGCGCTCTACCGTGAGTTCCGCGCGCGCTATCGGGTAGAGTCTCGTCTGAGCCGATGAGAGTCGTCATCGCGGGTTATTACGGCTATCGCAACTGGGGCGACGAGGGTTCGCTCGCTGCGCTCCTGCGTGGCTTGGACATTCCTGTCCAAGCCACCGTAGCACGGACATTCCTGTCCGTGCCCCGAAGTTTGGACGAGAGTGTCCAAGCCACGGCATTCGATTCATCTTCGTGCTTGGACAAGAATGTCCAAGCCACCGCATCGGACTCGTCGCCGCGCTTGGACAGGGATGTCCAAGCCACAGGTTCTCACGAATTGCTTGCCCTCTACATTGTGCCCGACACGCGCGACGCGCTTTGGCGTATCGCCCAACGCTTCTACGGCGACCCCTCGCGCGACTTGCTTGTCGTCGGCGTCACGGGCACAAACGGCAAAACCACCACCACGCATATGCTTCAGAAGATACTCGTGGCATGGGGCAAGCCGACGCTGATTGTGGGCACGCTCGGCGCGTGGATCGAGTACCCCGACGGCAAACGCCTCACCCTCGCGCAAGAGGGCGAGTTCACAACCCCTGAAGTGTATCAGTTGCAAGCCATGCTCAAAACCGCCTGCGAACGCGGCACCGAAGCCGTTGTAATGGAGGTCTCCTCGCACGCGCTGGACCAGCAACGCGCCGACGGCGTCCGCTTCGATGTGGGCGTGTTCACCAACCTCACCCAAGACCACTTGGACTATCACGGCACGATGGACGCCTACGCCGCCGCCAAGCTCCGCCTGTTCACCGACCTCGCCGAGCAGAGCGCGAAGCCGTTCAAGGCGGTGATAAATATCGACGAAGAGTGGGGCAGGCGGTTCGCCGCACAGGCAAAGGGTCCAGTCTATACCTACGGGCAGTGCGAGTGCGCCCAAGTGCAGGCGGTAGATGTGGAGTACGGGCTGAACGGGCTACGATTTGCTGTGCACAGCGCCTTCGCCGTTAGTGAGGGGATAATCTATCTTCCCCTACGCGCGCCCTACAATTTAAATAATGCTCTCGCTGCGGTTGCGACTGCGCTGGCGTTGGGCGTCCCGTTGGAAAGCATCCAGCGCGGCTTGGCGAACTTGGAGCAAGTGTCCGGACGCTTCCAGCGTGTTCCGATCGACGCCGAGTATGAGGTAATTGTTGACTTCGCGCATACGCCCGACGCGCTGCAGCGCGTGCTGGACGCCGCGCGGAGGCTCAACCCCACGCGCCTGACCGTGCTGTTCGGCTGCGGGGGCGACCGCGACCCCACCAAGCGACCCGTGATGGGCAGAATCGCCGCCGAACGCGCCGACCGCGTCATCCTCACCTCCGATAACCCGCGCACGGAAGACCCACACGCAATTCTGGAGCAGATTCTCGCAGGCGTGCCCGACACGCTGCGCGACAAAGTCGCCTTGGTAGAAGCAGACAGACGGCGCGCCATCGAGTATGCCCTGCACACAGCGCAACGCGGCGAGCTCATTCTGCTGGCGGGCAAGGGGCACGAGCCATACCAGATTATCGGTACACAAAAACTGCCGTTCAGCGATGTCGAGACTGTGAAGGAGGCAATAGGAGCGAAGCGATGAGACGAGCGATGCGCTTATCAGAGGTCATCGAGGCGACCGGGGCAAAGGCGTTGCATATCACCGCGCCAGAGTCGGTGCAGGTGCACGCCGTCGCTACCGACAGCCGCGTGGTGGAGCGGGGCGACCTGTTCGTCGCGCTACGCGGCAACCGCACGGACGGGCATCAGTACCTGCAGGAGGTGTTCGATAGGGGCGCCGTCGCCGCGCTGGTGGAGTATGTGCCGCTCGGCGCGGAGGGGATGCCTCTGCTGCGCGTGTCGAACACGCTCGAAGCGCTTGGACGCCTCGCCCGACACTATCGTCGGCAGTTCAACGCCGCGGTCGTCGGCGTCACGGGCAGCACGGGCAAGACCACCACCAAAGAGATGATTGCCGTCGCGTTGGAGGCAGGCTATCCACACGCCGTGCATCGGAGCGCAGGCAACTACAACACCGAAATCGGCGTGCCGATGACGCTGTTCGAGCTGGATCAGACGCATCACTACCTGGTGCAGGAGATGGCAATGCGCGGGCGCGGGCAGATTGCCTACCTCGCTGAGATTGCCGAGCCGCGCGTAGGGGTCATCACGCAGATTGGGTGGTCGCACATCGAGCAGTTGGGCAGTCGCGAGGCAATCGCTGAGGCAAAGTCAGAGCTGCTCCAGTCCCTACCGCAAGAGGGAATCGCTATCTTGCCGCGCGACGACAAGTTCTACGAGCTGCTGCGCAGCCGATGCGCTTGCGAGACGGTCTACACCTTCGGGCGTCATCCCGAATCGCACGCGCGGCTGACGGAGGTGCAGTTAGGCGAGGCGTTCACGGCGGGCGAGGTGGTGTTGAGCCTACCGCACCTACAGGCGCGTGTGTGGCTGGAGTTGCCCTACTTAGGCGAGCATCTGCTGACAAACGCAGCGGCGGCGTTGCTGACGGCGGTCGCGCTGGGCGTTGAGCCGAACGCTGCCGCGCGCGCCCTGCGCTTGGTGCAGATGCCCGAAATGCGCATGGGCATCCAACGCCAACCCGACGGCTGGACGCTCATCAACGACGCCTACAACGCGAACCCAGACTCGATGCGCGCGGCGTTGCAGGTATTGCTGTGCCAAGTGCCTGCGCGTCGCCGAATTGCAGTACTGGGCGATATGAAGGAGCTCGGAGCTTTTAGTATGCGACTGCACTGGAGCTTGGGACGCTGGCTCGCAGGGCAGGCGTTGGATTACCTGATATTAGTTGGAACCGAAGTGCTATGGACGGCGGCTGCCGCCAGGGAGGGCGGATTTCCATCCAGCCGACTGTTGCATTTCGAGACGCCCCAGCAGGCGCGCGAGTGGCTGCTGCGGAATGTGCAGGCAGGCGACTGCGTGCTGTTGAAAGGCTCGCGCGCGCTGGGGCTGGAGCAGGTGGTGATGCGTTGACGGCAGTGGGCGTGTTTTTGGTCTCCGCGCTGACCGCGCTGCTGCTGGGCAAGCCTGTGATAGGCTGGCTGGCGCGGATACGGGCGCGTCAGACCATCTATGCCTACGCGCCTGAGACGCACCGTCCGAAAGAGGGCACGCCCACGATGGGCGGGTTCCTGATGATACTGGGCGTGGGCGCGGGCATCCTCGCGTGGGGCGTCCTCAGTCGTGGCGCGCCGCTGAGCATCACGCTGGTCATCTTCGCGGGCGCGCTCTGGTTCGCATTGATCGGGCTGCTGGACGATTACTGGATTCGTCGGCTCACTGGTCAGCGCGGGCTGGAATGGAAATCGAAGTTGGGGCTGCAGCTTGTGGTGGGAGGCGTCAGCGTGTACATGCTTTGGAGCGCGCTACGCGAGCCGCTGGCTGGCGTGGACGCGCCTGCGCTGGAGTTCAGTTGGGGCTACTTGCTGCTCGCGTTGCTGTGGTTAGTCGGCTGGGTGAACGCGTTCAACCTCACGGATGGTCTGGACGGCTTGGCGGCGGGGCTGACGGCGATTGCGTTCCTGCCTCTGTGCCTGTACGCGGGCACTGCGCAGGGAGCATCGGAATACGCGCCGATGGTGCTGGGTTCGTGCCTCGGCTACCTGTGGTGGAATGTGCATCCTGCGAAGGTGTTCATGGGCGACACAGGCTCGATGTTTCTGGGCGCGAGTTTTGGATTGCTTACTTTGCGTTGGCTGTTGGAGTCGCCTTCGTGGGGGCAGGCGACGGGCTTCGCGCTCATCGGCGGGGTGTTCGCAGCGGAGATTTTGAGCGTGGTGGTGCAGCTCAGCTCGGTCAAGCTGCGCGGCGGCAGGCGGATTTTCAAGGCGACGCCAATCCATCACCACTTTGAGCTGCTGGGCTGGTCGGAGCCGACGATTGTGATGCGTTTCTGGCTGCTCGGCGCACTCTGCGCAGGGGCAGGGAGCCTACTTATTCGTTCGTAGCACGGACATTCTTGTCCGTGCGTGAATGCTTGGGCAGTGCTGCGCAAGTTGCGCTGTGTAGCACGGACATTCTTGTCCGTGCGTGAGGGCTTGGACAAGAATGTTCAAGCCACTTTGGGTGTTGTGCTTGGACAAGAATGTCCAAGCCACGAGAGGGAGGTATGACACACTACGAGGGCAAACGAGTTGCAGTAATAGGCGCAGGGCGTAGCGGCTACGCGGCGGCGTGTGCGCTCACTAAGCGCGGCGCACAGGTGGAAATCTACGACCGCCAGCCGCTCGACGCGCTGCCGCTCGCTCGCTTGCTCCAAAGACAGGGCGTCGCCGTGTACCCCGAAACCGACGCGCCCCCAACCCTGCAAGGCTATGACCTCATAGTGGTCAGTCCGGGCGCGCCGCCCAGCCACCCGATATTCACGCTGGCAGAGCAGGGGAGTGTACCCGTCTGGAGTGAGATCGAACTCGCCTATCGGATTAGCCCCGCGCCGATTATCGCCGTCACGGGCACAAACGGTAAGACCACCACTACGATGCTCATTCACAACATCCTGCAGACGATGGGGCTGAAGGCGCGGTTGTGTGGGAATATCGCGGGCACGGCGGGCGACCTGACGCTTACCGAAGCCACCGACGCCGCTGCGCCCGACGAGTGGCTCGTCGCGGAGGTGAGCTCGTTTCAACTGATCCATACCCACGCCTTCCGCCCCCGCATCGCCGTCATCACCAACATTCGCCACGACCACTTAGACTATCACGGCAGCTGGGAAGCCTACGCCTTGGCGAAAGCGAAGATTCTGGCGAACCTGAGAGCAGGGGACTGGGCGGTGTTGAACGGGGAGGATGAAGGGGTATCGTGGCTTTTGATGCGGTTGCCCGCGCTTACGCAATCGGCGAGGGGGCAGGAGGGTGAGGGCAGTCCAATCGTTCGCCTCTTCCGCGTCTCCAACCCAGTAGTATCGCTTGCTGATGGCGTGCTTGACCTCACGCAGACGCCGATGCCCGCGCTGCATGGCAGCCACAACTTAGAGAACGCGCTCGCCGCTGCACAGGTCGCGGCGATACTGGGCAGTACAATCGCGCGGCTCAGCGACGCGCTTGCCACTTTTCGAGGTGCGCCCCACCGAATGGAACTCGTTGGGAAGTGGGAAGGCGTGCGCTATATTAACAACTCAATGTGTACCAACGCCGATGCGCTGGAGAGGTCGCTTCAGGCGACGCCCAAGCCGTGCATCGTGATTGCTGGTGGAGTAGATAAAAATAACAGTATAAACCAGATTGCCCACTCGCTTGCTCGGCATGCCCAGTATGTGTTGCTCATCGGGCGCGACGGGAAGGCGATTGGCGACGCGCTCACGCGACTCGGCTACACCTGTTGGCAATACGCCGAGACGCTGGAGAACGCCGTGCATCTTGCTAAAGCGCAGGCGAGGGCAGGGGAGACCGTGATACTCGCGCCCGGCTGCGCCAGTTTTGACCAGTTCCACAACTTCGCCCATCGCGGCGAGGAGTTCAAACGCGCTGTGCGCGAGGTGTGCGATGAGAAGTAGCGTGCCGGTATCTGCGTCGGCGACCCGCGCCGCGCCGCACGCGCCCAGCGTGTCGAGGGCGCGATACCCCAACGCTGTGGTGTGGCTCCCCTTCGTGCTGGCGAGCGTCGGGCTGGTGTTCCAGTTCAGCGTGGGGATTGCCGAGTTGCTGAAGCTGGACCCGAAGGGCGGCGCGCCCTCGCCGTTGGAGGCGTTGCGTCCTGCGCTGATGCAGACGGCGTGGCTGGTTGTGGGCGCGCTGGCGATGGGCGTCTGCGCCGCGATACGCGGGCGTCTCTGGCTGGGCACGGCGTGGCTGTGGTTGATACTCGGTCTGCTGGGGCTGATGTGGCTCGCGCTCAAGCTGCCCAGTTCAATCACACTGAACGCCGCCACGCGCTGGATTGGGCTTACCGTGCCCGGCGTGGGGTTAATCACCCTGCAGCCCGCCGAGTTCTTCAAGTGGGCGACGCTGTTGTGGTTCGTGTGGGCGTACAGCGCGGCGCGTCCGAAGGGTACCCGGCTGGGCTACTGCGTGTGGATACTCGGTATCGCGCTTATCATGCGTCAGCCTGACAAGGACACGGCGGGACTGGTGTTCTTGATAGGCTTTGGCGTGATGTTTCTGGGCGGTCTGAGCTGGAGCAGGGTTATGCGGGGCCTAACGCTGGCGGTACTGGGCGGTGTGCTGTTGACGGTTGCGCCTCTGATACTGAGCCACATTCGCAACGAGCCGTTGGAGAAGCAGCCGGGAGCGTATGTGACGCGTCGTGTGCTGGCGGCGCTGAATCCTTGGGCGTATGAGGACAGCGTGGGCTATCAGATGGTACGGGCGCAGATAGCGGTGGGCAGTGGCGGCTGGCTGGGCGTGGGCTTAGGCGAGGGGCGTGAGAAACATCACCTGCCCGCCGCCGAGAACGACTACATCTTCGCCACGATTGCTGAAGAGACAGGCTTGGTCGGCAGCTTGATGGTGGTGGGGTTGCTGGGGCTGTTTGTGTGGGCGTGTTTTCGGAGTGCGGAGCGTGCGCCCACGCGCGCGGCACGGCTCTTCATGGGCGGGCTGGGTATCTGGGTCGGCGCGGCGGCGCTCCTCAACATCGGCATGGCAATCGGCATGCTCCCGACGATGGGCTTCCCGTTGCCGTTCGTGAGCGCGGGCGGCTCCGCGCTGGTGAGCCTAATGGCTGCTGTGGGCGTCGGTCTCGCGCTGATGAGGGAAACGCCATGAAAGTCGCAATCGCAGGCGGTATCACGGGCGGACATCTGTTTCCTGCGCTCACGGTCGCGCAGTCGCTCAGCGTGCGCGGGCACAGCGTGCTGTATTTGGGCGCACGGCACGGCATCGAGTCGCGCGTGGAGCTACCCACGCCCCACGCACTGCTGGAAATGAGCGGGCTACGCTCTACCAACCGCACGCCGTGGTCGGTGCCGCTCACGATTTGGCGTGCGAGCCGCCAAGCGCGACGCATCTTGGACGAGTTTGGCGCGACGCTGCTCTTCACCACAGGCGGCTACGCCTCCATCCCGATTGCGCTGGCGCACCTGAAGCGGGGCAGGGGACTGGTGCTGTTGGAACCCGACGCGCTGCCGGGCAAGGCGAACCGCTGGTTGGCGAAGCGTGCAACGCGCATCTGTGTGAACTTCGAAGAGGCGATACAAGCGTTTGGTGCAGAACGCGCGGTGCGGACGGGACTGCCCGTGCGCTCGGAAGTATATCAACCAGAGTTGGAGCAGGGCAGGGCGCGCGAGCGGTTCGGAATGCAGCCCGATAAGTTCACCGTGTTGGTGGTGGGAGGCAGTCAGGGCGCGGGCGCGCTGAACGAGGCAACGCTCAGCACCGTGCAGTATCTGCCGTCAGGATCGCTGCAGTGGCTGCACCTCACAGGCGAGGCGCACTACGAGACCGTGCGCGCCGCCGCCGAACGATTGGGGCTAAACGGCAACTATCATCCGCGCCCGTTCCTCACTGCGTCGGAGATGGGGCAGGCATATCGGGCGGCGGATGTGGTGGTCGGACGGGGCGGGGCAGGGAGCCTCGCCGAGTTCGCGCTCAACGGATTGTCAATGATGGTGATTCCCTATCCGCACGCGGCGGGGGGACACCAGCGGTATAATTGTCAGGCGTTGGCGAAGCGCGGCGCAGCTATCCTGCTCGAGCAGGCGGAACTTGCCCCTAAGACACTGGCGGAGCAACTGCTGAGCCTGCGCGACTGCCCCGAACTGCGCGAGCGCATGCAGCACGCGGCGCGACAGTGGGCAATCCCCGACGCAACCGAACGAGTCGTGCAACTACTGGAGGAGGTAGGAGGATGTATACGCCCACAGGCGTCCGTTTGACCACGCACCGCGAGGCAGACCTGACGATGCGGTTCCACTTTGTGGGTATCGGCGGGGCGGGGATGTCCGCGCTCGCGCGCTGGCTGCGCCACAAGGGCGTCGCCGTCAGCGGCTCCGATATCGTCGAGTCGCCAACGCTGGACGCGCTGCGCACGCTCGGCGCGGACGCCTACGCGCCCCACGACCCCCAACGCATGGAACAGCCTGACTGGGTGATTGTTTCGGACGCCATCCACCCCGACAACCCCGAAGTAATCGAGGCGCTGCGCCGCGAGATCCCCATCTGGCGACGCTCGCAACTGCTGGGCTGGCTCCTGCGCGGCTACAGAGTGATTGCGATTGCGGGCACGCACGGCAAGTCCACCACGACGGCGATGACCGCCGCGATTCTGGAAGCGGCGGGCTACGACCCCGTCGTGCTGATTGGTGCGGATGTGCCCCTGCCTGCGCCATGGCAGGGCAACCTGCGTCTGGGAGAGGGCGACTGGGCAGTCGTGGAAGCCTGCGAAGCGTATGACTCCTTCCACGACCTACAACCCCACATCGCCCTAATCACGAACATCGAGGCAGATCATCTGGACTATCACGGCACTTTTGAGCGGTTGCTGAAAAGTTTTGTGAATTTCGCCAAGCGCGTGCCCTCGGACGGCTACCTGATTGCCTGCGGCGACAGCCCCGGCGTGCGCGAGATGACCAAGATGCTCCACGGCGTCGGCGGGCACGAGCGTCCGCCGATAATGTACGGACTGGGCGCACAGAACGACCTTGAAGCCGAAATCTTGGAACGCACGCCGAACTACACCGAGTTCCGCGTCCATAACAGCCACTGGCTCTCCGACGCCGAGCCGACACTGCGCATCCCCTACTTGGGCGAGCAGAATGTGCAGAACGCGTTAGGGGCGACCTGCATCGCGCTGCTGTTGAGTATCCCTACCGAAACGATTGCCGACGCGCTGGCGAACTTTCGCGGGGTCAGGCGGCGTCAGGAGATTGTCGGCGAGGCGATGAGCATCACGATCGTCGATGACTATGCACACCACCCGACCGAGATTCGCGCCGCGCTCAGCGCGCTGCGCCAGCGGTTCCCCAACCGACGCCTCGTGGTAGTGTATCAGCCCCACCTGTATAGTCGCACGCGCGACCAGCTGCAGGGGCTGATTGAGAGCCTCAGCGCGGCGGATTTCGTGGTGATTACAGATATTTACCCCGCGCGTGAGACGCCCATTCCGGGCGTCAGCGCCGCGCTAATCGCCGACGGGCTGCTGGAGCGCGAATCGCCCCCCACGCTCTATGTGCCCATCAAAGAGCAGGTTCCCCAACGCCTGCTCCCTCACCTGCGCCCCAACGATGTGGTGGTGGTGATGGGCGCGGGCGATATCGAGAAGATTGAGCCAACGCTGCTGCGTCGCTTAGAAGCGCAGGGGCAAACGCGACGGCTTACCGTTGCCGTGCTGATGGGCGGCGACTCGCCCGAGCGCGATGTATCGCTGCTGTCAGGATTGCGCGTGATGCAAGCGTTAGACCCTAATAAGTACCGTGCCCTCGCGGTTGATCCCGCGCTCCTCAAGGGACGCGAGGGCTTCTGGGGGTTGCAAGAGCTGCTCACGCGCGAGCGACCCGATGTCGCCTTTATTGTCCTTCACGGCAAACACGGCGAGGATGGCTCCGTGCAGGGGTTGCTGGAACTGTTGGGGATCCCCTACACTGGGTCGGGTGTGCTGCCCAGCGCGCTAGCGATGAACAAATACGCCGCGAAGATTGTCTTTCGCGAGGCGGGGCTAACCACGCCTGCCGACCTGGTGGCGACGGACTGCGACGGGGATACTCTGGAGCGCATCCGCCGACGGCTCAGCCTGCCGCTGATGGTCAAGCCGAATCAAGGCGGTTCCACACTGGGCGCAACGCGCGTGTTCGAGTGGCGCGAGCTGCCCCGCGCTTTGCGTAAAGCCCTCGCCTACGACGAAAGCGCGCTGGTGGAAGAGCTGATTGAGGGGGTAGAGGTCTCTGTGCCCGTGCTGGGCAGGCGCGAGCCGCAGGCGTTGCCCCCCGTCGAAATCGCCCCCAAGAGCGGCTACTACGACTTCCAAGCCAAGTACATCCCTGGCGCGACGGAGGAGATTGTGCCCGCGCGTTTGCCCGAAGAGATTTTGCAACTCCTTCAAGAGACGGCGGTGATGGCGCAC
>JBKBKS010000035.1:0-20391 GCA_046294565.1 Fimbriimonadales bacterium
GAGCGATGCGCACATCGTCAGCGTCGCCTTCCAAGCCCAGTAGCGTTTTCCACTGATCTTGCGCAAGCATCTCCTTGAGAGGTAGTTGCGTGCAAAGTTTGTAAAAACCATATCCCATATACTTTTCGTGAGCCAGTGCCTGGTGTCTCGGAATACGAAATTTCTCATACTGACGCGCCATCTGCACGATACGATCTAAGGCAACAGGGTCGTCAATTTGCGGGAACGACTCACGCAGCACATCCAGCGCAATTGCCTCGATAGCCGCTCCTGTTAGATGATGTATCAGGGTTCCCTCGTTGCGTATCTGGTGACTAAACTTGGCTAAGGTATGTACCCGCCTGACCAGCTCGCGCCAGCGCCGATCCTGCTGAAGGATACGCATATGGTACGATTCCACGCGAGCGATTTCGCGAAATCCTGCCAATTCGTTGAACAATATATGCCCATGACGATACTCATAGACCGCTACGCACGGGTCGTCCACGAGCTGGGCATAGGCGTCCATCAGCGGCTGGGTTTGCTGAAGAAAGTGGGCGCGCTCTGCAGGCGTCGGCACTAAACGACCCTCCCGATCATACAAACGCAACCACGCATACCGACGACCCTGCCACTCACCCTCCCACACACCCAACCACGCGCCCAACACCTCGCTCCACAACCAACCACGCCCATCCGAAACAATCCGACGATACCGCCCGCCAGACAAACGATACCCACGCAACTCACCGCTGTATGGGTCATACCAAAAATACTCCGGCACACGAAACACCTGCGCGTAAAACCGCACATTCCAACGCTTGTCCTTAGAAGCCGTACTCGGCGAAACAATCTCCACCACCAAGTCGGGGTACTTGCCTCCCTCCTCCCACACCACCCACTTGCCACGCGGCTTCGCCCCGTCCACACCCTTGACCAAAAAGAAATCAGGCCCCTTGTAGGCAGGACGCTTGCGCGTGCGGGCACGCACATAGTCCGACACCTCTTGGGCTTGCTGGAGGCTGTAGTAGATGAACATATTCCCGCCGCAGAAGTAGTCTTGGCTGTCGCCCAAGTGCTGACGCACGACGGCGTCCAGCAAGGGGATTTGCATCATATGGTAATCGCTTTCCAACGGTTCGCCGTCCTCCTCGGGTAGGTCTAAGTGTTTGAGTCGTTCGAGGGTCTGGATGAGGTCTTGCAGTTCATCGGGCGTGAATGTGGGTTGCGCGGGCGTCGGTTTTGTCCTGCGCGGGCGAGTGGGTTTAGGCGCAGTCGCTGTTGTTGCCACGATGTAGGGATTATACCTCGTGGCGTGTTCTGGTTTTTTGCCCAGTTGTAGGGGCGGACCTGCGTGTCTGCCCTTCCATTCAGCAGGAATCTTGCCTGACAGGGGGTACTATTAACCCACTGTTCGAAAACGGCGACAGCGCACTGAGCATTCTCGTGGCTTGGACATTCTTGTCCAAGCGCGAGGTGATGCATCCAGTGCAAAGCGCACGGACAAGAATGTCCGTGCCACAGAGCGCAACTTGCGCAGCACTGCCAAGCATCCGTCGTCGGCGGGGACGCCGACGCTACGCTCGGCGACGCCCAAAAGCGCATCGCACCTGTCAACATGACGCCAAGAATGGCGTCGCACCGAGTTTTAACGCACGGACAGGATTGTCCGTGCTACGAGGGTGCTTAGCGCTCTGTCGCCACACAGTGAGGTGAACCGATGAACTGGGATTGGGACTTGATTACACGACACACTTATATCGGCGTCACGCCGCTTTGGAAAGCCATCTTTTACGGGATTATCCTCAGCTCGCTGGGCGTGGGCGTGGTGTGGTATTGGAAACGGCTCCAACTCTGGCGGCAGGGGCAACCCGACCTTGACCCCCTCCCCGTCAAAACGCGCCTCCAGAACATGCTCGGCTACGCGCTGGGACAGAAGAAAGTGCCCCGCCACCGATTCGCGACGCTGTTTCACCTCCCCTTGTACGCAGGCTTCGTGATGCTGCTGATTGGCACTACCCTGCTGGCGATTGCCGAGTGGACGGAAATCGGCTCGCACATCTTTCTTGAGCAGGGCGTCTGGTTCCACAAGGGGCTGTATTACATCCTCTATGAGTTGACGCTTGACCTGTTCGGGCTGGGAGTGATTTTCGGGTGCGTGCTGGCGCTGTGGCGACGGCACGCGCAGAAGCCTCCATCGGTCAGCTTGGAGCGAATGGACGGCGTGGCGGTGTGGCTGTTGCTGCTCATCTGTTTGAACGGCTACGCGCTGGAGTCGGCGCGGATTGCCTTGGAGCGCAACCCTGAGTTTATGAATCCGCCGCGCCCCCAGTATGCGCAGGTGTGGTCGTTTGTGGGGTACACCTTCGCGCCGCTGTTTGAGAACCTCTCGGTGGGCGGCTATCGGCTCTGGTGGTGGTTCCACGCCTTCTCCATCGCGAGTTGGTTCGCGATACTGCCCTTCACACGCTTGCGCCACTGGTTCCTCGCGCCGATTGTCGCTTACTACAAGCCCCACTACCTGCCCAACACGCCCAGCATCGAGAGCTTGGAGCGCGTGGAGCAGACCGGGCGCATCGGTGTCAACTCGCTGAGCGAGTTCGCGCGTTGGCACTTGATGAGCCTTGACGCCTGTATGGGCTGTGGACGCTGCGAGCGCGTCTGCCCCGCCTATGCCACCGGCAAGCCGCTCAACCCCAAACGCATCGTGGAGAAGCTGCGCGACGCGATGACCAACGGCAAGGGCGACGACCTCACCCAAGTTATCAGCGACGAGGAGCTGTTCGCCTGCACTACCTGCGGCGCGTGCAACAACGAGTGCCCTGTGCTGATTGAACACCCGACGCTGATTATGGAGATGCGCCGTCATCGCGTGGCGGAAGGCAACCTGCGCGGAACCGCCGCTGGCGCCCTCCAGCGCACCATGACGCAGTCCAACCCGTGGGGCTTGCCGATTGGCGAACGGATGAAGTGGGCGCAGGGGCTGAATGTGCCCACCGTGCGCGAGAACCCGAACTTCGAAGTGCTGTTCTGGGTCGGCTGCGCGGGCGCGTATGATGGACGCGGTCAACAGATTGCACGCGCGATTGTCAAACTCCTGCAACGCGCTGGGGTCAACTTCGCCGTGCTGGGCCCCGAAGAGCGATGCACAGGCGACACGCCACGACGCCTCGGTGAAGACCTGCTGTTCCAAGAGCTCGCGATGCAGAATGTGGAGACGCTCCAGCAGGTGAACCCGCGCCGTATCGTCACGATGTGCCCCCACTGCCTGCACACCATCAAAAATGAGTATCGGAAGTTCGGCGCGGCGTTCGAGGTCGTCCACCACTCGCAGGTGCTGGCGGAGCTAATTCAGCAGGGCAGGCTGCCGCGCGTGTCGCCCGACGGGAACGGTAGCGTGGTGTTCCACGACCCGTGCTACTTGGCGCGCGTGAATCAGATTGCCGATGCCCCACGCGCCGTGCTGGGCGCGGCGGGATCCGACCTGCGCGAGCCAGAACGCCACCGCGACCGCACCTTCTGCTGCGGCGCTGGCGGCGGGCGCATGTGGATGGACGAACAGCCCCACGAACGCCCCGGCGTCATCCGCGCGGAGGAACTGCTCAAAACAGGCGCACGCACCGTCGCGGTGGGCTGTCCCTTCTGTATGATTATGGTCTCCGACAGCATCAAGACCAAAGACGACACCGTGCCCGTGAAGGATATCTCGGAGATTCTGTTGGAGCGCATCGAGGCGTCCGAGCCGCAGGTCGTCAACTGAGCTAGTCGGGAGCGAGGCGTTCAGTGCCGCTTCTTGAGGATGGAGACCAGCAGCCACACGCCCAGCACGGTCGCGCCGACGAAGCCGATGATGGTGAGCGTCGCGCCGTAGGGGATGTCGCGCGTGGCGGGCAGCAGCAACGCCAGCCCCAGAATAAACGCCGCGGTCAGCATGCTCAGCGACAGGCGGGTAATCATCGCGTCCAGCCGGTCGAGGGTCTCTTGCGTCGCGCCAATCTGCGCTTCCACAGGCACTTTGCCGCGCTCCACGCTTTGCAGCCACTGCATCAGCATCGCGGGCATCTCGCGCAGCAGGTATCGCCAAGTGTCCACCTGCTCCACCACCTCCTGCGCGGTCAGCGTCGGCAGCCAAGTGGTCTTGCTTAGCTGGCGCGCGAACGGCTTGGACACCTCAAACAGGTCGTAGTCGGGGTCTAACTGCCTGCCTATGCCTTCCAGCATCACCAGCGTCTTGCCCACCAGCCACAGATTACTGGGCAAGCGCAGGTGGTGGTGTCGGCACAGCTCGGTCAGGTCGCTCCAGAACTCGCTGAAGCGGCTCTCCTTGAGGGTGCGTCCACGATACTTATTGATGACGCGCTCGGCGGCGCGGGCGACCTTCGCGCGGTCGGTAAAGCGCGTGAACGCGCCCATCCGTGCGAACACATTCAGGATGGCGTGGGTGTCCATGCGCACAATCGCGATGTAGAGGCGAGTGAGGTTCAGGCGGTCGTCTTCGTTCAACACGCCCACCATGCCGAAATCCAGCACGCCGATACGCCCATCGTGCAGGATGAGGTAGTTGCCCGGATGGGGGTCGGCGTGGAAGAAGCCGTCTTCCAGCACCTCTTGGATAATCAGGCGCGAGGCGTTGCGAGCGATGGCGCGAGTATCGTGCCCTGCGGCGCGCAGCGCGTCCACATCGTCCACCTTGACGCCCTCCAACCGTTCCATCACCAGCAGCCGCTCCGTGCAATATTCAGAATAGAACTGGGGGATATGCACATCGGGCGCGTGGGCAAAGTTTTGGCGGAACTGCTCGGCGTTGCGCATCTCGCGGCGGTAGTCCAGCTCGCTCAGCAAGGTGAACGCGAAGTCTTCCGCGACGGTTTCGGGGTCATACAGCTCGCCGAGTTGCGTGCGCTGCGCGAGGCTGGCGAGGTCGTGCAGGATTTCCAAGTCGAGCTCCACCACCTCGCGGATATGGGGGCGTTGCACCTTCACAGCGACGGGGGTCCCGTCCAGCAGTTCGGCGGCGTAGACCTGCGACAGCGACGCCGAGCCGATGGGGCGCGGGTCTATGTAGGCGAACACTTGTTCGATAGAGCGACCGAGTTGCTGCTCGATGACGGGACGCATCGTTGTCCAAGGCGCGGCGGGCACATCGTCCTGCAGGCGGCGCAGCTCCTCCGTGAACGGTTCGGGCAGCAGGTCGGAACGGGTGCTCAGAATCTGCCCCAGCTTGACGAAGGTGGGACCGAGTTCTTCCATCGCGGCGCGCAGGTGTTGCGCAGGCGATTCGAGCGGTTCGGGGGCGGCGCGTAGCTCGCCCTTGCCGAGCGAGAGGCGTCGGTGGACGCTGAGATACTCCAGCGCGCCGCCGAAGCCGTGTCGCGCCAGCACGCCGACGACCTCGCGATAGCGTTGCAGGCTACGCACGCGCCGCGTGAGAGGGCGCATGGGCTACTCCTGAGGCGTGGTCTCCAACTTCTGCAGGATGGCGTCCAGTTTCTGCTCGAGTGTCTTTATGTCGGCGTGGGTGGGCAGCTGGAGTTCGCGAAGCACTTCCTGAACTTCGTCGCGGATGAGTTGGCGGAGCGCGTTGCGCTGTTTCTCGCCGCGCTGCACGAGCTGCTCCACCATGTCGCCCGCCTCCTCGCGTTGCGCCTGACCCCGCTTGACCATCTCGTCTACCAGGTTCTGCGCCGTTTCACGAGTGAGCGACACCGCGCCCAGCCCCATCAGCAGGCTCTGCTCCATCAAATCGCGTATCGATGCCATATTTCGGTTCCCTCCGCCCTGATTATACCGAATGCGTTGCTCGGCGTCCCTACGACAAGACCACCGCAATCGGCTCCACAGGCTCAGGGGCGATGCATAGCGCGTTTTGGAGCGTGTTGTGGACTTGCGCGAGCGGCGTCTCGGCGCGTGCGTGAACGCGAAACACAGGCTCGCCAGCTTCAACAGGGTCGCCGACGGCTTTCAACACTTCGATACCGACGGCGTGGTCGATAGCGTCTTCTTTTTTCTGCCTGCCTGCGCCGAGTTGCAGAGCGGTCAAGGCGACCAGGCGGGGGTGTACCTGCGCGATATAGCCCGACTGGCTTGCGCGGTGCTCCGCCACGATGGGCGCGCGTGGGAGGCGGTCGGGCTGCTCCACCACGCGCGGGTCGCCCCCCTGCGCCTCCACCATCTGTTGGAACTTCTGTAGCGCGTCGCCCGAGCGCAAGAGCTGCTCGGCGCGCGCTGTGCCCTGCTCCACGCTCGGCTCCAGTCCGCACAGCGTGAACGCTTGGGCTGCCAGATGCACGATCAGAGTGCGGAAGCGTGGGTGGGCGCGCCCGTCGGGTCGGAGCGTCTCGATGGCTTCGCGCACTTCCAGCGCATTTCCGACGGTGTAGCCGAGCGGTTGGCTCATATCGGTCAGCACGGCGTGGGTACGCCGCCCCGCCCCTGCGCCGATGCGCATCAGCGTGTGCGCCAGGGCTTCGGCGCGGTCGCGCGTCTCCATAAACGCGCCTGCGCCCACCTTGACATCGAGCAAGATATGTTGCGCGCCCCCTGCCAGCTTCTTGCTCATGATGCTCGCGGCGATGAGGGGGATGCTCTCCACAGTTGCGGTGGCGTCGCGCAGGGCGTAGAGGAGCTTGTCGGCGGGGGCGAGGCTCGCCGACTGACCCGCTAAGCAGCAGCCGATGCGCTGCACCTGCGCCAGCATCTCCTGCGCCGTGAGCTCGGTGCGGTAGCCGGGGATGCTTTCCAGTTTATCCACCGTGCCGCCTGTGAAGCCCAGCCCGCGTCCCGACATCTTGGCGAGCGCAACGCCGCCTGCCGCCAGCAACGGAACCAGCACAAGGCTCGTCTTGTCGCCGACGCCGCCTGTGGAGTGCTTGTCTAATGTAGGCGCATCGATGCTTGACAAGTCCAGCGTCTCGCCCGACGCCGCCATGAGTTCGGTGAGCGCGAGCGTCTCGGCGTCGGTCAAGCCGTTCAAATAGCACGCCATCAGCCACGCGGCGACCTGATAATCGGGTACCTCGCCTCGCACATAGCCCAGCACGATTTGCTCTAACTCGGCGCGGGTCAGCTCGCCCCTGTCGCGCTTTCGGGCGATAATCAGCGGTATCACGCGAAGAATATACCCTCTGCTGAGCGGCGGCGTCGAGGCTTAGAACAGGCTGGGCACTGTGGGGTCAATCTGCACATCCAGCAGCGTAGGCAGACCCGACGCCAGCGCGCGTGGGAGGGCTTCCTCCAACGCTTCGGGGGTAGCGATACGCTCTGCACAAACGCCCATGCCTCGCGCGATGTCCACCAAGTCCAAGTGGGGCACATCCAGCCCTTGCATATTGCCTTCGTTGCCGGGGTAGAACGCCATCGTGAAGCTCTTGAGGATGTTATACGCGCCGTTGTTCAGCACTAAAAACAGCACGGGTGCGTTCTCTTCGCGTGCGCTCCAGAGGGCTTGCACGGAATACATCACGGAGCCGTCGCCAATCGCGCACACCACAGGTCGGTCGGGTTGCGCCATCTGGATGCCCACAGAGGCAGGCATCGCCCAGCCCAATCCGCCGCTGGCGGAGGTGTAGTAGTCGTTCGCTGCGCCGAGCCGTACGAACTCGCGCAAACACAGGCTGGAGGAGACCGCCTCGTCCACAATCACGGCGTTGGGGGGCAGATGTTGCGCGAGCGTATGGAGTACGAAAAACGCGCCCATCTTGCTGCGTGCGCGTGTGGCTTCCGAGCGTCGGCGCGCCTCTTCCACCGTGCGCGAGGGCATCTTGTAGTCGCGTTGGGGGGCGTGCGCCGTCAACGCCGCCAACGCCTGCTTGATGTCGCCCACGAACGCATGCTCCACAGGGGCGCGCGCAGCCTCTTGCAGGTCGTCGGTGATGAGCATCGCACGCACGCCGTCGGGCAGCATACCGCTGGGAAAGTAGGGGTACAGCAGGAACACGGGCGCGCCCACCACCAGCACGAAGTCGTGTTGGCTTAGGGTTTGCAACAGGCGCGGCGTGGCGGGCAGCAGCATCCCCTCATAAAGGGGGTGGTTCGTGGGGAACCCGATACGCGAGTTGAGCGGCGCGTGATACACGGCGCAGCCCACCTTCTCGGCGAGCGCGACGGCTTCGTGTAGCGCGTTCGCCCCCCCGACGCCCGCGCCACACACCAGCGCAGGTCTCTGCGCCGCAGCAAGTGCGTCCAAGACGGGGGTTAGCTCCTGCGGCGCGCTGGGCGGATGCAACGCTTTCACGCGCGGCGGCTGCGCAGGCGCGTCCCAGAAGTTCATCGGAATCGAGACAAACACCGGTCCGCGCGGCGGCGCCGAGGCGATATGATACGCTTGCTCCAGCGCGTCGGGCACATCGGCGGCGTGTTTCACCTCATACGCCCACTTCGTTACGGGGCGCGCCATACTCACCAAGTCGCCCGACAGCAGCGGTTCGTGGAAGATGTGGCGCGTATCCTGTTGACCGCAGGTAACTATCAGCGGCGCGCGGTTCTTCAGCGCGGTGAATAGCACCCCCATCGCGTTGCCCAGTCCGGGCGCAACATGCAGGTTCACCAGCGCAGGCTTGCCGCTCGCTTGGGCGTAGCCGTCCGCCATCGCCAACGCGATGCTCTCTTGGAGACCCAGCACATAGCGCACGCCCTCAGGCAGGCTCACCAGAAAGGGCAGTTCGGTGGAGCCGGGGTTGCCGAAGATGTGCCGAATGGTGCGTGCGCGCATCCACTCAAAAGTCGCCTCGCGAATGTTCATAGAGGCGAGATTCGAACAACGAGTCGAGATTCCTGCTAAGCGTCTGCAGTGGGGATGGCGGCGCCGTTCTCGGAGGCGGGTTCAGCGGCGGGCGCGACCGCGGCGCAGTCTGCCTCGCTTGCGATAGGCTCCAACGCTTGCAGGTGCGTCAGCAGCCGGGCGCGCAGTTCCATCACGGCGGCGCGTTTGCGCGCTTCCAAGTGCTCCGTCTCCGCCAGCAGGCGTTGGGCGCGAGTCTCCGCCTCACGCACAATCTGCTCCGCCTTCAACTGCGCCTCGCGCACAATCAGCTCCGCCTCCTTGTGCGCGTTGCTGCGCGTCTCGTCCGCGGTACGCTGCGCCAACACCAGCGACTCCTTCAAGGCGTCCTCCATCGCCCTGTATCGCTCCGACTCCTGACGCAGCCCGATGAGCTCCTCGCGCATCC
Source organism: Fimbriimonadales bacterium (assembly GCA_046294565.1). Classification (GTDB taxonomy): domain Bacteria; phylum Armatimonadota; class Fimbriimonadia; order Fimbriimonadales; family GBS-DC; genus GBS-DC. The sequence continues at coordinate 9,147 of JBKBKS010000035.1, forward strand.
GATGGTTCTCGGTGACGACCTCCTCGTAGTGCGCTGCCACCTCCTGCAGGAACGCCTCCACCGCCGTCGGGTCGTAGCCCCGCAAGCGTTTGCGGAACTTCTTCGTCTCGATCTCCAGTACCGTGATTCGTCGCGGCTCGTTCATCGCAACCCGTAGAGTAAGTATATTAAGAACTGGATAAAGATAATCGCAATCAGTGGCGAGAAGTCGATAGGCATGTAGCCCATGCCTGTGCTGCGCAGGAGTCGGTTCTGCACTTCGCGGATGGGGCTAAGGATGGTGTCGCTCACTCGGTCGATGAAGCGCACGACGGGGTTATAGCGCGGCACACGCCCGCCCGCGAAGCGAATCCACGAGAAGACGACATTGATAATCAAGATCAGCACAATCCCGCGCAACGCCAGTATCAGCAGATCAATCGGCGACATAGTACCTCCCCCTGAAGCGTTGTATCATCGGTTGGCGCGCTCCTCCTCTAACTTTTTACGCACGCGCTGCAGATTGGGTTCCACGGCGCCGTCGCGGGGGTCTAACTGCTTCGCCTTCTGCCAAGCTTGCAACGATTGTTGCAGACGCCCCAAGCGTTCGTAGCAGTGCGCGAGCGTCTTCCAGGCGAACTGGGGCGCGTTGGGGAAGCTCGTCGCTTTCTCCAAGTACGGCAGCGCTTGCTCGTATTGACGCTTGTTGAAGTAGGCGTAGCCCAAGTCGTAGTAGAGGTCGTAGCGGTTCGGGTTCAAGCGGATGCCGCGCTGGTAGACTTGGATTGCGCGGGCGTGTTCACCGTAGCCGTCCAACAGCCATGCAAGGCTGCCGATATTCTCCACATCGCGTGGGTCATACTCCATCAGCACGAACATCAGCGCCATCGTCTTGTAGTGTGCGCCGTCGTGCCAATACTCGTCGGCAAGCTGCACCAAGCGGTACTCGGTCAGCTCGCGAATCGCGCTCAACTTGCGTTGCACCACCTCTGGCGGCTGCGTCTGCGCCCTACTGCAACCTAATAACAGCGCACAGCCCACAATCAGTAGTAGGTTTCGCATAGCCTTACCCTAAGTATACCTCTTAAAATCATCGGCGTCAAGGGGATGTTTTTGCAGAGCCGTCAGGTATGATTCAGGCGCGAAAACACCCACACGCCTCGCGCGTCTAAGAGAGGGAACGATGAACGCGAAATGGACACTGACGGCGTTGGCGGCAATATTTCTCGCGACCACACAGGCGCAAGTCTACCGCAATCTGGTGAATCGTCCCTTCGAAACAATCAGCAACGGACCGCAACATGTGATTGTGGTGGATATCGACCGTGTGGGTCGGTCGCCGGAGGCAGTGGATCGGCTTATTCGCGCCCGCGTGGAGCAGGCGACGCGCGCCCAGATACAGGGCGCACGGGCGCAAATCCGCCTCTACAAACAGCTCGGACTGCTGCCCCAAGAGTATCGGCTGCCCATCCTCCACACGGTGGTGCTGCGGCGCAACGGCGAGCTCATCCTGCCCACGCGCACGCGCTCGGACGGGTTGGGCAACGGCTCGCTCAGCTTCCAGATTGTGGACGGCGACGACCCGTTCCCCGCCGCGTACAGGGCGCTGCTACAGACGGTGCTGGACGCCGCGCCTGCGCTCGTGGAAGCCGAATACGGCAAGCCCGCGCGCACGCTCACCATCCAAGTGGTGAACTACGACGACACGATTGGCGACCGCGACGCAGTGGTGGGCGGAATCTACGATGTGAGCAATAACCGGTTTCTGTTCCCCATCTACAACTCGCGCGAGGCGGCGGCTGTGAACTTAATGAACTTGGTGGTGCAGGCGTTCCACGCCGATGTCGCGCCGTTTTATGATGTGTGGGAGGCAGGTTTCGCCCGTGCCGTCACGGCGCGTATCGCGCGTAGCCCCGCCTTTCGCAGCCTCGCCGGACTCAGCGCCGATTTCATCGACCAGACGCTGGACAACACCTATGACGCGCGTCCGTACTACGATGCGTGGAACCAGCCGACGCTGGGCAGTCCGAGCTTTATCGCGCCGTCGCTGCGCCAACCGCCCATCGCTGGGGGTACCACAGGCGGACTGTGGCTCGTGCGCTATCAGATGGCAGGCTCTGTCTGGCTCAAAATCGCCACTGAGTACCCCACCTTCTTCCGCGAGTTCAATCAGAGGTACTATCAGAACTACACGCCTGCGCTTCGGGGCGACTCGGCGACGCTGCTGAACCTTGCGCGGCAGACGCTCGCCGCCCTCGCAGGCAACCCGAACCCAACTGTGGAGGGCGTCCCGTTCGAACAGTGGGCGCGCCGACAGTATATCTTGGATACCAGCGTGACCTACGGACGCAAACTGCACGCGCAGGTGTTCCCCTACGCTTCAGGGTTGCAGCCCGACGAGCAGGCGGTCTTCACCGTGTTCCTGACCTATTTCCAGACCACGCGCGTCGGCAGCGGCTGGGACGAAACCCTGCTCAACGGGACGAGCTACCCCGTCTACTGGGACTACAACTTCAACCGTCTGACCCTCTCGCCGCAGTATGAGCGGGTGGATATCCGCGTGGGCACAGGCTCGGTTGTGCCCAGCTTTGTCGGTTCGGAGACCGCCAATCAGCGTCTGACGGTAGACTTCAGCGTCGGCACGGAAGGCGTGCGCATCCACTACCCCAGTAGCAAGGTGCAGGGCGTCAACTTCCGCAACAACTTCTTCGGCGTGGTGTTCGGATTGGAGAACGGTACAGTTGAAGTGCAGGTGGGCGCGGAGACGCTCAGTGCGCCCGTCACGAGCGGCGCGTTCGGCGTGCGCTTCAGCGACGATGCGCTGGCGCGCGAGCGCGTCGCCACACTGACCTTCTACAACGCGCAAGGCGCACAGGTCGGCGTCTGGCGCACTAACACGGGCGTCGGCTTCCATTATGTGCAGGCGACGCTGAACCCGCCAGCCGGCAGTTTCAACCTCAATCGTCCCGCAGGTCTGCATATGATTAGCCTGCCGCTGCGCCCGTTTCAAACCGATATGGCGCAACTGCTGAATATCCCCGCGAGCCAGCTGCGCCTCGCCCAGTGGCGGCAGGAACGGTTCGAGTACGCTTACTACCCCGAAACGCCGCCGCCTGCGCCCGGCGTCGGATACTTCCTGCAGCTGGGCAGCCCGATTAATATCACAGTGCAGGGCGAACCCGCGCCAACCGACCGCCCCTTCGCGATTGCGCTGCAGCCGGGGTGGAACCTCGTGGGCGTGCCGTTCAATCAGCCTGTGCCGCTCGGAAGCCTGCAGGTGGTGCATCAGTTCAGCGCGCCCGTCTCGTGGGAGACGGCGAGCGAGTCGTTGGGGGGCGAGCCGCCGTTGGTGGGCAGCCGCGTTTGGACGCTCGGCACATTTGGGACCTATCAGCAGGCGAGCCAGTTGGAGCCAGGACGCGCTTATTGGGTGCGCGTGCTGCGTCCAGAGGGAGTGACGCTGCTCATCCCGCCTCCCATGAGTGGCGCGTCGCGCGCACGCCTTGCGGAGGCGCAGCCCGCTTGGGCGATGACGCTGATTTTACAATCGCCTGCGGGCGGCGGCGTCGCCACAATCGGCTTGGACCCCACGGCGCGCACCCGCGCCTACAATCACGACGCGCCGCCTCCCCTGCCCGGCATGAGCGCGTTCGGGATCCGCGCCGACAACGGCGAAATGCTCGCGCAAGCGGTTCACCCCAACACTGGGCGTCAGGAATGGACGCTCCAGATTGTGCCTGCCGAACCCAACCGCGAGCATACCCTCGCGTGGCGCGTGCCTGAGAATACCCCACGCCGCTGGCGAATCTACTTGGAGAACCCCATCACAGGCGAGCGCGTCGACATGCGCCAACGCGAGTTCTACCGATTCACTCCCACGCAGGCACAACTCTTGCGCGTGGCGCTTGAGCCGAGCCACGCTGCGCCCGTGCGCATCACGAACCTCGCGGCGACACCCACGCGCGGCGGCGGCGCGACCATCCAGTTCCAACTCACAGGCGAGGCGACCGTGCGCGCGGAAATCCGCAACGCACGCGGCGAACTGGTGCGCACGCTCACGCCCAGCCGTGCAGCCAGCGCAGGCGCACAGAGCCTCCTCTGGAACGGGCGCGACCAGCACGAACGCGCCCTGCCCCCCGGCAGCTACACGGCGCACATAGAGGCAATCGATAGCGACGGGCGCATCACACGCGCGGCGACCCCAATCCTACTCACACGGTGAACACGATGCGGATACTCTACGGATTTTTGGCGTTGCTTATTGTCGGCGTTCTGAGCGGTTGCGGCGGCGGGGGGGGCGGCGCGTTCGGGCCCTCGACGCTGTTGCAAGGGCGCGTTATGCTGGTCAGCACAGGTCAGCCGCCGAACCCTGCCGCTACTGTCGTCGTGGGCGCGCAAAGCGTGCGCACCAGCACGCAGGAGGGCGCGTTCCAACTGCGTGTCCCCACCGACGCACGCCAGCTGACCGTGCGTACCCCCGGACTACCCGATTTCACCTTCAACCTGCCCCCCCTGCAAGCAGGCGCAACAGTGGATTTGGGCGATTTATATGTCGGCGCGCAGACGATTGCCGTGCAGGGGCGCGTGGTGGACGCGCTCACTCAGCAAGTGATTGGTGAGGCGGGCGTCGCCTTGCTCGGACAGCGCGCGCTCAGCAACCCCACCACAGGGCGGTTCACGCTCAACGGCGTCGCCTACGACCCAGCGGGCGTGTTAGACCCCGAAGGCGAAGTGCGCAAAGCAGGCTATATCCCGCGCCGATTCTTAGCCGACGCGCCTGTCGTCGACGGCGTGATGGATGTGGGCGACATCCTGCTGCTCTCGGAAGTGGACGACAACCCGCCCGGGCAGCCTGGCAATGTGCGCGGCGTGGCGCGTGTGCCGCTCGGCGACGCTGTGGGCGTGCGCATCGACATCTACACCCCGCCCAACGCACCCGCGCCTGTCGAATCGGTTATCCTCACCCAGCCCAACGGCGCGTTCCAACTCTGGCTGCTGCCCGCGCAGTACCGCCTGGTGTTCACAAAAGAGACGCGCACCGCCGAGCGCGCCGTGAATGTCGTCAGCCTCACGGCAACTATCGACTTGGGCGTCGTGAACTTAGAGTAGCTGTCGCGTCAGCGTCTCCCCCAACACAACAAAGCTGGTCCGCCCCCTTTGTGGGCGCCCCAACACCACCTACCTCGCCGACGACACACCCAAACCCGTACCGTCGGCGTCCCCGCCGACGACACACACAAACCCGTACCGTCTCGGCGTTTCTTCGTCAGCGAGACGCTGACGCTACGCAGCGTACCCACCCGTACCGTCGCTTCCCCTCCCAATAGCCCTAACTGCAGGGTTATCAGGGACGCCGACGAATAGATTCCCAACTACTCTTGTTGGGGTACAATAAGCACGTGTTGCGAGGTCGACGATGACGGAACGAAGACCAGAAGGCTACATCGAAGGCGTTCCTCTGCACCCCGAAAGCCTGATGATGGGCTACGGCTACAAACCTGAACTCTCGGAAGGCGCGATTAAGTGCCCCATCTTCCAAACCTCGACTTTCGTGTTCAAGACGGCGGAGGAGGGCAAAGCGTTCTTCGAACTCGCCTACGGGCTGCGCCAGCCGCGCCCCAACGAAGAGATTGGCTTAATCTACAGCCGTATCAATAACCCCGACTTGGAGATTCTGGAAGACAGACTGTGCCTGTGGGATGAGGCGGAGGAGGGCGCCGTGTTCGAGAGCGGCATGGCGGCGATTGCCACCACCGTGCTGGCGTATGTGCGTCCGGGCGACCTGATTTTCCACAACGAGCCGCTCTACGGCGGCACTGACCATCTGTTTCGGAGCGTATTGAGCCAGTTCGGCATCCACGCGCTGCCGTTTCCAGCAGGCGCGCCCAACGAGCAGGTGGAAGCCATCTTAGCGAATAGCCCCCTGCGCGACCGATTGGCGATGATTTACATCGAGACGCCCGCCAACCCCACCAACGCGCTGGTGGACATCGAGTTCTGCAGCCAGTTGGCGCAGCGATACGCCCCTCAGGGGCGCGAGGTGGTCGTGGCGGTGGATAACACCTTTCTGGGTCCCCTGTGGCAACATCCGCTGAAGCACGGCGCAGACCTCGTACTCTATTCCGCCACAAAGTATATCGGCGGGCACAGCGACCTGATTGCAGGCGCGTGCTTGGGCAGCAAGCAGAAACTCGCTCCCGTGAAGACCCTGCGCACCTTCTTGGGCACGATGGCAGGTCCGTGGACGGGCTGGCTGCTGCTGCGCAGCTTAGAAACGCTCAAACTGCGGATGACCGCGCAGATGAAGAACGCCCGCTATGTCGCCGATTTCTTAGCCGACCACCCCAAAGTGCAGAAGGTGTATTACTTGGGGCACCTGCGCGAGGAGCATCCACAATTCGCGCTGTACCGCAAGCAGTGCCTAGCGCCGGGCGGTATGATTTCGTTCGAGGTGGTGGGCGGCGAGGCGGAGGCGTTTCGACTGCTGAACACTTTGAAACTTATCAAGCTTGCTGTGAGCTTGGGCAGCACCGAGTCGCTGGCGGAACATCCCGCGACGATGACCCACGCCGATATGCCGAAGGAGACCCAACGCGCCTTCGGAATCACCGACGCGCTGATACGCCTCTCCGTCGGCGTGGAGCATCCCGAAGACCTGGTGCTGGACTTGAAACAGGCGTTAGACAAAATGTGAGCCGCTCGGTTGCATTTAATTTTTCTCATCATCGCGCCGATAATTCTTTGGAGTGATGAACGCCACTTGGCGATGGACGCGCGTGGGCGTATGTCCGATGGGCGCGACGGGACGACTGGGCGGCGGCGTTGTACCGCTGAACGCGCCGATATACGAGATGTTTGCATGCTACCGATTGGCGCATGCAGGCTTCCTCGTTGATTGGTTGCTGCCAGCGGAGTTGCCGCTGCGGTTGCCCTACCTGAGTGTGCTGATTACCGTTGGGCGTGGCGTGTTGGGCGACGAGACGCGCTTCGCGCTGCAACAGTTTCTGGAGGGCGGCGGCGTCTGGATTGCGATAGGTAGCCCGTGCGACGCGCCCGACCTGCTGGGCGTCGCGCCGAAATTGTTGCCCAACGGCGCGCCGATGCACCTCAGCGAGGGGTACGCCTACTCCGAACGCGAGAACCCTGTATTCCTGCGCGAGTGGGGGCTGATGCACGGTTTCGGCGGCGCGGCGGTCGAGGCGCAAGACGCCACCGACATCTGGGCGCGCTGGCTCGACCCGCACGGGCGCGACACCGAACTGCCTGCCCTCACCCACCGCGCCGTCGGCGCAGGACACGCGCTGCTCTACGCCGTGCACCTAGGCGAGACGCTTACGCGAATTCAATTAGGGCGACCCGTGAGCGAACCGACCCTGCCGCCGCCCGACGCGCCGCCCGACGACACCCCCACCCTCCGCACCGAAGACGCCACACGACTGGATTGGTATCTCGACCGCGCGCCCTGCGAAGAACACCAACTCTGCTTCGCCAAGCCTGTCGCCGATTGGTGGGTGGAAAGCCTCCTACGCGCCGTTCTGTGGGCGGGACAGCAGCGCGGCGAGGTCACACCGATGTTCTGGTACTATCCCAAGTTTGCCCCCGCCGTGAGCGTGCTGAGCATCGCGTCCGACTCCGAATGCGCCGACTACGAGACGCCGCTCAACCACTTGCTGACGCTTACAGGCGTGCGCGCCACTTGGTGCCTCACGGAAGCAATCCACCCCACCAACTTCTATCGCGACCTGACCAAGCGCGAGCATGAAATCGGCATACGCTTCCAACCTGATAGCGAGTCGTTTTGTCGCGCCAGCACGTTGCAAGGGCAAGTGGATAACTTGCGTCGCTTTACGGGCGTGCGCGCCATCACCGCTGTGCAAGCGGCGGACTTGACCTGGCGCGGCTGTACCGAGCTGTATCACTATGCGGAGCAGGCGCAGCTGCAGAGCGAGCTGGGGCGCGGAGGCTACCATCCCCAAGCGAGCGGCTTCACCTTCGGCACGGCGCACCCCTTCCGACCGCCCAACCCCGCCCGACCGAGCGAACCATACCGCCTCTTCAGCGTGCCCCTGATTGCCTACCGCCCCATCGAATGGGTCCGCCCCACACAGGCGAACTACCTACTGGAGCAGGCAGTGAAAGTCCACGGCGCGTTTCATATCACGGTGCGCCCCTCGGTGCTGAACTCGCAAGCACAGGCGGACGCGCTGATGCGCCTGCTCGGACGCGCCCGCTACCACAACACCGAGTGGCAAACCGCCCACGCGCTGACGCAGTGGCTGCAGGCGCGACTCAGCCTGCGCTATAAACTCAACAGCCTGCCCGACCATCTTGAGCTCGCGCTGCTCTCGCTGAACGCGATGCATCGGTTTGGACTGGTGCTGTTCACAGCGCAGCGGGGCAGAGCCGTCATCGGAGAGCATCAGGCGGAACTCACACCTGCCGAATACTACGGCTATCCCTGCATGCTGCTGGAGACCGACCTGGTGGAGAAGACCGTGCGCGAGATACGGCTGTTCGAGGCTTCTCGCGTGGCTGTTGCCTAAGCAGGCGCGCCGCAGCGACTCTACAGATTCGCCAACCGCTCGAAAATCCGCGCGTAGCAACGCACGAGCTTTTTCAAGCTCTCGATGCTGATGCGCTCATCCGCTTGATGGGCTTCGCCGTCGCCTTCGAAAGCCGCGCCAATCGCCACGAGGTTCGGCATCGTGCGGGCGTAGGTGCCGCCGCCCATAGTTGTAGGTTGGGTCTCGGAATCGCCCGTCTCCTCGCGGTAGGTCTGCAGGATTGCCTGTAGGAACGGCGTATCGGGCGGTATGAACAGCGGCGGCGTGTGGCGCACATCGCTGAGTCGGAATCCCGTTCGCTCCAGCGCGGGCGTCAAACGCTCCTTCAGCGCATCCAGCGTCCAAGTGACGGGGTAGCGGATGTTGAACACGCACAGTACGCGCGCGCCGTCGTAATCGAACACGCCGAGGTTCGAGGTGAGCGCGCCCGACGGCTCGTCCGAATGGGCGATTCCCAACGCTTCGCCATTCAGCGACCTCGACCATTCCAGCACGGTGTGTAGCCACTGCTCGTTGTCAGGCAGGTTCAGCGGCTCGATGGCTTCCAACAGGCGCGTGACGGCGTTGACCCCGCCTTCGGGGTGGCTGCCGTGCGAGGATTTGCCTTTGGCGACGGCGCGCCAACCAGCAGACTCCGGCTGCCACACCACATCCTCGACTTGTGTGGTCGGTTGCAGAGGCGTATTGATAAGCGCCTCGGCACGGTCGGGCACCATGTTGTGGCGTTCACCGCCCCTTGCCCAAAGCACGCGCACGCCGTCGGTCGGCTCAATGCGCTTCTCCAGATAGAGATTGGCGATGCCCTTCTCGCCGTAGATGAAGGGCCACCCAGCGTCGGGACTGACGCCCCATACAGGGCGCTCCGTTTCCTGCGCCATGTAGTGTTGCATGCATTCCCAGCGGCTCTCCTCGTCGCAGCCGATAATCAGGCGCACGCGCCGCTTGAGCGGAACGCCGAGCTCTTTCAGCGCGCGCACGGCGTAGAGGCTCGCCAAAGTCGCGCCTTTATTGTCGGTCGCGCCGCGGGCGTAGATATAGCCATCATCGATAGTCGCGCCGAACGGCGGATAGCGCCAATCATTGCCTGCGGGCACGACATCGATGTGGCTGAGCGAGGCAATCATCTCTGCGCCGTCGCCCAGCGTCATATCGCAGGCATAGCCGTCGAAGTCGCGCGGGTTCAGCCCGAATCGGTTGCCCATCGCGAGTGTGACATCCAGCGCTTCGCGCACGCCTGAACCAAACGGCGCGTTCGGGGCGCGCTCGTCGTCGTTGCGCACGCTCGGCGCACGCAGCAACGCCTGAAAATCGCGCACCATCTCGTCGGCGTGCTGTTCCACCCACTGTATCAGTGCGTCGCGGTTCATAACAACCTCACGATTGCGCCGAGTCGCCTTGCTGCTGCGCCAATCGCTTATTGAGCGCAATCATCAGGCGCGACTTCTTGCGGTTGCCCGTGTTCTTGTGCAAAATCCCGCGCTTGACAGCCTTGTCGATGAGGCTAATCGCGTGGCGCAGGTTCTCGATACTCGCCTCCGTTTCGCCCTTCTCCGCTAACTGCTTGACACGGCGCGTGTAGGTCTTAATCGCCGACTTCGTGGAGCGGTTGCGCAGATACCGCTCGCGCGACTTCAATAACGCCTTCTTCGCAGACTTAATATTCGGCATCGATACTAACCTCCAAAGCCAAAAGTATACCCACTGCGCAAATACGCGCGCAAGTGGTGGAGTTGCAGGCTGAACGGTCGTCCGACGCCTAGCTTTGCTTACTGACCGCTCCCAAGTCTCCTGACAGCAGGAAAGCTAACCTGCTCCACGAATAAGTCCTGTATGCTTAAGCTCAGAACGCGTCGAGGATTCGATGAAGCGTGGAAGTATGCGCTGCGTATCTTCTTTCCAGAGTTCCTAATGCTCCTGTTTCCGCAAGTCTACGAAGCCATTGACTGGACGCAGCCATTTGAGTTTTTGGATACCAATCTGTATCGTCTGTCGCCGCGTGCGCGTGGTAAGCGACGCTACACTGCTGATATCCTTGTTAGGGTACGCTTCCTGGACGGCACAGAGCAATTGGTGCTCGTCCATATCGAGATACAGTCGCAACCCGACCCGAACTTCCCGTTGCGCATGTTCGTCTATCACTATCACATTCTCGATGCCTATAACCACCCTGAGGTAATCAGCTTGGCGGTTCTGGCAGACAACGACCCCAACTGGCGTCCTAACGCCTACGAGAAGGTCAACTTGGCAACTCGTTTGGTGTTCGAGTTCACGAGCGTTAAACTTTTAGACTTCGACGAGCAAGCGCTGGAGCAATCGTCCAATCCCTTCGCGTTAGTGGTGTTGGCGCATCTGCGATCCCTCAAAACGCGCGGTCGCCCTCAACTGATGATACAGGAGAAGATCGCGCTTATTCGCCAACTCAAGGAGAGAGGGTATAATCGGGATTGGGTAATTCATCTGTATAAGGTGGTGGATTTTATGATGGCTCTGTCTCAGGAATACGAGCAGCTGGTGAAGCAGGTGGTACGCAAGTTCGAGGAGGAAAGCGAATGGCCCCTCACGAGCTTGGAGGAGATAGCGATCGAGGAAGGCGCGCGAAAAGGTATCCAACAAGGACTGCAGCAGGGACTGCAGCAGGGACTGCAGCAGGGACTGCAGCAGGGACTGCAGCAGGGACTGCAGCAGGGACTGCAGCAGGGACT
>JBKBKS010000036.1:0-20153 GCA_046294565.1 Fimbriimonadales bacterium
ATTGCTGGTCATGATGATAATCGTGTTGCGGAAGTCGACGATGTGTCCCTGCGAGTCGGTGAGGCGTCCATCTTCCATCACCTGTAGCAGCAGGTTGAACACATCGGGGTGCGCTTTCTCGATTTCGTCGAGCAGCACCACGCTGTAGGGTTGGCGGCGCACGGCTTCAGTGAGGACGCCGCCCTCCTCGTAGCCGACATAGCCTGGCGGCGCGCCAATCAAGCGCGACACATTGAACCGCTCCATGTATTCGCTCATGTCGATGCGGATGAGGTTATTCTCGTTATCGAACAGGTAGCCGGCGAGGGCGCGCGCGAGCTCCGTCTTGCCGACGCCTGTGGGACCGAGGAAGATGAAGGCGCCCATCGGTCGCTTGGGGTCTTTGAGTCCGGAGCGTGCGCGGCGCAGGGCGCGCGCCACCGCCGAGACCGCCTCGTGCTGACCAATCACGCGCCGATGGAGCTCATCTTCGATATGGAGCAGCTTCTGGGTTTCGCTCTCCACCAGTCGGGCGACGGGGATGCCTGTCCAGCTCTGCACGATATGCGCCACATCCTGCTCGGTAACGAGGGTGGTCATCTCTTGGCGCGAGGCTTCCCACTCCGCCTCCATCGTCTCGATGCGTTCTTGCAAGGCGACCTTGCGGTCTTCCAGAGTTTCCAGCCGATCGAAGTCGTTCTGTTGGCGTGCGCTGGTAATCTCTTTTTGAATCATCTCCAGCTCGCCTTTTGCTTTGCGCAGTTCCATCGGCGGCAGGGTCTGCTGCAGTTTCACGCGCGAGGACGCCTCGTCGATAAGGTCAATCGCCTTGTCGGGCAGGTAGCGGTCGGTGATGTAGCGGCTGGAGAGTTTCACGGCGGCTTCCACTGCGCTGTCGGTGATGATGACGCGGTGGTGCGTCTCGTAGCGATCGCGCAGCCCCTTGAGGATTTGGATGGCTTCTTCCATCGAGGGTTCGCGCACTTGCACGGGTTGGAATCGGCGTTCCAGCGCGGCGTCGCGCTCGATGTATTTGCGGTACTCATCTTGGGTGGTCGCGCCGACGCACTGCAGTTCGCCGCGGGCGAGGGCGGGTTTCATAATATTGGAGGCGTCGATCGCGCCTTCCGCCGCGCCTGCGCCAATCAAGGTGTGCAGCTCATCCACGAATAGGATGACATCGCCTTGCGCTTTGCGCACCTCGTCCAGCACGCGCTTCATGCGCTCTTCGAACTCGCCGCGATACTTCGTGCCTGCGACCAAGCCCGCCAAATCCAGCGAGATGAGCCGCTTATTCCGCAGCTGGTCGGGCACATCGCCGCTGACGATACGCTGCGCCAAGCCTTCCACGATGGCGGTCTTGCCCACGCCAGGCGGACCGACCAACACAGGGTTGTTCTTGGTGCGTCGCGCGAGGATTTGCATCACGCGCTCCACCTCGTTATGGCGTCCAATCACGGGGTCGAGTTTGCCCTGACGCGCCATCTCGGTCAGGTCGCGCCCGAACTCATCGAGGGTGGGCGTGCGAGAGCGTTGCGGGCGCGAAGAGGGCGCGGGTTGCGTCTCGTGCTCTTGTAGGTTCATCACCTCGCGTCGGGCGCGGTCTAAATCGACGCCGAGCTTGTTCAGCACGCGCGCCGCCAGCCCTTCGCCCTCGCGAATCAAGCCCAGTAGCAGGTGCTCCGTGCCGATGTAGTTATTGTTGAGTTGGCGCGCTTCATCGTAGGCGAGGTCGATAACGCGCTTCGCGCGGGAAGTGAGTTGCATCTCTGCGCCGTAGCGCGCTTCACTGCGCGTGGCGTAACGCTCGATCTCGTTGCGGATGCGTTGCAGGCTCACCCCCATACGATCTAAAATCCGCGCCGCGACGCTGTCCGACTCGCGCACCAGCCCCAGCAGCAGGTGCTCGGTGCTGACCTGAGTCTCACCTAGTCGCTGCGCCTCTTCCTGCGCATAGAAAATCACTTTCCGAGCGCGTTCCGTAAATCGTTGCCACATCATGCTCAACCCTCCAGCGCGGCGTTTCTGCCGACATGTGTTAGGACAACTGTCGCTTGATAGAATGTTTCCATAGAACCTCCGTCATTTCACAGGGGGGCGCATCCCACCGCGCCTTCGGCAGGGCAGCGGCATTTCTCCCCGCCTATATTGTAGCACAATTGGGGGGTACAGATTCAAGGGGCATGCCGACGCGCCCAGCGCAAGCGTGTGGAAATCCTTACTTCGCAGGCAGGAATCACGCCTGACGCTTCGTATCGAATCACAGGAGGGCAACGATGCCTTACCAAGCGGTGTTCTTAGGACGAAAGCCTTGTTGCACCTGCCGCGCTAATCAGCGTGCGTGGGCAATCTTGCACGGGGGGGGGCGCCATGAACAAATCCATCCCCCTGCACCCCGACCGCGACCTGCCGCCCGACTTGCAACGCGCAGGCGCACGCGCCATCCATATCGCCCTGCACCAACTGCAGAAACGCTATTCTCCTGCCTGCCACGACCACCACGAGTGGCTGTGCGACTGCCAGCAAGAAGCGTGGCTGGCTATCCTGCAGCACGCACCCGATTACCCACCGCCTGACCCACCACCTGCAGACCCTGAAGCGCACTTTGCGTTTTGGCTGGCGCGTCATGTTTACACAGCCCTGCGTCGCTACTGGCGTCAGGAACAGCGTTATTATGGGGCGGTTGTGGCGATGGTGATGGCGGATGAAGTGGGTGAGGAGCAGGAGCTGGAATTTGCCGATGAGGTGGCACAGGCGGAAGTGTTGGAGGTGTTGGATAAGGTATTCTGCGAGGGGGTATTGGATAGGCTTTCCCCGTATTTGGACGCAGTGGACTGGGCGTTATTGCAGGGTTTGGCGGGTGGCAAGACGCAGGTGGAGGTGGCGCGGGCGTTGGGATTGTCGCAGCAGGCGATTAGCAAGCGATTAGGGGCGATTCGTCGTTTGGCGCGGGAAATTTTGCAGGAATCGGGGGGCGATTGGTTGTAAAGTTCGCATCTGAGTGGCATGTATTAAGTGGAGGAGGAGAATGGCGATGCTGGGCCGAATGAAACGGAAGTTTTCTTGGATTCTGGTTAGACAGGCGGCGGTAGTTGTTTCTCCTATCGCTGCTGCCGTCGTGTTGGGTTACCTATTGAAAGTACCAGCGCACACACCTTCGCCAAAACAGGCTTTACCTTATGATCCGCGAGCCACTGAAGTCACTACTTTTCCAGAGAGAACCCAAGGCACGCTGTATGATATTTGGCGAAGGAGCTCAAAACCGACAGCGATGGTCGTGTATCTTCCGTCATGCTCGTCAGGATGCGGCGTCTCTATCGTTGCAAAGCTCGATGCAGTTAGTCGGCAGTTTGCCAGTGAATGTAAAGTAATAGTTTTATTTGGCAGAAAAGCTGGCGTAAGTACTATACAAAGACTATCTACAGTTTTGACGGAATCGAACTCGTCACTGATTATTGCATACTCTTCTTCATTGGATTTACTGGACCAGTTTGGTGTTATACTGGGCTCTGAAAATCAACATGTAGCGTCATCTTTTCAACAAGTTGTTCCTCCAATCTTAGTATGGCGAGGAGGAAAATAACTATGTGGAAACGACAAGTGGGTTCCTTAAGGTACTCTCGAAAAAGCCTGTTCATCTCAATCGCTGGCATCGCAAGTCTAATTGTTATTTTGTATTATCTAAATGTTCTGCGAGACCGTTCGTCAAATGACTTCACCCCACAACCAGGAACGGTTCCTTTTGGGGGGCGTATAGAGCGCAAAGCGTTAGTAGGACGTATTCCATCGAGGAAAGATTTAGATGATTTGGATAAGTGTAAAGAAAATTTGCGTACTCTATGGCAAGCTATTGTTCGTTACATGAACGAACACGACGGACGTCCTCCTGCCTTTCTTACGGTGGATGAAACATTTGATCCAGGAAATCCTTTGTTTGATACTGATGCGGGGCTTTACCCTAAATATATTTCCGAGCTTAATCGGTTCGTATGTCCAGCATCCGAGAAACACGATGTACTACCTGGAAGACAATTGGATCAAACCTATTATTATCTTCTCGAATATGCGGATTTGAGGCAGTGGGAGCTACTAAGTCGTAGGATTTCAGCGATGCGTCTGAAACCCGATGAGATTATTGTGATTCAGTGCATTGCACATCCTTCTGAACCACGCCCCGCGAATGCGTCTTATTTAGCCATCAACTTAGCAGGGGAAATTTTCTGGATGGATGCTCAAAACATGAAAAAGTATTCCAAATTCTTCTCGGCATATGATTGGGCTAAAAATGCCTATCATTCATTAACAAGTACATCTTTAGCAAAGATAGGCTACTACTTACCGAAGCGGACAAAGCCATACACGGGAAAAGATCTAGAGTCTTTTCAGCGATGCGAGAGAATTCTGCGTCCCTTACTTTTAGAGTACGGGATTGCAGAAAACGCAAGGGGACAATCCCCCGCGGAGATCACTAAATAACAGGAGGTGGATGATATGTCTCATCGAGTCCGTAGTTGGCTTCTGTTGATGGTAGCCCTTTCAATCGGAGGCTACTCCGTATTGCAAGCTGATGGATGTCCGATCGAGCCGCTACCCGTTATATGCCCCGAGCCTGGTAAATGCTCCTCGCCAGGTCCTGGGTGTACTCGTGAACAGTATGGTGGGGTATCCGTGTGGGTTTGCTGGAAGATATGGAACCCAACCGCAAGAACGATTCACCACTGTACTCCCAATAATAGCTCTCGGTGTTCTGGAAAGATAATTCGACATCCAGAGTGCGCTGAGTATAGCTACACGGAGGCTAATGCACAAAAGCGTCGCTGTGATAACGGCGCGTTGGTACAAGAATTCAACTGCGCCGACGGTCCTGAGAGGTACGTTCGATTCCACGACTGTTCATGTTAGCCGTCCAGCGAACTTGTAGGTTGACACGACAGGTGGTAGGGAGGCTAAAGGAGTGTCCCTACCGCCGCCCTTATCGGTCGCAATCCCAACAAATTTCCTGTCGTGCTTTTACAATAATAGAAGTGATTATTGTAATCGCAATAATTTTAGTATTGTTATCTATTGTATATCTCGTTATAATGCGCGCTAAAGAAGGCGGGCGTCGAATGGCGTGCCTGTCAAATCTAAATCAGCTCTGTCAAAGCGTTTCCATCTACCTTGCTGACTACGATCAAACCTTCCCACTGGCGATTTATGTGCGGAGTGAGTCTGAACAGACCTGCCTGTTCACCGTGTCGCATGCCCTTTGGCCTTACCTGCGCGAAAAATCTGTGGGTTTGTGCCCCTCTGATCCTACACCAGTGAACTTGAAACATGTATTTGGTACATTTCATTTATGTGAAGATTTTGGCTTTCTCCGAACAAGCTACATGGCAAACTGGTGTCTGTTTGAAGTAGGCAACATCGGCACTGGCTCGCCTATGCATCGTGCCATTCATATGGCAGAGGTCTCTTACCCAAGTGAAACAGTGATGTTATATGATGCCGTTATGGAAGGATTCCCCTTTTATAAGCCCCATGTTCAAGGATACCATAGCGGATTCACTAACGCAGGCTTTGTTGATGGACACTCCCGTGGATTGAAGTTAAGGACTGGCGCAGGAACTGTATTACGCGGCGATGGTCATCAAAGTTCAGTGTACTGCTTGATTGAGCAAGGTCCATATACAGATTTAGGTAGTGACTGTGTGTCTACACTATGGGGATTAGCAGATAAGCGTAGGGATGGGCGTTGGTGTTACCGGTGCCCTGGTCGCCCCACGAATAGTTTGTGGTATATACCAGGCAGTTGTAGCGATTGATGTCATGAAAAAATCAAAATTGCACTTTTATTATATCGCCATAATTGTACTAAGTGCGCTAACAACATCACTAGCGTTCCCTCCTGTTAATTGGTATCTATTTCTGTTTTTTGCTCCTGCCTTGGGCTGGCGATACGCTATAGGACATGATACCCGCGCCTCCACCCTCAGAATGGCAATTTGGGGGGGAACATTTGCAGGTACGCTCGGATGGCATGCGTTACCTACATTAACTCAACAATCCCTCAGCTTCGGTCTGTGCGTATTTGTGATAATAGTGATATGGGCAGTGCTATGGCATGCCACATGGGGGGGGATAGTAAGCATGCTATTTCATAAAAAAGCTCTGTTAATACCAATTGCAGCGTGTCTTTGGACAAGTATAGCTTGGTTGCGAAGTCTTGGTGCGTTAGGTTTTCCATGGGGAATGCTATCATTAGCGTTGACTAATTGCCCAATACTACTTCAGCCGTCTGATATTGGTGGCATTTGGATTGTTGAATGGCTGATTGTCGCATGGAATATTGGATTGACAATTGTATTAAGATATAAGATGATATATGGCTTTTTATTCTTATTAGCTGAGATTGTCTTCTGGTTACCTTATTCGTTAGTGCAAAATTTGCAATATAATAACGGAAAAAATCAAAATGATATATATGTATCTGTTATACAAATAAACACAAATAGAAGCTACATAAATGAAGACGAAATTCATGAAGAATTAAGAACGCTTATTGAATCAGCAACCAAACTATATGCCCAGACTCTTGTCTTCCCTGAGTCAGTAGAGACTCCGAATGTGGTGACGAATAGTGAGATGGGAAAACGGCAGCTGAAGCGATGGTCAGAATGGGCATCTAACTACGAAGTAGACATGCTGGTAGGAATCCACACCGTTGATGTGAACGATTTCAAAACACAAGTATGGAATCGAGCGTATCTGTTTGACAAGAAAGGCGGCGCTATATATCACTCAAAAACTAAGTTAGTACCTATTGTAGAAAATCAATATCAATTTATTCAAAAATGGGTTGGTAAAATAGGTCTCGTAGAACGGAATTTATGTGCTTCAGACAAACCCAGAACGCTAATCTCGTCAAGCGGCTATTCGGTGGCTCCACTCTTGTGTATGGAGAGTCTGTTTGGCTGGGTGGCGCGGCATCAGGCGCGGGATGGGGCGCAGTGGCTGGCAGTAATGGCGAACGATTACTGGCTGATCGGGCGTGCGGTGCGCGAGCAGTACGCCGATTTCTGTGTGGTGCGGGCGATTGAAACGCGGCGTTGGGTGGCGCGGGCGTCGACGGTGGGCGTCAGTGGCTTCTACGCGCCGACAGGGGAGCGAGTTGCCTCGCTGCCGGTGGGTAAGCCGGGCGTGTTGGTGCATCAGATTGCGCCGCGCACCGACCAGACGCTTTATGTGCGTTGGGGAGATTGGTGGGTGTATGGCTGTTTGGGAGTGGTTGCGCTGGGGCTGGGGTTGGGACGTCCGTGGGTGTAGTAGGTAGGAACCCTTGATTGAGTGAGATATTTTTGCTGGAGAGACTTTCTGTTTCTTTGGGGGCTGTGGAATGGGCGATAGTGGCGGACTTAGCAGAAGGCAAGCCCCAAGCGGTATAATTAGACTGCCAGCGAACGATTCGCTGAGACTGCCCCGATCGCACGGGAGACGATTAGGAGGTCTGAACATGCGTGTTGGTATCTTGACGGGCGGAGGCGACTGCCCGGGCTTGAATCCTGCGATTCGGGGCGCGACGCTGCGCCTAATCCGAGACGGGCACACCCCGATTGGCGTCCTGCAGGGCTGGAAAGGGCTGATTGAGGGCTTGACCGTCCCGCTCACCGACGAGCGCGTAGATGAGATTATTCGCGAAGGCGGCACGATACTGGGCACTTCGCGCACAAACCCATTCAAGAACCCCACCGATGTCGCGCGGCTGTTGGAGAACATCGAGGATTTCGGCTTCGGCGCGATTATTGCGATAGGCGGCGAGGACACGCTCGGCGTCGCGCGACGGCTCTATGTGGAACACGGCGTGCGCGTGGTCGGCGTGCCCAAAACGATGGACAACGATCTGGGCGGCACCGACTTCACCTTCGGTTTTGACAGCGCGGTCTCGGTGGCGGTGGAGGCGATGGATCGCCTGCGCGACACGGCGAAATCGCACGCCCGCATCATCGTGCTGGAGGTGATGGGGCGGCACGCGGGCTGGGTCGCGCTGTATGCGGGCATCGGCGGCGGCGCCGACTGGATCCTCATCCCCGAAGCGCCCATCGACCTGAACGCGATGTGCCACTACCTCAAGCAGGTCTATCACGGCGGCAAGCGGTACGGGCTGGTGGTGGTCTCTGAAGGCGTGGAGCTGCCCTTCGCGGGAACGGATGAGCCTGCAGCGACCGACGATTTCGGGCACAAGGTGTTGAAAGAACGCGCAGTCGGCTCGCAGGTGGCGCGCTATATCGAAGAGATGACGGGCATCGAGACGCGCGACGCGGTGATTGGGCACATCCAGCGCGGCGGACCGCCGACCGTATTCGACCGTGTGCTGGCGACGCGCTTGGGTCTCAAGGCGGCTGAGTTGGTAAGCGTGGGGCAGTTCGGCATGCTCGTGGCGCTACGGGGCGTGGAGATTGTCGCCGTGCCGTTGGAGGAGGCGCTGCGCGAGCCGAAGCTGGTACCCTACGAGCTGTACGAGGAGGCGCGGCAGATTTTTCAGCGCGTGGCGCTACAGCCACAGCGCAGCGGAGCGGGTTAACTCGCGCCAGCCGCACAGCGACCGCTGGCTCATCTCGCTCAGAATCGCCTGCGCCACACGCGGGTGGTGGCACACCCCCGCGCCCTGCTTCAATAGCGAGGTTGCCCAATCGGCGTCCGTCTGCTCCGCCGCTCGCAGCCAATCGTCTAATGCGCTGATTATGTGCGCACTCAACGGCGCGTCTGGCTGCTCGCAATAGACCCCGTGATGCAGGCGCACTATCTCGGCGACGCTACTCAGCCCAGGAATCTGTTCGGCAATCGACGCGCTGATTTCAGCGTGGCGCTTGAGCAGTTCGCGCTCGGCTGGCGTCGGCTCGCCGGTCTTGTTCAGCACGCTGTAAGGGATAGCGACCATGCCGATGTCGCGCAGGTAGACCGCGAGTTCCAGTCGCCGTCGCTCGTGGAGCCGCATGCCGAGGCGCGCCGCGACCGCATCCGCCAAATCCGCCAGCAGCTCCGACTTACCATAGCGTCCCTGAGTGCGCAGTTCAATCAGCCGTGCGAACGCGCGTAGCCCCTCGCAGCGCAGACGGTGCAATCGCGCGGGCGCAACCACAAACGCATAGTATGCCAGCGCCAGCAGCGAACCTGTTGCCGTCACGATTGCCCACCAAGTGCCTTGCATGTTAGGGATTCGCTCCTATTGCACGATGCTGTTGCCATTCGCGCACGACCTGACGGAAGGTCTGCACGACCTGCGCGTCGAACTGTGCGCCGACGCAGCGTTCCAGCTCTGCCAGCGCTTCCTCGACGCTCAAAGGGCGGCGGTGCGGGCGTTGCTGGTTGGGCGCCTCGCCGCCAATCATCGCATCGAATGCGTCCACCACTGCGATAATCCGCGCTTCAAGGGGGATCTGCTCCGCTTTCAAGCCGAACGGGTAGCCGTTGCCGTCAGGGCGCTCGTGGTGCATCGCAATCCACGGCACGATGGGGGCAAGAAACGGCGTGTCCTTGAGGATTTCTGCGCCCAGTTGCGGGTGCTGTTTGATGTGTTCCCACTCGTCTGGGGTAAGCCCCCCCACTTTATTGAGGATTTGCTCGTCCAGCACGGTTTTGCCCAGGTCGTGGAGTAGCGCGGCTTCGTAGACGAGTTCGCACTGTTCGGGGGGTAGCCCCAGTCGCTCGGCGACGCGCCGCGCCCACTGCGCCACGCGCTGGAGGTGCCCGCCCGTGTAGGGGTGCGCCCGTTGCACTAAGAACCCCAAGCTGCGGATAGTATGGTGATATAAAGCTTGCTGCTGCGCCCAGATGATGTAGGCTTGGCGCAGGGCGAGGTAGGGCGCGAGCACGCCTAACAACCCAACGGCGCCGTAAGCCAGCAACGCCAGGCTAAGAAACATCGTGATCGGCGCCATCAGCGCGACATCGCGCGGCAGGCTCAGAACCGCCTGACGCAGCACCCAGCGCAGCCGCGCGCCTTCCGCAATCGCGATGGTAACGCTCATCAGAAGTGTGTTGACAACCATATAGACCGCCAGCGCGACCGCGACGGCGAGCAAGAGCTGCCCCATCTGCGGGGCGTCGAGGAGCGAGCGCGCCGCCCAGCCGCCTGCCCCCGCGCTCAGCACGCTCTGCGCGGCGTTGACGACTACCCAGCGAAAGCGCGTGCTCTTGAGGTAAACCATCAGCAGCCCTGCAGTGAGTGAGACAGTCGCATCTAACCACACGCCGAACTGCCAGCCGTAGCCGATAATGGTCGCTACGACAATCGGCGTGCTGACACTAAGCCAGACGCCCCGATCGCGATACTCTGGGCGCAGTGGGTAGCGAATGAGCAGCAGCTCCGCTACGGTTGCCAACAGCGCGACGCCAATCAATGCGCCCGCCAAACGCGCCTGCAACAAAGGCGCGCCCGACCACGCCAACAGCGTCGCCGCGATCGCGGTGAGCAATCCGAACCATCGCCAAAATCGTCTGCGCCTGTCCATCGAACCGAAAAGAAGGCAAGGCAAGCAGGGGCGTTCACAGCGAACGCATTACGCGCCTGTTACGGAACCTGCACCGTCTGCGGCGCGGATTCGATGGGGTCGTCCCACTTGTGGGGGTAGTAGACCCGCTTCGCGCTGGCGACCGACATCATCGCCACGAGCATTGCCATCAGAATGAGCCACCGTTTCATAGACTGTCCCTCCTGTGTTTGGAATGGTCAGCCGCTCATGGTCGCTCCGCTCGCGCTTGCCTTGCCTGTAGGGCGCATCCGTGATGCACCCTAAATCGGAGTGTTGGTGGGCGTCGTCTCCTCTGTGGGCAACATTGCTGCTGCTTCGCCCTGCGGTTCCGAGTCGCAGGGGAACGCTGAGACGCGCCGGTTCACGGCGTCTAAGGTGGCTAACCCCACGGCGCGCAGTGCGTCTTGGCGGATGAGCGCGCTGCCGACGAGCAGGTCTTCGCCTTGATTGCGCACGGCGCTCACCAGCACGACGGCGACGGGGTAGCCGCCAACTGTGGTGGTGGTGGAGACATCTTCGAGTCCGAACCGTTCGCACAGCCCGTGCGCGGCTTCCACTGCGCGTAGCGTCGCCGACGCCACCAGGCGCGGAATCTGCGTGCTGGCGCGCACGCCCGACGCCACGCCACGAAATACCACGCCGTTCCGCTCCAGAAGCACCGACACCACGGCGCGGGTACCCTCTTGGGCGATTTGCACATCGCGCCATCGCAAGCGCATCGGGTCGGCATGTTTGGATGCCTGACTTTTCTGAGCCACACTGATTTTACGATGGTCGATGTGCACGCCAAAATGCGCCAGTAGCGCGGACTCCACATCGCGCACGGCTTGCTTCGGATTGCGATCCGCCTCCACCAATACATGAATCTCTTGGATTAGACCGCTCTCGTCCGCGACTACCCGTGCGCCGCATACGCCGCGCAGCTCCCGTATCACGCCCTCTATCTGGGCGGCGCTCACCCGTCGTTCCGGCATGACAACACCCTCCACTGCCTCGCTCCACTTGTATCCCCACCCTCGCGAGCCATGCCGTCAGGAGTGGCGCAATTATACGCCTCAAATGAAACGATTCCTGCTATTTCTTCGGGGATTTCGAGCCGAATTCCGCCCAATTTCCCCGTTCCTTAACAAAACTCACTGCAGCAGGTAGTCCACGATGACCCACTCGTTGCCCTGCGGCACTAAGTAGACGGACGCGCTTCCCTGACTGAGATAGCACTGCAGGTGCAAGTCCACGCGCACGCCCTCGCTTGCTTTGGGATGCTTCAGGTCGGCTGGGTTCTCGATCGTGTCCACCAGCGAGACCTTCTCGATGACGCCCCAGATGGGCATGCGCTCTTCCAGCACCTTTTTGGGGTCGTGTTTCTCTTTCGGCACGGATTGCAAGTCCAGTAGTTTCGTCGCTTGGTCAAATTCGTTCCGACGCAGGTGTTCGATGAACCGTAAGGCTTTCGTTTCGTAGGGCGGGCGGCGCATGCTGCCAATCATCGGCGCGAGCGCCATCACGGCGAACACCGCTACCAGCGCGATGAAGAGCAGAATACTCCAGTGAATCTTGCCCGTCGGTTTACCCATCGTCCTCACGCGCATATTGTACCAGATGGCGACAGGTACACTTTAGGCGTGCGTTCTGCGATTGAAATCGGCTATGAGCTGATTCAGCAGGGCAAATATGTCGAGGCGTTGCCGTTCTTGCAGCGTGCGGTCGCCGAGCAGCCGCGCGAGGCGCGCGCGCATCTGTACCTCGCGCTCGCCTATGCCCATACTGGCAGCAACACCCAAGCCGAGAAACATTTCGCGCAGGCGATTGCGCTGGACTCTCAAGACGCCTATGTGTTTTACAATTGGGGCGCGTATCTGCATCGTCAGGGCAGGTTGCCCGACGCGCTGCGAGCTTACGAGACCGCCTATCGGTTAGATCCGACGCTTGTTGGTGCGAAGCAGGCGGCGGATTCGCTGCGCGGCAGCGCGACCCCCTACACGCACACGCCGTTCCCATCACCAGCTTCCGCGCCTGCCACGACGCCGCCCCCTGTGAACCCTGCCGACCTCTACCTGCCGTCGGCGCGCCGCTACCGCAGCGCACGGGGCTGTGTCACGGCGGGCGTTTTTATCTCAGTTCTGGGGCTGTGCGCGCCGCCGATTGGCATGTTGGGCGGCGTGTTGTGTGGTTTGATTGCCCTCTTGCGAGGCTCAGTGGTGGGGGGCTTGGTCGTGATGACGCTCGCTATCGTGCTGGGGCTGATCGGCAACTGGATTCAACAAAACTTACTAGAGCTGCTAAACTCTGCAATCCCACAGTGAACGCGCGACCGCTCAGTCCCTCAGGCGCGTTTCGAGGATTTGGTCGCGCATCTCCAACGCGCGCACCCGCTCGTGCAGGCTCTCCAGACTCGCCTGCAGGCTCAGGTCGTACTGCGTGGAGGTCTCCCGCAACTGCGCCAACTCCTCGCGCAACGCTTCAATCTGCTTGGCTATCTCCTGATTACTGAGCCTGTGCTTCTCCAACTCGAGCTGCATCATCTCCTTGCGGTGTTTGATGACCATCGCGGTAATCGGGATGAGTAGTCCTGGTCCGAAAATGCCGATGATTGCCGCCAGAGCTACGATGTCCATCTCTCGTCCACCCTGGGGGCAATTATACCATGCTCAGTCGAGCAGCACACGCGCCATGTGCCCGTACAGGGAAATGGGATAGAGGTTGCGTCGTCGCAGGTCGACGGCAAGCAGTTTGGCGCGGATGTCGCCGAGCGTTGCCGTGTCGCCTATCGTCCGCGCCGCCAAGCCCCACCAGACCGCCTTCTCCACCGCGGCGTTATCGCTGAGCGATGAGGGCAGAACTGCGCCTTGAGCGTGTTGTAGAGCATTTCGTGTCGGGTGGTACGAGGAAGCCAGGCGATTGTCATCAGCTGCGCCATCAGGTCGGGATACCATTCGCTCAGGCGGGTCTCCAACGCGCCGTTTGGGTGCTTCCCCCACGCGTAGTAGCCCTGCTGGGGAAGCCAGAGGTCGTTGAGAATCGCGTGGCAGGTGCGCTGGGCGCGTCTGTGCCAAGTATCGGCGTCGCTGTGTCGTCGCAGCCGCCGCGCCAGCTCCGACGCCGCCTGTAAGCCTCGGTACACTTCCACATTGTCCACTCGCCCGACGCGCCGAAACTGAACAGCACCGCCAGCAAGTCCGCATCGTCCACCACACAGTCGCCGTTCACATCTCCTGCAGGCAACACAGACAGGTGCGTGCGGAAGTAGTCGAACCGCGCCACAGGCGCGCCCTCGCCCGTGTACCTGAAATATCCGTGTAGAACCCCACCCGACCGCCGTTTTGCAACACGGTCGAGATGGAGGTCATAAGTCCCTTATGTGAAAACGCCGCCAAAGTGAGGAATGGAGATGCCTCGCTTCGCTCGGCATGACAAGCTATTGCGAAGCGAGAAAGTCTGTCATTCCTCGCCTTCGGCTCGGCATGACAGTAGTCGCTCATCAAAAACATGTCTTTCTTTCCGAGCCTAAGGCGAGGAATCTGTACCGACTTAGGGTATTTTCCGAACACCTTTTCCACCCCCTTGACAAAAGCCCTCGATCTGTGGTATACTGAGTGTGGTCATTAGACCTGTCTGGTTAAATAGCCTCAATCAAGAGGCGCGAGGAGGCAACGATGAAGGAAACGCAAGAGCAGTTCAAACCGATCGGCGCGATTGCGTTCTTTGCGACGATGATATTCATCTACGCGCTGGTGTGGTTCACCATGTACGGCGTGTTGCTCAAATGGAGGTGACGCGATGGATCGTTTCGAGAGGCAAGCGATGGCGATAGCGTTGTCGTTGGTGTTGATGTTCTTGGGCTTGATTGTGTACGCGTCGAAAGGGCTGCAAGCCGATTTGCCGACCTGCCTGCCCAACGCACGCCTGTTTGAGCGCGGGCGGCTCGTGGAAGTCGGTCCCAACCGCTACCAAGTGGACGCTGTCGCGTTCATGTGGGGCTTCGACATGGGGCTGCTGAACACCATCAAAATCCCGCGCGGCGCAGTGGTCGACTTCTATGTCACCAGCCGCGATGTGATGCACGGCTACCATGTAGACAAGACGCTGGTGAACCTCAAGGCAATCCCTGGCGCAGTGACCTATGCGCGTGTGAAGTTCGATCGTCCAGGCGAGTACCAAATCATCTGCCATGAGTATTGCGGGCTGGGGCATCAAAACATGGCAGGTAAAGTGATTGTGGAGTAAGGAGGCGGCTATGCAAACCACTCAAGCGATTCCTATCAAAGGTGCAATCCGATTTATTCTGTTGAGTCAGCTGGTGATTCCGTTCTTGTTGCTAATCCTGGGCGTGCTGCTAGGGCTGTATCAGGTGCTGGCGCGTGCGGGCATCCTCAAATCGGCGGACATCTTCGGCGTCAACTACTATCAGGGGCTGACCCTGCATGGCGTGATTAACGCGATTGTGTTCACCACCTTCTTTGCGGTGGCGTTCGGCAACGCGATTATGCTCCACCAGTTGCAGCGTCCGTTGAAGGCGGGCGTGCAGTGGGCGTCTTGGATCTTGATGGTGGGCGGCGCGCTGATGGCGGCGTGGGCGATGCTCACGGGACGCGCGACCGTGCTATACACCTTCTACCTACCGATGGTGGCGCACTGGACCTTCTATGTCGGCGCGACGCTCCTGCTGATTGGCTCCATCCTTCCCTACTTTCTGGATTGGATTCCCAACACCCTGGCGTGGCGGCGAGCGAACCCCGACAAGAAGTTGCCGCTTGCTGTGCTGGGGAATCTGGTTAACTTCACGCTGTGGTTCCTGATTATCCTGCCGTTAGCGACCACGGTGCTGTTCCAGATGCTTCCCATGTCGCTGGGGTTGACGCAGGAGGCGAATGTGCTGCTGTCGCGCACGCTGTTTTGGTTCTTCGGGCACGCGCTGGTCTACTTCTGGCTGTTGCCGTCGTACATTATGCTCTACACGATGCTACCGAAGTTGGCGGGCGGCAAGCTCTACTCGGATCCTGCCGCGCGCTTGGCGTTCCTGCTGTTCCTGCTGTTCTCGATCCCTGTAGGACTGCACCACCAATACACCGAGGGCGGCTTGAGCAGCGGTTGGAAACTTTGGCATGCGTTTTTGACCTTCATGGTGGCGTTGCCGAGCTTCATCACGGCGTTCACTGTGGCGGCGTCGCTGGAGCATGCAGGGCGCAACAACGGCGCGCAGGGGCTGTTCGGCTGGATGAGCAAGCTGCCCTACTGGAACAGAACGGGCGACCGATGGCTCTTCGCGTATCTGATTTCGGGGCTGATACTGTTCCTGTTCGGCGGCATCACGGGCATCGTGAACGCCTCGTACAATCTGAACTTGGTGGTGCATAACACGGCGTGGATTGTGGGGCACTTCCACACCACCGTCGGCGGGTTGGTGACGCTAAGTTTCTTGGGCATGACGCTCTATCTGATTGCAAAGTTGCGCGGCGCGGAGGTGAAAGCGAAGCCGCTCGCGCTCGCGGCGCCCTACCTGTGGATGGTGGGGTTCGTTATCTTCGAGATTGCGCTCTCCATCACGGGCTTGCAGGGCGCGCCACGCCGCAGTAATCTCGGCATCAGCTACTTAGACCCCACCAACGCACTGCTCTACCGCGCGGATTGGCTATTCTGGTCGCATGTGGGCGCGCTGGGCGGCGTGATTGCCGTGCTGGGGTTCCTCTGCTACACCGTCTCGCTGGTGGGCACACTGCTCGCGAAACCCGTGAAGCAGCCTGAGATAGACTTCCCCATCTCGGAAGCCGTCCACGAGGAGACCACGCCGCTGGTGGTCAACTTGCGCCCGTGGGTCACGGCAACCCTGTTGCTGATTGCCATCTCCTACACCTATCCCGTGTACGAGTCGATGACGCGCGGGGTGCTGGCGAAGTCGGCTGGCTACCAGAGCATCGGGAACAACCTCGTGCCGCAATCCGCACTCAAAGAGCAGACGAAACTCCCATGAGAAGGCTTGCTGGATACCTCCTGTCATTCACGCTGGGATGCGCTGCCTTCGGGCAGAGCATCCCGCCTAACCTCAGCCAAACGATAGGCGCCGCGCCGCCCGATGTGCAGTTCGTGGATACTCAAGGACGCCCCTTCCGCCTAAGCGACCTGCGCGGCAAACCCGTCATCCTCAGTCCAATCTACGCCGGTTGCCCCAGCGCGTGTATCGTGATTAGCCGCACCCTCAAACAATCGCTGGAGCAAATGAACCTCCCCGAAGACGCTTGCACAATTGTCAGCTTCAGCTTCGACCCGAAGGAAGACCGAGCGGCGATGGCGGCGTTCCAACGCACGCATCACCTGAACCGCCCCAACTGGCGCGTCGCCGTCATCCCCGACGATAACGAACTATTCCAGTTCTTAGACGCCCTCGACTTCCGATTCACCTATGTCTCCGAGCAGGTGAAAGATCACGGCGACATGCTTATCTTTTTAGACAGCGACGGCGTCATCCGACGCTACGAGTTCAGCACCGAGTTCACCCCTGCGCATATTGAGCGGGGGCTACGCATCGCGCGCGGGGAACACATCCTCTGGGAGCGTGTGAGCGACTGGTTGTTCCCCATCGGCGCGCTCGGCGTTCTGGCGGCAGGCGGGTGGCTGATGCTCGGTCGTAAACATCGCCGCAACCCTGCAGTTCACTAATTTCAGTGGTATAATTGGCTCAAGTAGCTACGCGAGGATGATTGGTCATGACGAAACTATTAGATTTGGGAGCGCGGTCGGAGTATGCCGTGGCGGCGCTGGCGCGATTGGCGCAGCGCGGCGATGGGGCGATTGTCACGGTCAAGGAGATTGCGGAAGAGACGGGCATCTCGCAGCACTTCCTGTATAATATCTTTGACGACCTCGCTCGTGCAGGGATTGTGCGTTCCTTTCGCGGCTCGAAGCGCGGCTTTATGCTGTGTCGCCCGCCTGAGGAGATTAGCTTCTACGACATCGTATCCGCTGTGGAAGGGCTGATTGAGAAACCGCACTGCCTGCTGGATCGCAATCGTGTCTGTTCGGCAACGCATCCGTGCGCGGCGCACTTCTTCTGGATTGGGCTGCGCGACTATGCGGAGCAATCGATGCGCGAGCTGACCCTCGCCCAAATCGCCAAGAAAACGCCCTACAAGTAGCGCGTTTTCACCCCTCCGACTGCCTAATTGTAGCAGGAATCGTATACATCCTGTGGTATAGTTATGGGCACGGAGAGGCAATATGGCAAAGACAGGGAGGTACAACCTGCTTGGCGTCTTGGCGTTGTGGGCAGTGGCGGTTCTGATGTTCACAGGGATGACGCCGCGCACGGTTGAACTGATAGGAAAGTGGCGACAGGCGCAAGGCGAGCGAGCGCAGGCGGAGCGTGAGCTGCTCGCGCTCCAACAGCAGGAACGCGAGCTGACTGAACAGCTGCAGCGCGTGCAGACCGATTTGGGGCGGGAGGCGCTCGCGCGACAGCGCGGCTGGATCCGCAAAGGCGAGGAGCCGCTGCGACTTAGCCCCTAAAACACATAGGGCGCGGTCTCAGGGTTCGCCCGCAACGCTTCCCATTCTGTATCGGACACAGGCTGCGGCTTGTCGCGCTCGGCGTCGGCAGGACACAGGAACCCGAACGGCTCGGAGTAGGGGTTCACCCAGCGATGTGGAGTGTCGGGGGGCACATACAACAGATCGAACGGCTGCAGTTCGTACACCCGCTCGCCCACCAGCGCACGCCCGCGCCCGCGAATCACTACAATCAGATGCACATGTGTGTGCTTCTCCAAGCTGGAGTAGCCGTCGGGCGCAATCTCGAAGTAGCGCAGTGCGAACTGGGCGTCTATGTAGGGGGGGCGTCCCAAGCTGTAGCGCGTCACGCCGCGCCAGCCCATGCCGCGCGCGTCGCCCGCATACTCTTTATACTCCACAGGCAGAATGCCCGCCCACTGGAACTGCGCCGCATCGAACGGCAAGTGCAACCCCTTCAGCGCACGCTCCAACGCTGCCGCCGCCTGCGCCAAGGCGTCCCCTGTCGGTTTCATCGTCGGCGTTCCAAACGCTCCAAGTCCACTCGCGCAGGTCGCTCGGGCGCGTCCGCCAACTCCCACGCCAACCCGAACACCGTGCGCGCCACACGCGCCATCTTCTCAAAATCGATCTTCTCCACCGTATCTGTCACTTGGTGATAATCTTCGTGTAAGCCAGAGAAGAAGAAGATTCCTGGGATACCCTTGCTCACGAAGCTGTAGTGGTCGCTGCGGAAGAAGAGCTGTTCCGGGTGCTGTAGCGAGTCATACGCAGGGTTCAGCTCCATCCGCAGGTATTGCTCGTTGACGCGGTTCAGCACCTCGCCGATGTCGGGGCTGGCGACATTCGGACCGATTACATACACCTCGTTCGCTCCCGACAGGTTGCGGTTGTGTGGGTGGGCGTCGCCTGCGCCTTTACTGCGTCCCACCATGTCCAGGTTGATGTTCACGATGATGTTTTCGAGGGGCACGGTGGGGCGTTCCACGAACAGGCGCGAGCCGAGCAGTCCCTTCTCTTCGCCTGCGTACCACAGCAGCAGGATGGAGCGTTTTGGGCGCGCGCCTGTGGCGAACGCCTCTGCAATCTCCAGCAACGCGACCGAGCCAGAGCCGTTATCGTCCGCGCCGTTGTAGATGCGGTTCGTGCCTTCGCCGCGGCTGGACACGCCCACATGGTCTAAGTGCGCCCCCAGCGACACATATTCGCGCTGGAGCGCAGGGTCGGAGCCTTCGATAATCCCAATCACGGTGTGCGCGGTTTCCCGTTGCGTGCGCACGCTGATATTCACCGCGATACGCTTGTCGGGGCTGAGTTCGAAGGCAGGCGCAGGTTCGCCGCTCGACGCGCGTTGGATGAGCTCTGACGCTGAGACGCGCTCGCCTGCAAAGAGCGTCTCCAGCAACCTCGCCGATGCGACGATGGTCGGGAGGGTGGGGGCAGGTTGCAGTCGCTCCACCGTGCGCCGCACACCCCATACTCGCTCGAGGCGGTCGATGCGCTCCATGTCGCTGGGGTCAATCCGCACGATGGCGAGTGCGCCTTTCTCTTGGGCGTTCTGCTCGGGGCTACGCCACCCCAGTGCGGACGCGTTGTCGAAATCCTGGACAACCTCGCGCGGATAGCCTGCCTGCACGACCAAAACCGTGCCTTGAATTTCCAAGCCTGCGTAGGGGTCGATGCCCTTGTCGGGGTTCGACCAGCCGTTGCCCACATAGACCAGCGGCGCGCGCGCGTTCAGTGCGACAGGGCGCGCCACAAAGTCCACACCGTACTCAAATTTCAGCTCCCCAATCTGAATATGCGTCTCGCCCGCGTTGATGGCGTCGATTCGGAAGTTCAGCGGTTGGAAGTAGGTTCCGTTCTCGCCGCCCGGCTTCACGCCCCAGCGCTGCAGATGCGAAACGATATAACGCCCTGCAATCTCCAGCCCGCGCGAGGGTGTGTCGCGCCCCTCGAGCGCGTCAGAGGCGATAAAGTCCAGATGAGCGCGTAGGTCGGTCGGGTTGATGGTCTCGGCGCGGCTCATCCACAGCGGACGGTCTGCCCACGCCCAAAGCAGCAACAGGCTGAAACTCAGCGTCAGCAAGCGTTTCATACAGCGATTATACCCTTTGCGCTGAGAGCCTATGCATGAGCTGCCTCGCTGCGCTCGGCATGAGA
>JBKBKS010000037.1:0-19448 GCA_046294565.1 Fimbriimonadales bacterium
GCGCAGCAGGTCTTGGAACTCGTTGACCTCCTCTTCGGTTTTGGGATGGTAGGCGCGATAGACGATGAAGCGTCCGTCCCACGAGTAGAAGGGACCGCCGTTGTAGCCGATTTCGGTGGTGAGGCGTTTGACGCGCTTGGTGCGCAAGTTCAGCTCCGCTAAATCGATGTTGCCCCAGCGTGTGGTGGTGAACAGCACGCGGTCGCCGCGCGGGTGGAACGAGCCTTCGGCGTTATAGTCGTCGCCGTCGGTAAGGGCGACGCGCTCGGAGCCGTCGGCGTTCGCGATATAGAGGCGATAGGGTAGCAGGGGCCACACATAGCCCTGCGAGCGGTCGGGCGGGGGCGGCGGCTCCTCGCTCCACCAGTCGGTGGAGCTGTAAAGTATCTTCTTGCCGTCGGGCGACCAGAAGCCGCAGGTGCAACGCCCCTTGCCTGTGGACACCAGGCGCACATCGGAGCCGTCAATGTTCATGGTGAACATCTGGTCGGCTTTGAAGGGCGGGCGCGTGCTTTGAAAGATGAGTTTTTTGCCGTCAAACGAGAAGTAGGCTTCCGCGTTCTCGCCGCCGAAGGTAATCTGGCGCACATTGCGCAGATGCTTTTCGCGCGGGTCGTGCAGCACGCTTGCCTGCGGCGGCTGACCCAGCGATAGGTGAATA
The DNA here is from genome assembly GCA_046294565.1 of Fimbriimonadales bacterium. Classification (GTDB taxonomy): domain Bacteria; phylum Armatimonadota; class Fimbriimonadia; order Fimbriimonadales; family GBS-DC; genus GBS-DC. The sequence continues at coordinate 662 of JBKBKS010000037.1, forward strand.
CCACACATAGCGTGTTAAGTATAACCACTCGCGCTTGCTGAAAACTATCGCGTGGGCGACACGAATTACGCTTGAAGCGACGCTATGCGTGGCGTTGTAGGGTTGGCGTCTCGCCGACGCTGAGGCAGCGGCACAGTTGGCATGCTCAGGTTCCCCCTACTGCGTAGGGGGAACCTGAAGGAGGGGGTATTGAACTCATGCCGCCAGGTGGTTCAGCGCGTCGATGTCGAAGATTTCGCGCAGGTTAAGCAAGATGACCACGCGCTCGCCGACCTGCACCACGCCGTTGAGGAACCGCTGGGTGGCTTCGGAGGCGATGGGCGGCGTCGGCTGCACTTGATCCAGCGGGATGTCCATCACATCGGAGACCGAGTCTAAGCGCAAGCCGAAGATTTTATCGTTCACCTGCGCCACTACCACGACGGTCGATTCGTCATCGGGGAGGGGCGGCAGCCCGAAGCGGGTACGCGCGTCGATGACGGCGATGATGTTGCCACGCAGGTTGATCACCCCCAGCACATAGTTGGGCGCGTTGGGCACGCGCGTCGCAGGCGTGTAGGTGCGAATCTCTTGCACCTGCAGCAGCGGCACGCCATAGGTCTCGTTGCCAATCTGGAACACCAAGTATTTCTCGGCGTTTGCATCGACGGCGGTTTCCGTTGTCTCTGTGATAGGTTTCGTAGTTGTCATAGTTTCTTCCTCCTATGTTAGGCGACGGCGGTGAGCCGTTCACTGGCTTGATGGGCGCGTCGGATGAGGTCCGACACATCCAAGATGAGTGCGACGCGCCCATCGCCAAGAATCGTAGCCCCAGCGAAACCGGGCACGCGCGTGAAGTTCTCCTCAAGGCTTTTGAGCACCACCTGCTGTTGACCCGCGATGGAGTCGATGAGCAACGCGATTTGTTGCCCCTCCTGCTCCAGCACGACGACGAGTCCGTCTTGACGGTTGTCGGGCAACCCCACGAACTGGCGCAGGCGCACGAGCGGGATGAACTCGCCGCGCACATTTACCATCTCGTGCTGGTCGAACAGCGCCGTGTGTTGGAGGCTCTCGTACTGGAACGCCTCCACGACGGCGGTGAGCGGCGTGATGTAATGCTCATCGGCGACGGTCAGCCCCAAGCCGTCCATAATCGCGAGGGTGAGCGGCACGCGCAGCAGGAACCGACTGCCCTCGCCGCGTTTCGATTGAACGCTGATGCTACCGCCCAGGCTCTCCACATTGCGTTTGACCACATCCATGCCGACTCCGCGCCCCGACAGGTCGCTCACCTGTTGCGCCGTCGAGAAGCCCGGCTGGAAGATGAAGTCATACAGGGTCTCGTCGGATGGGTGGTCGTTCTCGGTAATCCAGCCGAGTTGGATGGCTTTTTGGCGCACGCGCTCGGTATCGATGCCTTTGCCGTCGTCGCGCACCTCGATGTAGATGCGCCCCTCCGACTGGTAGGCGCTGAGCTTGATTGTGCCCGTTTCGGGCTTGCCTTGCTGACGGCGCACCTCCGGCGGCTCGATGCCGTGGTCAATCGCGTTTCGAATCAGGTGGGTGAGCGGGTCGCTCAGCGATTCGAGCAGGGTGCGATCCAGCTCGGTCTCCTCGCCTTCGATTTCGAAGTTCACCTTTTTGCCGAGTTTGGCGGCGGTGTCGCGCACCATGCGGGGGAACCGATTGAACAGGTAGCTCACGGGCAGCAGGCGGATCGCCATCACGCGCTCGTGCAGGTCGCGCACATGGCGTTCCATCTGCATAATCGCGGCGCGGGTGCGCTCGTCGGTGTCCGCGTTCTGTGCGCTGGTGAGCATCGATTGGGCAATCACAATCTCGCTCACGAGGTTCATCAGCGCGTCGATCTTCTCGGTGGAGACGCGAATGCTTTGCGAGTCGGCTTTACTGGCGGCGGCGACGGCGGCAGTGGCAGTCGCGGTCGCTGCGACGCTGGGCGTCTCAGGCGCAGGTTGGGGCGGAGTGGTCTGCGCGGGCGTTGCCGCGACAGGAGTCGGCGCTGACGCCTGTTGCATAGACTCGATGCGCACATCGGCGCCCTCCGCCGTCAACTCCAGTAGGGCGCGCACAATCGCTGGCTCGAACGCCGTCTCGTACACCAACTCCCAGCTGCCATAGCAAGCGTCGGGCTTCAGCTGCGCCACGGGTGGAATCTGCTCTTTGAAGCGACACTCGATAATCTGTCCGTACTCTTGCAGCTCGGTCAGCAGCTGGAGCGGATTATGCTCAGCGCTGAGGGTAGGCGCAGGCTGATAGAAGATTCGATACTGTGGCGCACTCGGTGCAGGCGCGTCGGCGCTTGGCTCGGTCGCGCGACGCTCTGCGGCGGCGGACGGCGCTGAGGGCGCAGAGGCTGGAACAGACTCGCCGTTCAGCGCGGCGGTAATCTGCTGCAGCAGCGTCTCGCATGCGGGGTCGCCCACATCGCCCTCGGTGCGACTGCGTTCCAGCATGGCGCGAATCAAGTCCACCGCTTGCAACATCAGCGTCGCCAGTTCGGGAGTGAGCGGACGCTGTTCCTTGCGTAGCGACTCCATCGCGCTCTCTAAACCATGTGTGAACTTGCTCAGATGGGTGAAGCCCATCGCGGCGCTGTTGCCTTTGAACGAATGCGCGTATCGGAACAGCGCGTTCACTGTTTCGGGGTCAGGCTCGCCCGCCTCCAACGCGAGCAGCACCTGTTCCATCCCCTCGACCATCTCGTTCGCTTCGTCGTAAAACAGTTGAATCAAGCTATCCATGGCTGCGCTCCCTTGATGTTAAGATTGTATTAGCGCATCCCACACGCCGAAGGTGTGGAGGTGCTGATAGAGGTTCGGGTTCGGCTCGCCGAGCTGCAGTTTGTAGCCTTGCTCCTCAAGCGATTTGCGCAGGGCGAACAGCATCTGTACGCCTGCGTAGTGGATGTGGCTCAAGTTGCTCCAGTCGATCTCGGTCGTCTTGGGCTGCTGTGCGACCTGCTGCACAGCGTCCCAGAGCGCGTTCATCTCGGCGAAACCAATCTCGCCTGTTAGGGTCAGTTTATGTTTCCTCGGTGTCGTCTTCAGCGTCGCCTGCATGGTTCCCAACGCCTCCTGCGTTTATTATTGGCAGGCGCGCGATTTTTTGCAGAGCTACCAACCATGCAGCCGTGCCGAGCGCGACGCCAATCGCCGCGCCCCAAGCCGTGCGCAGCAGCGAGACGGTCAGGGGGCTGTGCAAATGGCAAAAAGTGTTCACGAGAGATACCTGCCCAATCGCGCCCAGAAACATCGCCAGCGGGAGCCATGATTTCTGGCGCGTGAGCAGTAGCCCCACCGCAGCCACCAGCGCGGGGTGTCCGATTAAGAACTCTTTCGTGCGCGGGCGTACATTCATGACGGTCTCCAGCAAGGCGCGCAGGCGCAGCTCCCAATCGGGCACAGCCCCTGGCGCTTCGTTGCCTGTGCGGATGAGCATCAAGCCCAACGCGCCCAGTATCGCCAACGCCAACACCGTCTGTCCCCACAGCACGGGGCGGGCAAGCCACTCGCGCCAGAAATCCCAGCGTCCTGTCGTATACGCCGCGTAGAACGCCAACACGAACAGCATGGGCAGCGCGTGCGCCGCCTTGACGCCGATGAACTGGTCTGCCTTGACGAGGTAAGGCGTCTCGGCAAGCAAGCCCACGATATGCAGCGCGCCCAGCAGACTCCACGCGAACGGCAGCGTCAGCAAGCTCAAAAGCGCACCGAGTGTATACGCACATCCGCGCGCTGCGCCCGCAAGGACGATCATACCCACCGTGGGGAACGTCAGCGCGGCGGCAAGCGCGACCAGCTTGCGTCCCAGAGGCGTCATGCAACCCAGCGCGAACCCAATCGCGCACGCGATAGGTAGCAACGCCCCGTAGCCTGCGCCACGCCACTGCGCCAGTAGCCAGCCCAGCAGCGTCCCTACGCCCGCGCCTACCAGCGCGAACTGCCACACCGCTGGCTGCAACGGCTCAAAAGGACGCGCGCCCGACTCGCGGATCGCATAGCCCGAACGATGGAGACGATGACTCAGCGACTGGATAATCTCACGCAGAACCATAGTGTCTGCGCCCGCGACGCGCAGATACACCACGCGGATATTGCGCTCGTGGACGGCGCGTTCCAAGCGGTCAACGATTTCGTTAGGTGTGAGCGTGAGCGATTCAGCGAACCCGATGCTATGCACGCGCACGGTCTGGTGAGGCATCGCCTGCATGAGGTTGCTTGCGCCCATCTGTCGCGCGAACTCGATCGCGCCGAATCGGAGCGCGTTGGCTTGCATCGTGTGCGCGGTCGCTGGCAGTCCGCGTCGGTAGCCCAGCACTTGGTCGCCGGCAAAGATGACCAGCGACGCGCCCTGTTGCCGCGCAAGCAGGAGGCTACCCCGTAGTGCGAGTGGCGAGACGCCCTGCGGATTGAACAGTCGCGCCACGATGGGCTTACCCCCTGCACGCGCCTGCGCCGTCTGCACGGGGTCTAACCCCAGCCCAATTGGTGCGATAGCCGACGGCTCGCCTTCCACATAGAACACCGCGCCGCGCTCGGATCGCACGGTCACGAACGGCGGCTGCGTTGGGGGCGACAGACTCACCCGCGCTTTCAGCGCCAGCATCCGCTTCGCCTGCTGGAACCGCGCCTCGCTGAGCAAGTAAGCAGGGTTCGGCTCGGCTAACGGCGCGCCCCACTCGGCGAGTGTGCCCTCCGTGAGCGCAACGCTGAACGGCGTGCTGAACTCGCTCAGCCACTGCGCGACCGCCTTGCCGTCCGCGCTCGCCCAAAACGCCACATCGGGATAGTCCAGCACCAACTCAACGGCGCGGTTCGCCCGCTCCACCTTCAGTCGCTGCAGAGCGATTGCGCCCGCCGTGAGAGTCGAGAGCAACATGCCCAGCGTCAATACCCACGCACTGATTCGCTGCACGCCCGATATTGTAGCACACCACACGCGCCCTGTTGGTCGAATCGGCGCGGGATGGCTGTCGGGGGTATAATCCCGATGTGATGAATCGTCAAGTGGCGCTCGGCTTCGGAGTGGGCGTGTTGACCACCAGCGTTCTGATGGGCTGTCTGACTGCGCAACGCCCTGCCAATCCGCGCTCGCAAGCGTCGCCGCCCCCCACTGCCACGACAGGCGTGCGTGGGCAGGGCGTGCCCGCGTTCTGGGTGCGTCCGGGCTATCGCGTCGATTTGGTCGCCGAGAACTTGGGCAACGCACGATTTATGGAGTTCGACGACAAGGGCAATCTGTATCTCAGTCGTCCCAATCGCGGCGATATACTCGCCTTGCGCTGGCGCGGCGGACGCTACGAGATTGTGAATACCTTCGTGGAGGGCTACCCAACCGTTCACGGTATGCACTTCGCGGACGGCTGGCTGTGGTTCGCGCAGACCGGCGCCATCCACAAAGCTCGCGACACGAACGGCGACGGCAAAGCCGACGCAGTGCAGACCGTCATCCCTGAAGGGCAGCTCCCGCGCGGCGGCGGACACTGGTGGCGACCCATCTTAGTCACCGACCGATACATCTATACAGGCATCGGCGACTCGGGCAACATCAACGACGAGACGGAGACCGAGCGTCAGAAAATCTGGCGATTCAACAAGGACGGTACAGGCAAGACGCTGTTTTGCAGCGGTATCCGCAACACCGAGAAGCTCCGCTTGCGCCCTGGCACGAACGAGGTATGGGGCGTCGATCACGGCAGCGACTGGTTCGGACGCACGCTGGGGGAACGCCCGCAGCAGTTTCAACCCATCACCGACTACAACCCGCCTGATGAACTGAACCACTACGAGGAAGGCAAGTTCTACGGGCACCCTTTCATCACTGGCAACAAACTCCCGCGTATCGAGTTCCAGAATCGCAAAGACATCGTCGAACTTGCTGATAAGACCACGCCCCCCGCGTGGAGCTTCGGCGCACACTGGGCGGCCAACAGCTTCACCTTCCTCACCAAAGACCACTTTCCGGGGCACAAGGGCGACCTATTCGTGGCGTGTCGTGGGTCTTGGAACCGAGTGCAGCCCGACGGCTATCGCGTCGAGCGCGTGCTGTTCGACGCCGTGACGGGTAAGCCCTACGGCAGCCTGACGATTGTGAAGACGCTGACGCCGAGCAATCAGGTGTTGGCGCGCCCTGTGGACTGTGTGGAATCGCCCGACGGCAGTGTGTTATTCAGCTGCGATACCACCAACCGAATCTATCGAATCTCATGGGCAGGTGAACGGAATGCGAAGAGCAATTAGCGCGGTGTCTACGCTGGCGTTGCTGATGGCGGTCGCTGTCGGCGGGGACAATCTGAACCCTGCGCCGATTAAGGCGGTCGAAGTGTTCCACCGCAAGTGTAGCAACTGTCATGGCAAGGAGGGTTCGATGCTGGAGCGTGGTTTTGAGCAGAAGTACGCTTCGGCGAGCGAGTTGCGCGAGGTGGTGGAGAGCATGCCCGGCGCGATAGGCATGCGCACGGATGAGCTGGAGACGATGGTCGCCTACATGCGCGCGATTAGTCGCGGCGAGCCGTTCCTGATATGGACGGTGCGTGGCGCGACAGCGATTGAGGGCGAGGTCTCGCCGGGCGGCTCGACAGTGCAGGCGCGCGCGCAGAAGCAGGCGCTGAAGGTTGTGCGTCCTGCCGCCAACCGCTGGCGCATCGAGCTGCCTAAGGGGGTCAGGCTGGCAGATCTCGAAATCACGGCGCAGCGGGGCGCGTCGCGCGCCACACTGCGCCTGCGGGAAGCCCCCTACAGCCACACCAAATAGCTACGCTGCGAAGTCGCGCAGCGCGTTGCGCGCGAGGGTATTCTCGGGGTCGATGTCCAGCGCGGCTTGGAAATGTTGACGCGCCTGCTCCGTGCGCCCCGAGTCGCGCAGGGTGAACGCTAAGTTCAATCGCGCCTCCAGATAGCGGGGGTTAATCTCCAACGCACGCTCGAACTCCGCAATCGCCTCATCCTCGTTGCCCATCGCAGCGAGCGCCATGCCCAAGTGGTTGCGAATGTCGGCAAAGTTCGGGCGTATCGCCAACGCCTTGCGGTACTCGTCCACCGCCGCCGCGAAGTTGCCCCTGCGATACAAGTCATCGCCCAGCTGCGCATGGTAAAGCGCGTCGTCGGTACTGTTGGAGCTGAGCGTCTCGAAGAGCGCAATCGCCTGATCGTATCGCCCCGAACGGTCATGCTCAAGCGCTTGCTCATAGCGTGTGCGGTCGAAGCTGGGGTCTAACTGCATCGCCTCTTCGATGCGTCGCAAGCCGTCCTCGCGTCTGCCCATCTCGTACCACACAATGCCCTGATACAGCACCGCTTTCGCAAAGCGTGGGTTGATCTGCAACGCCTCCTTTAGGTGGAGCGCAGCGCGGTCGTAGTCGCGCAACTTGCGCACAGCGAACGCCAGCGAGAAGTGCAAATCGGCGTAGTGGGGGTGTATCTCCAGCGCGTGCTGGAAATGTTCCACGGCAATCTCGTACTGCCCCCGTCGCAACGCCGCCTGACCCAGCTGCGCGTGCGACTCGGCGATATAAAAGCGCGCTAACTTCTGCACCATCACATCGCGCGTTTCGGTGAGCGCATGCTCAAACAGCTTCAGCGCGTCCTCGAAGCGCCCGTCGTCGTAGCATTTGATTCCCGAATCGTACGATTGGCTTCTGCCGACGCCCAAGATTTTTTGTAGGAATGACATCCAGTTCCCTCCGAGTGATTCGGATTATCGGCAGGATGGGTCAAGGTTTTTAGGGCGGGCGCGGCGCTACTCGATTTCTCGGATTTGGGTCGGCGGCTCGGCGTTGAGCGACTCGCAGCCGTTTTCGGTAATCACATACACATTCTCGATGCGGACGCCGAACTTGCCGGGGAGGTAGATTCCCGGTTCGATAGTGAAGCAGTGCCCCACTTCGAGGACGCCTTCGTAGGTTTGGGCGAGGTAGGGCGGCTCGTGGACGGAGAGACCGATGCCGTGCCCTGTGCGGTGGATGAAGTAGTCGCCGTAGCCAGCCTTTTCGATGACGCGTCGTGCGGCGGCGTCCACTTCACGGGCAGGTACGCCTGGCTTGGCGGTCTCGCGGGCGCGCATGTGCGCCTCGTACACGATTGCGTAGATGGCTTTCGCCTCGTCGGGGGCGCGCCCGACGCTCGCCACGCGCGTGATGTCGCTGCAGTAGCCTTGATACACGCCCCCGTAGTCCATCACCACGACATCGCCTTTTCGCAGAGGGCGTTGGCTGGTCGTGTGGTGGGGCAGCGCGCTCATCTCGCCTGCAGCGACAAGCGGGATACCGAAGGCGAGCTTAGACCCCGAATCGAACAGGGCGCGCTGGATGGCTAACGCCACCGCCCACTCGCTGTAGCCCTCCATGCAGCGTTCGAGTCCGGCGGCGAGCGCGTCGTCGGTCAGGCGCGCGGCTTCGCGCATGCACTGCAGCTCCTCGGCGTCTTTGACCGCGCGCACGCATCCCATCAGTTCGCCGCCGCGCCGAAAGAGCGCGGCGGGCAACGCGTCTTGTAAAATCAGCAGGAAACTCGCGGGCGTCTCGTCGTCCACCGCGATGGTGGCAGTCTCCAGGTCGTAATCGCGTGTGCAGGCTTCTAAGGCGCGCGTTGGTCCGTCCGAATCGTGCCACACATAGCGCGTCTGCCACCCAGCAGGGTTCGTCGCGGTGCTTTCCGCGCTGAGCGCGGGCGTGAACCAAACGGGATCCCCCTGCTGCGGCGTCAGCAGGAACATCAGCCGCTCCAGCGGCGGCTCCGAGAAGCCGCTGAGGTACTGCATGTTCACCTGCGTCGACGCCAGAAACAGATCGACGCCTTCGCGCAGCATCGCCTGCTGCAACTTGCTGACCCGATTCCGATAGATGCTCATGTTAGCCGCCTCCCACACGCAACATTAGCCAGTCGTTCAACAGATAGTAGATTCGCCCAATCAGGAGCGCCATACGCGCCATCACCGTGTTGCCGAAAATCGCGCCCAACCCTATCATCAGGAACCATCTGCCCCAAATCGCCGCGCGCTTGATCGGACCGCGCTGCTCATACGAGAAGGTGAAGTAGGTCAGCACCGAGAGCAGTATCGCCACGAACAGGATGTTGTTAATCACCATCCCCACGGTCAGGTCGGGGTTCGCGCCGCCCACCCAGAGCGGTTTCTGGAGCGTGCTGTTGAGCTGGGGCAGATAGAGCGAGCTGAACTGCTGGAAGAACAGCCCCGACGACGCGCCAATCAGCGTGCCAATCACGATACGGCTAATCCAACCATACCGCTCGCTGAAGATGAAATACAAAAACAGCCCGTAAGGCACTACAAACGCCCACGCCCAGTAGCCCTGCACCCAGATCGTCTCAATCCAGTAGCGGTACAGGATGTCGATAGCCACGGGTCCCAGCGAGTAGCCCGCCGCCAGCCCAATGTACATATGCTCAAAGAAGCGGTACAGGGGATTCTCGCGATAGAGCAGCGAGTAGATGGCAAACGTACACAGCACGCCTATCCACACGCTGATTCTCTCCAGACTTAACGGTAAAAACTGCAAGAGCCAATCCATCTTACTCCTCCCGACTTAGCTGCACGCGATTCATCACCATCGCGAAGTTGCCCAGCAGAATGAAGGCGATAATCAGCACATGCGAGAACGAGATGGCGTTCATGAACCGCGTGCCGAGTCCAACCACCTGTAGTAGTTGCTCGTATTCCTGTGCGCCCTTCGCGCCTGTCAGCATGCCTTTGATTTGCCCTGAATCGAGATAGGTATACGCCTCCGCCGCCATCACGGAAGTGGGGCAGTACAAGATGGTCACATTCTTGGGGCTATACGAAATCCATGCGGAGAGCGTGTTCGACGGCGTGACATCAATGACCATCTTGTATTCGCTGAGTGACTTCACACCTTGCACGACGGGCAGTTGCGCAGGCGTCTTGCCTGTGACATCTTGTTTGACTGTAGAGGGCAAATCGTTCACCATGCCTTTGATGGCGACAATCAGGTCGGGCACGAAGCCGAAGTGCGCCCACTTGGCTCCGTACTCGTAGTTGGTGTCTTTCGTGACGCGCTGCGCGAGGCGCAGCGAGATGTCGCGCGACTGCGGCTCGGCAGAGATGAAGGTGAACTGCACGCCCTTGCGCATTAGGTGCGTCAGCACCGCCTCGAGTTGGGGCTGGTTCTCAGCGATTGTGCTTGCGCTCCAGTTGGACGAAATCATCACGAGGTCGCCCGGCTGGAGTTTTTCGATTTCGTCGTAGAACCTCTGCACGGGCGGCGAGATGCTGGCGGGCATGCGCAGGGGCGCCAGCAGGAACACGATGATATTCACGAACAGCAGCAGATAGAGCAGCCGCCGATCGATGTTGAGCATCCGTTGCCAAATCGTTGGGGGTTGCATAGGTCGCCTCCTTAGGTTATGCCGCGCTCCAAGCTCAGCCACAAGCGGATTGCCATCGCCAGCCCGCCGATGCCCACGCCGAACTCGATGGCACGTTGGGCGGGCGCGTTCAGCTGCGTCAGCACCCAGTTCGCGATTTTGGGCAGCCCGAGGTTGTGCAGCACCTGCGTGAAGAAACTCGCGCCTTCAGGGGCAGCCGCTTCGGGCAGCCCCAGCAGGGTATAGCTGATATACGCGCCTAACGGCACGACGCCAATCATCACGACCATCGCCGTGAACATCAGGATGCTTGCCTCCACCGAGCGGATGCGGAACGCCCGGTACGCCGCCGAGAAGATGTAAAACGCAATCAGCGAGAACATCGCCGCGTCCAGCTGCACCAGCGTATAGTCAAACAACAGCGTGAAGCCCTGCTTAATCGCGGCGTTCTCTTCCTCAAACACGAGCTTCTGATCCATCATCGAATTGGCGATGCTCAGGAACGCCATCACGACGAACGAGACCAGCAGCACGACGCTGTAGCCCCACTGGGCGCGTTTTTGCACCACATTGCGTAGGTGGAGGCGTACCAAACCATAAGTGCCCAGCCCCAGCGCCAGCGCGCCGATAATCTGCAACGCATTCTGCGCGGGCTGAATCGCGTCGCTCAGGAAGTTCTTGTTGTCGTCCGGGTTTGCCCAGAGAACCTCGCCTGCGCCTTTGACGGGCAGGAAGAACTCAGCGGCAAAAAACAGCCCCGCAAAGAACGTCACCAACACGATAATCACACGGCGTCCGCGTGGGGGCAGTGTCTGCAGCAGCGGAATCAGCCCGAACATCAGCACGAACGCGCCCAGCACCACCAGCCACGCATACAGCCGACGGTTCTCCTCAGGCAGCTGCCAGATGTTCTGTGCGATTAGGGGAGTCAGCAGTTCCATCACTGTCCACCTCCTCGCAGCCACTGCCAGAAGGTCTCCCAGCCGCCTGGCTGCCCCAGCAGCTTAATCACTGGATGGTCGACGCCGCTGATGGATGCCGCAATCACGCCGCCCACGGTCACCAGCGCGAACAGCAGCTTCGCGATGTCCTGCCCCACCAAGCTGCCCAGCAGCACTGGCTCACGGCTCAGGTACGCGCTGGTCGCGTAGAACTCGTCGCCGATAATCGTGTAGTCGCACGCCGCCACAAAAAACGGCACCTGCGTAAAGCTGACCGTGCCCGCAATCTGAATCGCGCCGACCATGTTGCCTGTTTCAGCGAAAATCAGCGACTCGGCGAAGAACACGCCGAACATAAAGTTGGCGGCGACGCGCTCGCGCTGAATCAGCCCCGCCGTGCCCGACGCAAACGCGAACTGACGGTCGGACAGGAACCTGATGCTGTCGGCGTCGTACAGGTCGGGGCGTCCTGCCTCGTTGTAGGCGTCGGCGATGGACTCTTGCGCCACGGCGAACACGGTCGGGTTGCCTGTCAGCAGGCGCATTGGCGTGGCGAAGCGGGCGATTTGTTTCGTGATATATTTGAAAATCGTCAACGCCTGCACCGCCTCCACACCGAAGCCTGTCATGCCTGGAATCATCGTCACAGGGCGTCCCAGCTCGGTTGAGCGTCCGATAGCTTCGTCGATGGCGTCTAACCCCGGTATGCGGCGGATATAGAGCTGTGCGCCCGCGCGCGCCCTCAAGATGTTCGCCAGTACCGCCATCGCAATCGTGCCGATCACAATCGCTGCGAACCAGTTGTCCTGGGCGTGCTGATACTTCGCCAACAGCCACGCGCTTGCCGTCCAGAAGTCGTTCGGTATGTATCTATCAATCATCGCTCCCTACTCCTGAGTTGCTTGCATTTCTCGTGCTTCGTTGAGCTCCTCGATTCGCTCAATTAGTCGGTCCCAGTTCTCGCGCTCGCTGAGCAGTTGGGTGTAGATATCGACGCGCTCGAATCCCAAAAATGGCGCAAGGAACGGCGCGAACACCACGCCCGCCTGCGAGCCGATGAAGGCGAACGGCTTGTGCAGTTCCAGAAACAGCACGGCTGGCGCGCTCAACCCACGCTTCACGACCTGTTGCGCCAGCGCGTCGATAAGCTCCTGCTTCCGCGCCTCGCTCAGAGGCTCTTTCCAAAACTCACGCATAGCAATCCTAAGTGGCTTGGACTTTAGTCCAAGCATTTGGCGCGGACATGGGCGTCCGTGCGATGGCGACGCTTCTTTTTCGGTTTGGTTTCGCCGAGTGCGTGGGCGCAGTGGGCGCGCACGAGCTGCTCGACAGCTTCCCGATGGTCGCCATACCACAAAAACACGCCGCGATAGGCGTTCAGGCGCGAGGGCTGCGCGAACGGGCTGAGCAGCACGCCGTCCTCGCCCCACACCACGCGCTTGACCCGCTCCCAGCGCATCACACGGGGCGACCATCCGCGCTGGCGCACGCCCTCTGCGTCGGCTTCGTAGCGGATAGGCAATAAGAAATCCGCCGTCGCGCTCCAGAGCATCCAGAGCGCGACCACGCCGAAGAGCCAGTGCCCCATCAGCCATGCGCCCAGTAGCGGCGCGCCTATCAGCGTAAGCGTCACCACAGGCAACCGCTCAGGTTGACGCCTCGCCAAGTGCACACGCCAGTGCAATACACGCGGCTGCTCGCTCATGAGCGTTTAGTTCGCCTGAGGCGCAACTTCTCCTGCAGGTTTCTCGCGGAACAACACCGCGAAACCAAGCCCCGCCAGCACCGTGATGACCGTCGGCACGAGAAAGACCAAAGTGTAGTCCGTGACGCCCTCCGTTGTGAAGAGGTCTTTCAGCCAGCCTGCAAAGAAACCGCCGATAAGCATCCCGACGCCCAGCACAGCCACATTAATCAACGCTTGTGCGGAAGAGCGCACATCGCGCGGCGCGACGCTGTCGGTGTAGATGAACGCCACGACAAAGAAGAACACATAGCAGAAGCCGTGCAGGGCGAGCGAGGCGACGGCGAGCCACACAGTCCACGGCGCGGTCTGGTGCGTTGCCCACGCCAGCGCGAATACCGCGTAGCGCGCAGGCCACGCAAAAATCCCCAGCAACATCGTCTTGCGCACGCCCCAAATCGGCAGCACCGCGGGCAACATGAACGCAATCGTGAAGATTTCGGCAATCTGAGCGATTGTCATCCACGAGGGTAGGTTCTCCGCGGTGATGCCCACCGCGCCGCCTGCCGACTGCAGGAACGGGAAGGTCAGCACATAGTAGAGCGGCAGCTCGGTTGCCACGATGAGCGCGATGATGAGGAACACGCGATAGTTCGGGTCGCGTAGTAAGCGGAAGGCTTTTGTGAAGGCGAGCGGGTCGGTCGCCTCCTTCGCAGGCGGGGTGTGCGGTAAAGCCAGACACGCCAGCGCAGCGAGGATGGAAATCACGCCCGCCAGCGCGAACACATCGATAAAGCCCCACTGTAGCGAGCCGAAGACGCTCCGCACAAGGGTCACGAGCCAGTTCGCCACAATCCACCCAATCGTGCCCCAGACGCGAATCGGACCGAACTCCACTTCGGGGTCTCTCAAATTGCGGAACGCGACCGAGTTGGACAGCGCGAGCGTGGGCGCGTAGAAGAAGGCGTAGCCGAGCATCAGCGCGGTCATCGGCATCAGCTCGTGCTGGAACGCAAGAGCAATCAGCAGCACGCCACCCAATAGGTGGAACAGCGCTAACGCACGCTGCGCAGGCATAAACCTGTCGGCTATCTGACCCGCCGTGAACGGCACAATCAGGCTCATCAGGGGCAACGCGTTGTAAATCAGCGCCAGTCCCTTCCCAGTAAAGCCCAGCGTCTGCTCCAGATAGCCCGCCAACGCCACCGACCAAGTGCCCCAGATGGCGTACTGCAAAAACATCATCACTGCCAGCGTGGGGCGTTCGAGCAGTACCCAAAACGCAATCACAAATATGCTGTTTCGCCTCTGCATAGAGTCCTCCTCGCCTGCGCGAACTATGATTCGCTCGCACAGACGCGATTCCTGTCATTCCGCAACAATAGCCTGTTGTTCTGGGTGGGGGCGTTGTCATTCCGAGCGAGGATGACAGGCGTGCCGCCGCAAGTTTGTCATGCCGAGCCGAAGGCGAGGAATCTCTCTCAAGGCGTTCTGCAAACACCCGTCGCTGCCCCAATTTTCTTACCCAGACTTGAGAATTTCTCAGTTTTGACGGGGCAAAACTTGACTTTTTTGAATTGGATGGGGTATCATAAGACGCGTTATGAAACCGATTCATCCGCAGCCGACGCGCTGCCCGATTTGCAGCGACAAGATGATTGTCACGCAGGTTGCCTGCGAGAACTGCGGCGTCACTATCAGCGGTCAGTTCGTCGCGAACCGCTTCAGCCAGCTCGACGCCGAGCATCTGCAGTTTCTGGAGGTGTTCCTGCGCAATCGGGGCATGCTGGCAGGCGTGGAGCGCGAGTTGGGCATCAGCTACCCGACCGCGCGCAATAAACTGGACGCGCTGCTGCTGGCGCTGGGGCTTACCCCCGCCACGGCTGAGGATTTGAACGGTCATCTCGCCGAGCAACGCCGCGAAATTCTGGATTTGCTTGAGCAAGGCGCCATCACTGCAGAGGAGGCGGCGCGCAAACTGCGCCACCTGCGCTGAAGGAGGTTGACACCTATGACCTACCGAAAGGAAACACTGCTGCGGATTCTGAACCTGATGCAGCAAGGAACCGTGACGCCCGACGAGGCGGCGGAACTCATCGACGCGCTGTATGAAACGACGCCCGAAGCGGAGCCGTCCGACGACGCGCACGCCAACGGCGCAAACAACCCCGCACGGGGACTGTTCGACCAAATCCTGCGCGCCGCCGAAGACGCCGTGAAAGCCACAGGGCAAGCCGTGCGCAGCGTCAACTGGCAACAAATCGGACAGAGCGTACGCGAACAAACCCAGCGCGGACTCGACGAACTGCGCAAAACCTTAGACGAACTGGAAAAAGGCGACTGGTCCTTGGGACGGTGGGGCAAAGCGGAAGCCGACTTCCATCAAACGATGGACCTCGCGATTGTTGGGGGGCAATCGCTGTCCATCGAACTCCCCGCAGGCGATATCCATATCACCGGCGGTTTCGACGGGGGACGGGTCGAAGCCGACATCCGCCTGCGGGGAGCCAATCCCCAACGCATCGAGCAGGCGAAGGCGACTTACAGCCTGACCATCGAGCAGACCGAGCACGGCGTGCGCATCACCGCGCCCGAACTCGACGGCGACCTGCACCAGAGAGTGAATCTACGCATCCAACTCCCCCGTCCAGTGAACCTACATGCGCGCGTCGAGCGCAAAGGCGACCTCGAAATCGAGAAACTGGACGGCGACCTCGACCTGCGCGCCACGCACGGCGATATCCACCTGCGCCACATCCGCGGCAACGCGAAACTGGAAGCCGTGCACGGCGACGCGCAGATAACCGACCTGCACGGCGAGCGCGTGCAGATTAACCTCATCAACGGCGACGCCTACCTGCGCGACCTGAAAGCCGAGCAAGTCGCCGTCCACGCCGCCAACGGCGATGTGGAAACCGAACGCGCCGACATCCATACTATCACAGTGGAAACCGTGCGCGGCGATATCTCCCTCGATATGCTCACGCCGATTCGGGGAGAAGTGCGCCTCACCGCAGTCAAGGGCGACATCACGGCGAAGCTGCCCGACGGGAACGATTGCCGTGTGCAAATGCACACCAGCGCAGGCGACATCGAGTGCGCGCTGGAGTGCCGAGAGGTGCAATCAGACAAACACTACTACACAGGCGTTGCTGGCGACGGAAGTGGTACCCTCGCGCTGGAGACCGTTCATGGGGATGTGCGCATCCGGCTGCGCGCGCACGAGACGGCTTGAGCCAGCAACTCAAGGTGAGACCAGATAGCCCCCGCGTGCGCGGGGGCTTTTTTTCAGGTAAACTCTACGCGATGCGCGTCGGCGTGATCGATATCGGCTCCAACTCCGTGTTGCTGTTGGTGAGCGAGCGCGTCGGTTCGGGCTGGCGCGTCCTGCTGGATACGGCTCGCATCACGCGCTTGGGCGAAGGCTTCGGCGTGCATCGGATACTCCAACCCGACGCCATCGAGCGCACCCTCCGTGTACTGGCAGAATACCGCGCAATCGCTGAAGCGCACGGCGTGAGTCGCACGGTCGCGGTCGCGACGGCGGTTGTGCGCGAGGCGCAGAACCAGCAGGCGTTCGTGGAAGCCCTGCAGGCGACGCTGCCGCCAACAGCGGAACTAATGATACTCTCCGAGGCAGAGGAAGCGCGCTATAGTTTTCTCTCAGTCGTGCAGGACCCTGATCTGTTCAGCCCTGCACCTTGCATCGTCGGCGCCTCGCCGACGAGCGACATCCCAGTGCTTGCCGTCCTCGATATCGGCGGCGGCAGTGTGGAGGTCGCGTTGGGGCGCACGGAGTTAGAACATTGGTTCAGTTTCCCTGTGGGCGCAGGGCGTGTGCGCGAGACGCTGATGCCCAGCGACCCGCCCTGCCCGCGCGAGGTTCTGCAGGCGACGCGCCTGCTGGACGAGACCTTCGCCCCCCTGCGCGATCTGTCCCAGCCCGACCGCGTAGTCGCTGTCGGCGGCACAGGCGTGAACTTGGCGATGCTGGCGTTAGGGCGTATGGCGTTCGACCCTGCCACGGCGCACGGCGTGCGGTTCGGCGACGAGACGCCCGCCGCGCTGCTCGAACGCTTGCTGCGCCTCAGCGACGCCGAACGGCGCGCCCTGGATGGCATCGAGTCTGAACGCGCGCCCCTACTGCATGTCGGCGCGCTGATACTGGAGCGGTTGCTGTTCGCCCTGCGCCGTGAAGAGACGCAAATCAGCGCACGCGGTCTACGCTACGGCGTCCTCTGGAGCCTCTAAACTTTCACATCTAACTGCTGACCCAAGCCGTCTAACTGCTTGAGCAGCGTCGCCGCTTGCTGCTTCTGCACATCCATCACCTTGCGAGCCAAGCTGACCTGCGCCTGATTGTTTATCTGCTGCGACGCATTCGCAGGACTCATCGCGACCGGGTTCACATTCGAAATTTGCATACTGACGATTATCGGCGACGCAAGCGGACGGCTTTACCCGAAGCGATACGAGGGCGCGCTACTTCCACGCGCGTAGCATCACAAACT
This sequence comes from Fimbriimonadales bacterium, assembly GCA_046294565.1. Lineage (GTDB taxonomy): Bacteria > Armatimonadota > Fimbriimonadia > Fimbriimonadales > GBS-DC > GBS-DC. The sequence continues at coordinate 18,141 of JBKBKS010000037.1, forward strand.
CGCGGATTTCGGGGCGTCGTCGAGCGTCCACCTCTGCCTGCTGGGCGAGGATACGCTCTTCGTGAGACAGCGGCGGCGGGTGGTGGGGCGACGCGCCTGTCGCTATCGCGCGGCTCATCGCGTATACGCGCTCGCACAGCGGGTAATAGGGCAGCTGCTCTATCCGCGCGAAGCCCACCTCGCGGAGCAGGCGCGTCAGCGAACGATAAGTGAACACAACCAAGTGGCGCGGGACGTCCAGCCCGACCCAATTCTCGTGGTAGCGGGCGTGCCCCTGCGCATCCAAGTTCGGCGTCTCAATCCAGAGCCAGCCGCCTGGCTTGAGCAAGCGATGGCACGCCTGCAGCGTCGCGCGCGGGTGGTGCACATGCTCAATCACATGGTTCATCGTGATGCCGTCGAACGCCTCGCGCTCGCCCTCCAAAACCTCCAACCCGCCCAGATACACGGCGAGCCCGCGTGCGCGGGCGGTCTCAACAGCTACGGGGTCGGGTTCGACGCCGACGGCTTGCCAGCCTGCGCGTGTCGCGAACTCCAGAAAGTCGCCGTTGCCGCAGCCGACATCGAGCAGTTTGCCTTTCGGTCGCTTGGGCAGGTGGCGTCCGCCCGCGTCCAGCAAGGCGCGATAGTCGGGCATCAGCATCGCGGCAACGACGCCCAGCACGCTTGCAGGACGCTCGCGCATGCCGAACCGATAGTTCCGATAGCCGTTGCCCAGCAGTCGGCGCAGCTTGCCCAACCAGCCCAGCTGCTCATAGGCAGGCGGCGTCGCGTGAGTGTGCGTGTAATACTCCTCGTAAAGCTTGCCGACGGCTTCAGGCGTCGGACGCGGATTGAAGTACCCCGACCCGCACGCGCCGCACCGATAGAGGTTCCATCCGCCTGGCGTGTTGCGGTAAACCTTGTCGCGCAGGCTCTGATAGAGAAGCGACTGCCCCGCCTCCGCCTCACACACAGGGCAGGCATGCAAGTGTTCCAGGGTGTCTCGATTCCAAGCGATCGTCGTCACAGGCAATTCCGATGAAATGATACCGAAATTCGCACTACGGTATAATTTGTGGGATGGAGAAACGAGAGCAACAGTTTTGGAACGCACTGAAAAACCTCTTCATCGGAGTGCCTGTAGAGTGCGAATCGGGCTATATCAACCTGATGTGCATCAAGGCGCTCTACTTCGAACGCGTCTTGCGCCCCAAACTGCAAGATTTCATCAATCAGGAGCTCCAACACTTCCCGAATTTCCATGAAGAACTCTTTGATAAGCCCTACACCGTCTTCAAACGCTACTTTACCGAAAGCAGCAGCATC
>JBKBKS010000038.1:0-19343 GCA_046294565.1 Fimbriimonadales bacterium
TACCCCACTTTGAGAAATCGTATTCTGGGGGGGGGGAGCTATGAAGTTTTTCCAATATAGAAATTTCCCCTGAGATGCCTCGCTGCGCTCGGCATGACAAAGGCTTCCCGCGCACAGGATGCCTGTCATTCCGTGCCGCACCCTCTGTCATTCCGAGCCGAAGGCGAGATTCTCATACTTTTTAGTTTTTGAGGCGCGTTCACTGTCCCGTATCATTTCTTAACCCAATCTTAACTTCGGGAGCGGTATTGTATGCAAGTCTTAGGAGGCGAATACCATGCGGAAAGGGTTCACGCTCATCGAGTTGCTGGTCGTGATTGCGATTATCGCGATATTGGCGGCGATTCTGTTCCCTGTCTTTGCGCAGGCGCGTGAGAAGGCGCGTCAGACGGTCTGCGCGTCTAACCTCAAGCAGCTGGGCATCGCGCAGCAGATGTACCTGCAAGACTATGACGAGCAGTTCTTCACACGCCCGCGTAATAATACCATTCCCAACCGTTATTGGCAAGAGGATTGGTGGCCCTTCTTACTGATTCCCTATATCAAGATGAAGCCGAGCGACATTCAGGGTACGCGCGACAACTTTTTTAGCTGTCCCAGCAACCCGATAGTGATGTCGCCGAACCCTCGCACGCGCCCGCTGCCCGAATGGGGGCTAACGCTGACGCCTCGACGCACTTACGAGTTCCATATGAGCTACGCCCTCAGCGAGCATATACTGGACTATCCTGCCATCGCCACTTGGGAACAGCCTGTAGAGTCCCTCTTCCTGTTGGAGGTACGGGCGCGGAACGCGACTCAGTTAGCGAACGCTACTGCCGACACGGATATTGATTGCGGGCAGCCCAACGAGATATGGTTCAGCCACTCTGGCGGCACGAATATCCTTTGGATGGATGGGCATGTGAAGTGGCTCCGTCCCAGTTTGCGCGGCGGGCGCGATGGCAGAAACGCGGGCGACTGGCTCTATCCCCCTTGCTGTGGCGACGGCGACAACGCGCCGTTCGGTCCGTGGGCGCCGTGGGGCATGAACGCGCCGTTTCCCATTCGGTATTGTCAGTAGCACGGATCGGCACTAAAAGGTTGTCCATCTTGTTAGACCCCCCCTTTAGGTTCCCCCGCTCGGTGGGGGAACCTAAGCAGATACCCTCACTATAAGCGCTGATATAGCGCGATACGACGGTATTCGTGCCATTATGGGCAGTTGAACCTTCACCCATCGAGACTCTGTGAAGTTTCCTTAATATACTTGCATTAAAGTCCGAATTCGGTGTATAATGAAATCGCAGGTGGAAATACCTGCAAAGGAGGCTGGCTATGCATCGTGTACTGAGTACAATGCTCGCGTTTGCGCTGGCGGCAGTTGTCGCCATGCACGCGCAAGTGGTTTTCTCCGACGATTTTGAATCCTACACTGGGCAGCTTCCCAACAATGACCCGAACAACACGAACCCGTTCGACTTGTATAACAACCTATGTGACAGCACCGACCCTATCTATCGCGTGCGGAATGTGTGGCATGGCGTCCCCGCTTGGCCCAACCTACAACTGGTGAACACAGCGACCCCATATTTGCACCCCGACCCGTTTTTTGCTCCGTTAGCCTGCTTGCTTCAGGATCCGTTCACGACGCAGCCCGACCCTATTCCCCCTGCGTTTAGCGGCGTGCAAATGCTTTGGGCGCTCGCCAGCTTTGCACGCACCAACTATGTCAACCTTGAGGAGCGTATTGGCGACGGCGGGTACTTCGAGTTCTGGTTCTACGATGAGGACAGCTATGGCAGACCCTCGCGCGTCATCGCCGAGTTCCGCGCCTACGCGGATTTGGACGCAGGTCTTCCCACGACTACGCTTCAGTCGATTCCATCTCTGGGTCCGTACGACAGCGACAGTGGCGTGCCGTATGGCAACACGACTCGTGCGTTAAGCAACACCTGCTACAACATCCGCGCGGACGCGATTGGCGGGGCATCCACTTTCACAGCGGACATGAACCCGCGCGGCTGGGCGGACTTCCGACAGGTCGCACGTTCGCGCGGCTGGCATCACGCGGCAATCTGGCTTACAGGCGACGGCACTGAGGACAATCCACGCCGATTCACTTATGTCATCGACGGCATCGCACGCTCCGCGCCCAATCCGAACCGCACCATGACCACTCCCACCTTCCGTCAATTCTCCGACACGCGCCCGAACAGCGTGCGCAATACCTATTTTGACAATGTGGTAGTGGGGTTCGGAACGCCCAAAGCTTTTAGCGACGCGCTCTTTGTGGGGCGTGTCTTGCCAGAGTGCTGGCGCACTGACGCCAACGGCTACGCCGATGTGGAAGGCTGGATTGTAGACATTGAAATCTACGACCAAAACGACAACCTGCTAGCGACTCTGGAGCGACGCCTGCCCAAGAAAGACCCTATCTACAACGATGTGGATGGAACCGACGACTACACGGGTCTGATTGGCATCCCGAACCTGCTGCCCACGAGCAATTCATCCAGTGGAACCTACAAGTTTCGCTTCAGCCTACGCGGGCGTCCGTTCGTGCCTGCTGTAGTGACCCTGCAGACCCCGTCGCGCGGGCAGACGATTACACTTGCTTGCGGCGATATTAACCTCGACGGGTGCGTGGACGACGCCGACCTGCTCGCCGTGCTGTTCGCCTTCGGCAATACAAGCAGCGACCTGCCTGAGGATGCCAACGGCGACGGAACAGTGGACGATGCAGACCTCTTAGTTGTGTTGTTCAACTTCGGCAACGGCTGCTAAACACGAACGCGACCTCTCCCCGACTCTACTTGGCGGGCGCGGCGTATCTTCGTCGCGCCTGTTGCGTTAACGGCGCGTATGGGGTACACTATACAGTTGCGAGGGCAAAGCGTGAGAGGGAAACGCGAACGGATTTTCGTGTTTGCACGCACAGGGATAGGCGATATTGTCTACACGATTCCCGCGCTGCGCGCGTTGCGTCGCCAGTTCCCCGATGCGCACATCACTATCGAAGCGGGCGAGCGCGGGCATTCACTGTTGCGCTACTGCCCCTATATCGACGAAGTATGGGTGCGCATCCGTCCGCGCGGGCTACGGGGCAAACTGCTCAGCATCTGGAACCTCTACAAAGGCAAGTTCGACCGCGCCGTGATTCTGGACCGCAGCGACGAGAAGACGCTGCACACCTTCTTGGCGCGTATCCCCGAACGCTACGGCGTGCGCAAACGGCTGTTTGGCAGGCTCCTCACCGCCAGCATCGAGTGGGACCCGAACGCGCACGATATGAACGACCACTTCCGTAAGGTGGTGGAGCTGCTGGGCTGCGACACTCACGATTGGCGGCTGGAGCTGTTTCCTGACCCCAAGGCGCGTCAGAGCCTGCCGGAGAAACTGACACAGGCGGGCTGGCGCGGCGAGCGTCCTCTGGTGGGGATTAATCCAGGCGCGAGTTCCCCTGAACGACAGTGGCTGCCCGAACGCTACGCGCAGGTCGCCGACGCGCTGCAGCAGGAAGGTGTGCGCGTCGTGCTGCTGGGCGGCGCGGGCGATGTGTCCTTAGCGGAAACGATTCGCCTCGCTATGCATGCCGAGCCGCTCCTGCTCACGGGGAAGCTCACCCTTGACGAGCTCATCGTGGCGATACGCGGCTTGGACGCGCTGATTAGCGGCGACACGGGTCCCGCGCACTTAGCCGCCGCCGTCGGCGCCCCTGTGGTGGGACTGTACGGCGCAACCCCCGCGCGGCGCTACGGTCCTATCGGAGAGAAGCATATTATTATCGATAAATCGGCGACGAAGCCCAAAGAGGCGCGCGGTGAGGGAACAACCCTCTGCATGGAAGCCATCCAGACCAGCGAAGTGCTACGCGCCGTGCGCACTTTGCTCCAGTCCCCTGCACTGCGCAACGATTAGCGGTACACTAATACTTGTATGCGCGTCGCCTTTCTGCGTCAGTTTCACTCAAATCGCTGGTTCAGCGGCGCACAGGTGCAAGCCATCCAGACTGCCGAAGCGTTGCGCACGCTGGGCGTTCAAGTGGAGTTCGTAGATACGCCTAAGGATACCTCTTACGCGGTGCTGCATGTGTTTGGGCTTTATCCAGATTATCTGCCGATATGTCGAGTGTTTCGAGCGCGTGGGGTTCCGATAGTGCTATCCCCCATCTTTTTCAAAGATGTTTCCACAGTGTTGAAGCGCGTGCATAGCGCTTCTGCTCCGTACTGGGGGCGTTGGAGCAGCGCCTATCGGCAGTTGCGTGCGTTGGTACAGACGGCGGACGCGCTCCTGCCGAACACACAGGCGGAGGCGGAGTTCGTGCGTCGGTACTTTAGGGTGGAGACGCCGATGTGGGTGGTTCCCAACGGCGTCGATGCACGCTTTGCGGAGGGCGACCCGCGCCTCTTTCGCGAGGCGTTTGGCGTGCAGGGCGATTTCGTGCTGTGTGTGGGGCGCATAGAGCGGCGCAAGAACCAGTTGCGCCTCATTAAGGCGTTGCGTGGCACAGGGTTGCCGCTGATTCTTGTGGGCGAGAGCATCGCTCGCAAATATCTTGCCCGATGCCAGCGTGCGTCGGATGGGCATGTGCGTTTTCTGCCCCCTCTGCCGCACGATAGCCCTCTTTTGGCGAGCGCGTATGCTGCCTGTCGTGTGTTTGCGCTACCCTCGCTGCTGGAAACGCCGGGCTTAGCCGCTTTAGAAGCTGGCGTGGCGGGCGCGCGACTTGTCGTGACGCCCTACGGCGGCGCGCCTGAATACTTTGGCGCATACGCCCAGTACCCTCACCCGCGCTCGGTATCTGCCATCCGAGACGCGATTCGCCACGCATGGAACGCGCCCCACGACCCCGACGCGCAACGCCAGTTCCTGCTGAGCCGTTACAGTTGGAGATCCGTCGCCCAACAAACGCTACAGGCGTATCAAAAGGTCAAGGAGCAAGCGCATGGAGATTATCGCGGTAAGCCATGTACCCTTCACCCCTGAGGTCGGCACGCCCTATCACCTACCGATTGCGCTGGGCAAACGCTGTTCCGTGACGGTGATAACGCCTGTGCTGTCCCTTACTCAGTGGCGCAGGGTGGCGCGCGCGGCGCGGGGGCAACCTGTCCGAGTGATTGCGCCTGTATGCCCTACGGGCGCGCGCGTCCTGCCGCGCCAATGGCGAGATGCCTTTCGCGCCCGATGGACTCAGCTCGCGGTAGCGCGCACGCAGAGAAAGCGCGCCGCCCGCCCCGATGTAATCTGGGCGTTCTTCACCGAAACCGCGCTCCATCTGGACGCCTCTATCTCCCCCGAGGTCTTCTGCTACCACCGACTGGACGATTTCCGTGCGATGGCCCCCCCAAAGGCGGGATTGGACGAGCGGTTAATGCGCCGCGCCGATTGGAACTTTGTGGTGACGCCCACGCTGGTTGACCCCCAGTGCATGCGCCCCAACTCATGGGTCTACCTCCCGAACGGCGTTGCGACGGAGTTATTCGCCACGGCGCAAACGGAGGCGTCTGTAATCCCCCGTGAGGTTGCCGCGCTGCCGACGCCCCGTATCGGCTACATCGGCGCGATACACCCCGACTGGGTGGATGTGGAACTCATCTTGGCGTTGGCGCACGCGACGCCCCAGTGGAGCTGGGTGATTATCGGTCCCAAAATCCGCTGGGAGCCTCCAAAGAATCTTCCTTCGAATCTTCACTTTTTAGGGGCGCGCCCTTACTCGGCGCTACCCAACTATCTCAAGGGGCTTGATGTGTGCATCATCCCGTTTCGAGACAATCCGATTTCGCGCGGCGCAAGTCCACTCAAGTTGTACGAGTACCTCGCCGCTGGCAAAGCCGTCGTCAGCGTTCCCTATTTCCATGATCTGCACCAGTTTGGCGACTTGGTTTTCACCGCGCGCGCTGTGAATGAGTGGCGCGATGCGCTCTCCGCAGCGCTTGCCGAAGCCCACCGCCCGCAGCGCATAGCCCAGCGGATGCAAAGCGTCGCAGCGCATTCGTGGGAGGCTCGCGCGGAGAGGGTTCTGCAGGTGTTGCGCCGCTCTCTATAATAACTCCGCGCCCCTATGCAGGGTGGCGTTCAACGCTGCAAGCGCGCCTTGCCCATCGTTATCGCTTTGCGCTGTCGGTATCGGCGCTTGGCGCGCCCGTCTCCTTCGCAGGAACCATCTAAATCGGCGCAGCTGCGAGAGTTCGCTAATGGTTCCCCTCGCGCCGCGGGATGTTTCTACACTCAGGTACAATTGGCGAGAGCTACGATGAATGCTTATCAGATTGTGTTGCTGCTCTACGCGATAATGATTGCGGCGGGCGGCGTGATGGGCTACACTCAGGCGCAGAGCGTTGTGTCGCTGGTGAATGGGCTGGTTGCGGCGGCGTTGCTCTTGCTTGGCTTGGGGCTGAGTTTTCGCAACCCTGCGGCGGGCTTCGGCTTGGGCGCGGTGGTCGCGCTCACGTTGGGCGTCTTCTTTGCCTACCGATTCTTCACCACGGGCAAGTGGATGCCTGGCGGCGTCACGATGATACTCAGCGTTGTTGCGCTGGCGACGATGCTCGCTGCGCTGCTGCGCAAGCCGTAATCGCTACAGCCGCTGCCAGAGCAACAGAACCAGTTGGTCTTGGAGGTTGCGTGCGTCGCTGGCGGCGGCGTTGTAGGCGTTCATGACGATGCTGAACGCCACATAGCGTCCGCTTTGCGTGCGCAGGTAGCCCGACAGGCTGCTCACGCGGTTCAAACTGCCCGTCTTGGCGAATCCGTTGCCCTGCATGGGCGAGCCGCGCAGGCGGTTGCGCAGCGTGCCATCGACGCCGTACACGGGCAGCGAGCTGCGGAAGACTTCGGCGTGGGGCGAGCGGTGCATGGCAATCAACAGTCGCACGAAGTTCTCAGCGCTGACGCCGTTGATGCGCGATAGCCCCGAGCCGTCCACGATATGCACTGCGCCCATCTCCAGCCCTGCCTGCTGAAGGAACCCCCGCACGGCTTCGATGCCTGCCTGCGTGGTTCCGACGCCGCGCGTCTCTTTCCCGATGACCTTGAGCGTGATTTCTGTGATGAGGTTGTCGCTGGGTTTGTTGATAAGCGCGACGACCTCTCGCATCGGGGGCGATAGGTGTTCGGCGACGAGTTGCGCGTGGGAATCGAGCGGCTGCATGTTCGGCGCGACGCCTTTGCTGACCGTTACCCCTACCCCTCGCAACGCTTGTTGGAACAGGTGCGCGGCGTAGTGGGCTGGGTTCTCGATGGCGAACCTGCCGAGAAAGACCTCTTGGCTGCCTTGAGCGATGGCGCCGGTTATCACGATTTGATTGCGTGCGCGTGTGCGCGTGGCGTCGAGCGTGGCGTTGCGTGTGTCTTGCGGCGCGGTGACGGCGCGGTTCACCACTTCCACATAGTCGGCGTCGGGTTCGAGCCGCACGCGCGGGGGCGCGCCGACGGTTGCGGCGGGCGCCGCATACACGCGCACGGCGTTCCGCTCGGCGCAGAGTGCGCTCATCTGCGCTTGGTAGCCGAACGGCTCGTCGCCGCTGCCCCAGCCGAACCCGTAGCGCACCGCGTCGAGCCACGAGTCGTCGAATAGCAGGTAGCCCTCGACGCGCTGGACGCCTGCCTCGCGCACGCGCTGCGCCAACGCCTGCAAATCGCGCATTTCGAGCGTCGCGTCGCCCTGCCCCTGCAGGATGAGGTCGCCTTGTAGGGTTCCGTCGGGTGCAAGCGCGCCGCGCGCCCACACGCGCGTGCGGAACCGATAGTCCGCGCCCAGCAGGCGCAACGCCGCCGCCGAGACGATGAGCTTCATATTAGACGCGGGGATGAGCATCCGCTCCGAGTCGCGCTGGTAGAGCGTCTCGCCCGTGTCGGCATCGCGCACCACCACGCCACAATAGCCATAGCGGAGCCAATCCACACTGAGCAGCGCGTCGATTTCCGCTTGCAGCGACTGCGCGGACGCGACTGCCCACAGCGTAGCCGCTCCCACCCATACCATCCATCGGCGTCTCATGGTCGTTGCCTCTCCCGTTATGGCTGGGCGCGTTCCATCTGCTGGAGGACGCGCTCCAGTTGGCGCATGCGCTCGCCGTAGGTAGTCCAGTCGCCGTTTTTGAGCGCGTCTTGCGCCTCACGATAGATACGGTTCGCTTGCCGCGCGAGGCTGGGCAGGTCGGCGGCGGGTGGGACGGCGTCGGCGGGCGGCGGCGCACCGCCGCCTTGCGCCGTGCGCGGCGGGGTGCGCCCCTCACGACGCGCCAGCAATAACTGTAGCCCCTCGTCCACAGTGTCGGTCATCACCACGCGCTCGCCGCTGACCAACACCACCTTCTTAAGCTCTGGAATCGCGCCTTCCGAACGCGCCCGTAGATAGATGGGCTTGAAGTAGAGCATCGACTGACCCAGCGGAATCACCAACAGGTTGCCCCGAAAGACCTGGGTGCCCTGCTGGTTCCACAACGCCAGTTGCTGCGCGATGTTCGGGTTCTGGTTGATACGCGCTTCGATTTGCTCCGTACCGTAGACCAGCTTCTGCTTGGGGAAACGGTACAGCACCAGTTCGCCGTAGCGGTCGGGGTCGCAGTGCGCGGCGAGCCAAGCGACGAGGTTTTTGCGCTGCTGCGGCGTGAACGGCAGGGTCAGCATGTAGCGCGGTTGCTGCTCGCCCGGCGGCTGCATGATTACATAGTAGGGCGTCATGGGCACGGTCTCGTTATTCTCCAAGATTTCGCGCGCGCGCGCCCAAGCGTCCTCCTTGTTGAAGAAGATTCGCGCGTCGGTGGTGTGATACAGTTCCAGCAGTTGCGCCTGCACCTCAAAGAGGTCGATTGGATAGCGGATGTGGCTACGCAAGCCGTCGGGCATATCGCTGAGCGGTTTGAACACATTCGGGTAGGCTTGCGCGTAGGCGCGGACGAGCGGGTCGCTCTCGTCGGCGATATAGAAGTTCACCTCGCCCGTGTAGGCGTGGATGGTCGCCTTCACCGAGTTGCGCAGGTAGTTGAACTGGCGCACCACGCGGTCGCGCGAGAAGAACGGTCGGCTGTAGGGGTAGTTGCGACTGGTGGTGTAGCCGTCGTAAATCCAGATAATCTCGCCGTTGTGTATCACGGGGTAGGCGTCTTCGTCCCAGCGGATGAAGGGCAACATCGCCTGCACGCGCTCGCGGATGTTGCGACGGAACAGCAGCCGCGATTCGGGGTTCAGATCGCCCGTGAACATGATAAACTGGTCCGAAAGACGAATCGCGAACATCAGGCGCGTGAGGAACCCTCCAATCGGCACGCCGCCGTCGCCGCTGTAGGTGGTGTACACATTCTCCTCGTCGCCCGTGCCTGTAAGTTTGGGGTAGTCCAGCTCTTTCAGGTTCGTGCGCACGATAGAATAGCGGTCGATGTTCTCGCCGTAGTAGATAGCGGGGTTGGTAAGCGGCAGCGCGCTCTGTACCGATGGGGCGAGTTGGGGCGGCAGGTCGCGTATCCACAGCACAGGCTGACCCTCGCCGCTGGTCTCGTTGACGGGGTTCATCACCAGCCCGTAGCCGTGCGTATAGAGCAGGTGCAGGTTCTGCCAGCGCTGCGCCGTGGAAGGCAACCCTTCCAAGTTCAACTCGCGCACGGAGAGCAGCACCTGCCGTAGACTGCCGTTGATTATATAACGGTCGACATCGATATCGACAAACGCATAGTAGGGCTTGAGCGCTTGCAGGCTGTTATACACTTGGCGCAGCGGGCGGTAGTCCCACAGGCGCAGGTTCTCCAGCGTGCCCTGCGCCTCCTGCAGGTCGCGCGCGGTCAGGTCGTCGCGCGCGTCCATCACGCGCACCCGAATCCGATCCAAGTTATAGGCGCGTCGGGTGAACTCCAGGTGCCGCTCGATGTAGGGGCTTTCGCGCTCCAACTGGTTGGGAATGACCACGAATCGTTGCAGCAGGGGCGGATAGAGAAGCAAGCCGCCAATCCAAAACAGCAGCACGACGGCGAACCCACCGATGGGCAGCAGCAGCCCCGCGCCACGACGCAGGCTAATCAGGCACAACGCCGCCGCGCCCACCAAGCCAAACACTGTGAGGGTCAGAATCGGCAATCGCCCGTGAATGTCGGCGTAGCCCGCGCCGAAGAACTGGTCGTGCGCCGAGAAGACCAAATCATAACGCGCCAGCCACAGATACCACGCGAACGCCAACAGAAACAGCGTCGCCAGAATCAGCAGATGGGGCTTCACGGACGGCAAAAAGGTCGGCATGCCGCCAAGCCAGCCTAACGCGCGGTTGAAATAGTAAAACGCGCCCACGCCTATCAGAGTAATCAGCGTGGCGAATACCAACAGCCCCGATACGAACGACAGAAACGGCAGGCGGAACATATAAAACCCGACATCCTGCCCGAACAGGGGGTCGGCAACACCGACGGTCTGCACATTCTGGTAGAGCATCAGCTCATGCCAGTACGCGCTTGCGCTTAGCCCCACGAACGCCGAGAACACCAGCGCGCCCAGAACCAGTAGGTAGTACGCGCCTCGTCGCACCGCGCGCGTGATGCGCACAATCCGACCGCTTCGTATCGCCAAGTCAGGCGCATCCACCGCTCCCGCCACACGATTGGCTATCAGCAAGTTCGCCAGTGCAAACACAAAAAAGCCTATCGCGACCGTGAGAAACAAAATCCAGCGCAGCGCGAGAATACGCCCAAAAATCTGGGGGTACTTCACATCATGCACAAACCACAAGTAATCGGTATACAGATTGACCAGTACGCCCCCGAACAGCATCACGAGCAGGGCTGTCGCAATCGCGCCTGTCGCGAGTTTTTGACGGATCTCCATGCACCGTATTGTACCCCCTACAGCGCACGCCACTTGCCGATTAGGTAGAACGAGCCTGTAATGAGGATGAGGGCGTCGATGTCGGCGATAGCTAATGCTGTCTCGAACGCTTGCTGGGGAGCCTCTGCGATGAGCGTCAGTCGCGGCGTGCGACAGGGTTTTGCGCCCTGCCAGCGTTGCGCCGCCTCCAGCAGGACAGTGGGCGCGTGGGCGCGCGGGTGATCGATAGCAGTGAAGACGACAATGTCGGTAATGGGCAGCAAGTGCTGTAGCGTCGCCAACGGTTCGTGCGGGGCGAGCATACCGAGGACCAAGATGAGTTGTCGGTACTTGAACAGTCTGGGGAGAGCGTTCGCCAGCACGGCGGCGGCGTCAGGGTTGTGCGCGCCGTCCAGCACGATACGCGGCGATTCCGATACCACTTGCAAGCGTCCGGGCAACCGCGCGGCGCGTATCCCCTGCTCAATTGCGGCGTCGGTGATACGGTAGCCCCGCTCGCGCAGCACGCGCGCCGCCGCAGCTGCACACGCCGCATTATGACGCTGGTAATCGCCTATCAGGTACGGCTGCAACGCCAGCTCCCAGTCGCCCTGTCGCACGCGCACCGCCGAATCGGTCGGCGAGGGCAACGGCGTGTACTTAAAAGCGGCGCGGACGGAAGCATCGGCACGGACAGGAATGTCCGTGCCACTGTGGCTTGGACAGTCCTGTCCAAGCATCATCTCCGCACGGACAGGCGTGTCCGTGCTACGAGTTACTACATAGAGCGGCGCGCCCCGCGCCGCCGCTACTTGCGCAATCATCGCCGCTGCGTCCGCGTGCGCCACGCCGCTCACTACAGGACGCCCCGGCTTGATAATCCCCGCCTTCTCATAGGCGATGTCGCGGTGCGTTGCGCCCAGCCGATCGGTGTGGTCTAACCCGACGCTCACAATCACGCTCAACTCTGGAGTAATGACATTCGTGGCGTCCATGCGCCCGCCCAACCCCACCTCCAGCACGGCGACATCGACCTGCGCCTGCGCGAACGCCCAAAACGCCAACGCCGTCTTAATCTCGAACTCTGTGATTAAGCCGTACTCGGTGTCGTTGAGCCGCTCAATCAGCGGACGCATCCTCGCCACGCCCTCGCAGAATAGCTCTGGGTCGATCAACTCGCCGTCGATGAGAATGCGCTCGCGGATGTCGAACACATGGGGCGAGACATAGGTTCCCACGCGATAGCCCGCCGCGCGCAAAACTGCACTCGTCATCGCTGTGGTGGAACCTTTGCCGTTTGTGCCCGTGATATGCACACAGGGGAACTTCAGGTGGGGGCTGCCCAGCCGTTCTAAGAACGCCTCGAGACGCGCGTTGCCCAGCCGCCAGCCCTGAATCGAGAGGCTCTCGATATACCGAACCGCTTCCGTAAAGTCCATCGGCGCACCCGACTAATTATAGCGCATGGGCTATAATACAGGTATGCGAGTTGTCGGGTTAGTTGCGCTGAGTTTGGTCTTGGGGTGCGCGTTTGCGCAGGTGCAGGTTCATTCGGTAGCGTTCAAGGGCGTTTCCGTCGCCTCGCCCGAGCAAGTGGGCGCGTCGGTCTACGCGCTGATAGGCACTGCGCCGACGGAGCCGCAGTTGCGAGCGGCGTTTGAGAGCGTGGAGGCGTGGTATCAGCAGCGCGGCTACACGCTGGCGCGCGTGGTGGACTACACCCTCGACGAATCGGGCGCGTTGACGGTAGAGGTCGCGGAAGGGGTTATCGAAGCCATCGAGATTCAGGGGGCGAAGCGCACGCGCCCCGAAGTGCTGCGCCGCTTGGTGGGGATTAAGCCCGGCGAAGTGTATAACGAGACGCGGATCCAGCGTATTCGACAGCGGATAGGGCGGTTCCCTTTCCTGCGCACGGCGAAGCTCGGCGCGGAGCCTGCCGAGACGCTCGGCGTCACCAACTTGCTCCTGCAGGTGGAAGAGGAGCAGTCGCTCGATTTCGCAGTGGCGGCGGGCTACAATAGCAAGCAAGGGTTCGTGGGCTACGCGGAGCTGGTGGAGACGAACTTGGCGGGACTGGGGCATCGGCTGCGCCTGCAGTGGCAGCGCGAGCAGGTGCGCAACCCAATCACGGGCGAATATGAGGCGCTCCGACCCTCGTATGGACTGAGCTACGAAGCGCCGCGCGCCCTGCCTGGCGCGTTCAACTTCGGCTTCGAACTGTACGACCGCGCGCCGTTCTACCCCGTGTTCTACGCCGATTTGGACAGCCTGCGTCGCTACGAGCGGCGGCGCGGGTTCGGCGCGTATGTCGGGTTCGACTGGCGCGAGCTGTTCGAACTGCGCCTGCGCTACCGCAGCGACCGTGTGGACTACGACGACGCGCCCGACGCGCTGATAACGCCTGGCGTGCGCGCCGCCAATCGTGGGCAGTTCGACGCCGTCGGGGTGCAGGTCATCTACGACACGCGCGAGGGGCGGTTCCCCCGTTCAGGCGTCTACGCGACGGCGACCCTGGAGCGCGCGGTGAAGGGCGACTTCCGCTTCACACGCGCGCTCGGCGAGGCGCGCTACTATATCCCCCTGCCCCACGAACGCACGCTCGCGCTGCGCGGGGCGGCAGGCGTCGGCTCCGATAATCTGCCCCTCAGCGAGCAGTTCTGGATGGGCGGGTACGACCTCCTGCGCGGCTACACGCAAGATGAGTTTCGGGGCAATCGTCTCGTCGCGGGCAGTGTGGAGTACCTCTTCCCCGTGCTGGAAGCGGTTCAGGCGGCGCTATTTGTCGATGCGGGCGCGGTCTGGAGCCGCGAGGCCGACCTCGCCAGTACCCCTGTCCGATTCGGCGTCGGCGCGGGGCTGCGGTTCGCCTCGCCGATTGGGCTGCTGCGCCTCGATTTAGCCTACGGCAAGCGCGGGTTCGTGTATCTCAGCGTCGCTGGCGCGTACTAAAGAGAGGTACAATACTTCCCCGATGCAGACAGAACAGGTACTCAACGCCCTGCGGCGCGGCGTGGACGACCTCATCACCGAGGCGGAACTCAAGGCGAAGTTGGCGCGCGGCAAGCCCCTGCGCGTCAAACTCGGCATCGACCCCACCGCGCCCGATGTGCATTTAGGCTGGGCGGTCGTGCTGCGCAAACTGCGCCAGTTCCAAGATCTGGGACACACCGCCTGCCTCATCGTGGGCGACTTCACCGCCATGATTGGCGACCCGACGGGCAAATCCAAAACCCGACGCCAACTCAGCCGTGAAGAGGTGATGGGCTATGTGGAACGGCTCAAGCCGCAACTGTTCCGCATCTTAGACCCCGACCGCACGCAGGTCTACTACAACGCCGACTGGCTCGGCAAGATGCACTTTGCGGAAGTCATCCAACTCGCGAGCAAATACACCGTCGCCCGCATCTTGGAGCGTGAGGACTTTGCCAACCGCCTCGCCCACAACCTACCGCTGGGCATGCACGAGATACTCTACCCGCTCTGTCAGGGCTACGACTCGGTGGCGATTCAAGCGGATGTGGAGCTGGGCGGCAGCGACCAGCGGTTCAATAACCTTGTGGGGCGCGAGCTGCAGCGCGAGTTCGGGCAGGAGCCGCAGGTGGTGCTGCTGATGCCCCTGCTGATTGGGCTGGACGGCAAGGAGAAGATGAGCCAGTCGCTGGGCAACTATATCGGCATCGGCGAGCCGCCCGACCAGATGTTCGGCAAGGTGATGAGCCTGCCCGACGCGCTGATGAGCCACTACTTCGTGCTGTGTACGGATGTGCCGCTCACGGAGGTCGAGGCGTTGACGCGCGATTGGCAAACGGGGCGCGTCAACCCGCGCGATGTGAAACGACGGCTCGCCCGCGAGATTGTCAGCCTCTACCACTCCCCCGAAGCCGCAGAACGCGCCGATGAGAACTTTCTAAGAATCTTCTCCGAACGCCAAGCCCCCACCGACGCGCCCGAAGTGGCAATCCCCCCCCACTTGGTGCGCGAGGACGGCACAGTGCTGATGCCCGCCCTCATCGCAGGCATCGGCTACGCCAGCAGCAACTCCGAAGCGCGACGACTCATCCAACAGGGCGGCGTGGAGTTAGACGGCGAGCGGCTCAGCGACCCGAACGCCGTGATGAACGCCGACGCCTTGCGCGGAAAACTCCTGCGCGTCGGCAAGCACAAGTTCGCCCGATTCGCGTAACGAATTCGGCAGGAGAGTAGTCTAATAGGTAGAATCCAATTCACGATTAGAGGAGGCGTCTTGAGCGCATGAAACGACTATCAATAGCTTTAGGACTGGCGGCGATTGCCGTAATGCTGCATGGATGCGGCGGAGGCGGCGGCGCGGGCGGCGGCGTCGCCCTCACTGCCAACGAGCGCGTGTTCGTGGTGCGCGTCTCCGACCCCACCAACGGCGCGCCCATCGAAAACGCCGAGATTTACTTCGTTACGGATACGGGGCAAACCATCCCGATGGCGCGGGTGGTTGCCAGCTCGACGAGCGGCGCGCCGAACACAGTGCCGATGAACATCGCACGCGCGTTCAAAAGCGATATCCGCGCGGGCGACTTCGTGCTGCGCAATGTGGGCGACAACCTGTTCTTTCGCGGGTTCTGGGTGCGCCGCCCTGCAGGCTACACGGCGGTCGTGCGCCACATCACCCCTGAGAACATCCGCCGCGTGATTCAGACCCCCAACGCGCCCAATGTGCAGGCGGCGTGCCTGGTTGCCTCCAATCAGGCGGGCGTGGTCAGCGTGGTGTTCGGCGCGCCCCGCGTGGTCGATTTCGGAACCATCGAAATCTTCCCGAATAACCCCCAAATCCCGCCGCCGCCTGTGGACGACCAATGCCCCTAAGCGTTTCTCAGAGGGCGCGCCTGCTGCGCCCTCTGCGCAACAGCGCACTCGTGCTACTGGGCGCACTCGGCTTGCTATGGAGCGTCGAGCTGGCGCGCCGCCAAGACCCGTTCCTGCGATTGCTGAACACCGTTCCCGCTGACCTGCAACAGTTGGAGCTATACTTGGAGCGTCCGACGCTGACCCTGCGCGACGGCGCACGCACGCTGGCGACGCTTCAACTCGATCGGCTGGAGATTGAGCGCAACCGCGTGCACTGGCGCGCACGCGGGCTGCGCCGCGCACTGATTTACGACGAGCGCGGCGCCGTGATTGGAACCGCACGCGCGAACGAGCTCCTCTACAACTACCCTGCCAAACGGCTCCAAGTTTTGGGCGACCCCCGCCTGCAAATCCGTCGCCATCCGCTGGGCAACCAGCCCCTGACCGTGCAAACTGCCCTCCTGCACTGGGATCTGCGCGCCCAACGAATCGAAGTCCATCAACCCACCCAGCTGCGCTGGAGCGACGGGCGCGGCGTGATACAGCAGATGCGCTGGAACCTTGCCACGAACACCCTCGAACTGGAGCGCGGCGCGTTCCGCGTGAGCAGCGCGCTGTTCCAAGAACGCGCCCAACCCAAACGCGAGGTGGACATCCGATGGAAACGCGCCACCCTGCGCAACGACCGCTCGGAAGTGGAAGATTTGTATTTTCAAGACGGCGACACACGCGCCACTGCCGAACGCGCCGAGGTGTACGACCGCCGACGCTATGCCAAAGCCACAGGCAAACTGCGCTTGGAGGACCCGCGCGTGGACATAGAAGGCGCACAACTGGAAATCTGGTACGCTGAGAACCAGAAACGCGCCCTACTGCAAAACCAAGTGCGCCTGCGCGTCAAGCCGCGCGAAACACCGCCGCCCCCCGAAGGCGAAGCAGAAAGCGAACTCGAACAGGCAAAACGCTACCCCATCGACGCCACATGCGACCAAATCGAATACTTCTACCGCAAGAAGATTGCCTACCTGCGCGGCAATATCCAAGCCGTGCAACAGCTGCCCGAAGGACGCACGCGCACCCTGACCGCCGACGAAGCCGAGTATGACCCGAAAGCGGAACGGCTCACTCTGAAAGGCAAGGTGACGCTGGAGGAGCCAGACCGCGTGCGGCTGGAGACCAGTCTCGCGATTGTGTCGCTGGTGGAAGGCGAGGAGATCGTGGAGCTGCCGCAGGGCGCGTCGGGCGTGTTTTACTACACGGAAGAGGAGGAAGAGCCGCCGCCCAATGCCAATCCCTAACACCTTGCGCGAGACGCTCATCTTTGAGGGCGTCGGCTTGCACACGGGCGAGCCGTGCAAAATCGCGCTGCACCCCGCCCCCCCCACACCTTCGGCGTCGATGCGAGAGTTTTGCCCAACGCAGATTACCGTTCGCGTCGGCGCGCACGAGTTCCCCGCCCGGTGGGACTATGTGGTGGACGCCACACGCGCGACCGTGCTGGGCGACGGCGTCGTTCGGGTCGGCACGGTGGAACACCTGATGGCGGCGCTGTGGCTAACGGGCGTCACCCACTGCGTGATTGAGGTGCTGCAGGGACGCGAAGTTCCCATCTTGGACGGCAGCGCGTTGCCGTTCGTGGAAGCGATTGGCGCCGAGAGTCGCCCCCTGCATACCGCGCAAGGGGTTCACCGAGCGGTACAGGTCGCGTCGGGCGAGCGGTACTTGGCGCTGTCGCTGTCGGGCGATTGGCTGTTCGGCTACATCCAGTTCCCTGAGCCGTTGGGCGTGCAGGCGGGGGCGTTCCGATGCGCCGACGCGCCCACGAGCATCGCCCCTGCACGCACCTTCGGTTTCCTGCACGAGGTGGAGGCGTTGCGCCGACAGGGCTTGGCGCGCGGCGGCGCGCTGCACAACGCGCTCGTCATTGATGAGAACGGGTATCATAATCCCGCGCGTTTCACGGACGAGCCGCTGCGCCACAAACTGCTGGACGCGCTGGGCGATATCTACCTCTGTGGCGTGTACCTGCCCCAGTTCACGCTGGTCGCGGTCAAGCCCGGACACGCCCTGAATGTGCAGCTGGCGCGCCTGCTGGCGCAAGCCCTGAACGCGGAGGATAACCTATGGCGGAGTTCCGATTAGACATCGAACAGATACGGCAGGTGATACCCCATCGGTATCCGTTCCTGCTGGTGGATCGGATTGTGGAGCTGGAGCCGGGCAAGCGCGCTGTCGGGCTGAAAAATGTGACTGTCAACGAGAGCTTCTTTCAGGGGCACTTCCCGGTGAAAGCGATTATGCCTGGCGTGCTGATTTTGGAGGCGATGGCGCAGGTGGGCGGCGTGATGGTGATGCTACAGCCGCATCTGCGCCATCGGGTCGCGTTGCTGGGCGGCATCGACAACGCGCGGTTCCGACGCCCCGTGACGCCCGGCGATACGCTGGTGATGGAAGTGGAGATGCTGTGGATGCGTCGTGAAGTGGGGCGCGTGAAAGCCACCGCCCGCGTGAACGGCGAGCTCGTCGCGGAAGCCGAAATCACCTTCGCGCTGCCCGAACCCGACCGATTCCTCAGCCCGCCCCCCGACGCCCTGCTGCAACAGCTCACCGAAACCGTCTGAGGCAAACCCTATGGCGACTATTCACCCTACCGCAGTCGTGCATCCCACCGCCGAACTCGCCGATGATGTGAACATCGGTCCCTACACGATTGTCGGGGCGCATGTGCGCATCGACGCGGGCACAACGCTCGGAGCGCATGTGATTATCGAGGAGAACACGCACATCGGGCGCAACAACCTTATCTATCACGGCGCAGTGTTGGGCGCGCCGCCACAAGACCGCAAGTTCAAACACGAGCGCAGCTACCTCAAAATCGGCGACGGCAACTGGATCCGCGAGTATGTGACCATCCATCGCGCCAGCGGCGAGGAGCAATCGACTCTCATCGGCGACCATAACTTCCTGATGGCATATGTGCATATCGGGCACAACTGTCGGGTGGGCAGCCATGTCGTGATGGCGAACTCGGTGGGCGTCAGCGGGCACTGCGAGATTGGCGACGGCGCGAACATCGGCGGCATGGTGGGCGTCCACCAATTCACGCGCATAGGCAAGTTGGCGATGGTGGGCGGCATGTCGCGTATCGTGCGCGATGCGCCCCCCTTCATGATTGTGGAAGGTAGCCCTGCGGAGGTGCGCGGGGTCAACACCGTGGGGCTGCGCCGCGCAGGCGTGCCCCAGCCCACGCGCGACGCCCTGCGCATCGCCTGCCGATGGATGTTCCGTTCAGAGATGAACCTCACCCAAGCCATCGAGAAAATCCGAGCGGAGTTGGACATGAGCGACGAGCTGCACGAGCTGTTGGAGTTCATGCAACAAATTCGGCAGGGTCGCAACGGGCGCGCTCTGGATCGCCCCACGCGCAAATGAGCCAATCCGTTCTGATTGTGGCGGGCGAGGCGTCGGGCGACCTCTACGGCGCGGATTTGGCGCGTCAGCTGCAGGCGCGTCTGCCCGATGTCGCCCTGTACGGCGTGGGCGGCGCACGGATGCAGGCGGCAGGCGTGCAACTCATCGCCGATAGCCGCGCTTGGGGCGCCATCGGCGTCGTCGAATCGCTCAAGGTCGCCCCAAAGGTCTACCTTGCGTATCGGCGGGTGCAGCAATTCATCCGCCGTCATCCGCCCGACCTCTTCGTGCCGATCGATTGCGGCGCGTTCAACATCCCGCTGAGCTGCTGGGCGTCCGCG
>JBKBKS010000039.1:0-18792 GCA_046294565.1 Fimbriimonadales bacterium
TGGCATGTGAGTGAGAACGACGGCATCGACGCCGTACACGACTGGCGCAGCGGGTTCAAGCTGGCGTGCGACCTCTATGGGGATATCTTATTGAGCGTGTTGGTAGCCGTCGCATGTGAAGCCATAGTGAACAGCGCGATTGCCCCGCATGTACCCCAGTATCTCTCGGCGCAGGAAGCGCGTGAGCTGGCGCGGACGCTCCAAGCCGCCGAAACACAGCCCGATCGGCTGACGACTCTCGTGGAAGGCGAGCTGCGCCTTGCCTTGAAAGAGCTCCGACGCCTACTTGTAGATGACCCTCGCCAAGCGCGTGAGAATCTGCGCGCGTTCCACAAACTTGAGACCGAACCCCTGGAGAACGGACTATCCCCCGATTCGGACGAGGTGCAAGCGGCGCGACGCCAGTGGCAAGCGGTGGAGAATCGCTTTGAATACTACATAAGAAATCCTGCTGCCTATCAACAGCTGCGCCGCGAGGCGGAGCATCGGCTGCGACGCCACACAACACGCGCGTTCGAGGCGTTCGCGCTGGTTGGTGGGCGTTTCCAACTGCGTGAAGCACCGCCTACCGAAACAGGCGACCCCGTGTTAGACTACTTGGTGGAGTATCTCAATCCCCTCGCGATGGCGTATCCAGCCGCGCTGCGTTATTGGGAAGCGCGCACGCGCCGTCGGCTACTTGCCCTGCACTGTCGACTACGCGAATACTACCTGCGTGAGCGCCGCTATCCTGATACACTGCAAGCACTGCCGCTGGGCGATTGGGCAGTAGACCCCTTCAGCGGTGAGCTGCCCATCTACCGGCGTCAGGGCGACAGCTACACGCTTTACAGTGTGGGCGTCGCGGGCAAAGATCTCGGCGGCTACCGCCGAAAGCCCAGCGACCCGCCCGATACCCCAGAGAACCTATTCGTTATCCCCGGCGTCAGGGGTAGCCTCTGAGCGATTCGGCAAGTACGCCTGTAACGACTGCTGGAACGCCTCCAGCGTCGCCGCGTGGAACGCATGGTCATACAGGCGTTGAAGCGTCTCGATATCCGTTATCTTTCGGAGCGCATCATGGACCTCTGTCGGCACGGATCCGAACTTGATTCGCAACACTTGCTCCAAGCCCTGTTGCAAGCCTTGCTCCAAGCCCTGTAATAAGCCATCGCGTAAGCCGATGCGCTCCGCCGCTGAGATAAATGGTCTGCCCTGCTCGCGCTTGTACGCCTCCAGCGACTCCTCGTAAAGTCGCTCAAAAGACTCCGGTAGCTGCATAATCCCCTCCAACAGTTCGTCGAACCGTGCCAACTGCTCATCATTATACCCGCGCTCGCGCGCCAGAATCGCTAACTGTTTGCGTACCTCGAACCGTATTTGCATGTCGTTGGCGGTCTCACGCGCTCTGAGAAACGCTAACAGGAGTAGCGCCGCAGGGTTGTCGGTTTGCTCCAGTGCCGTCGGGTCGAAGTCCGTCAACTTGATGGTTAAGAACTCAAACTCCAAGCGGGTACCGCCCAGCGCATACTCGAAATGGGTGGGACGCCAGCGCGGATTGGCGTCGGCAAGCACAGCAATGCTCACAATCGGCAGACCGTATTCCACATACAGTCGGGCGAAGTAGCGGAACATGCGCTCAGGAAAGATTTGTTGCAGACGCGCCTGCACCTCGATATGTATCAGCAATATCTGCGCCTCGCCCGATTTGAGATACACCTTGAACAGGCAATCCACATACAGTCGCCTGCCTCGTCCACGCAGTCGCGGCGACAGTAGCTCCTTGTCCAGCAGCTGCACGCCGCGCTCCCAATCGATCATCGCCCACAACTCAGGCGCTACCAACGCCAGAAACTCCTGCAGAAAACGGCTCAAGAACAGTTTCCACCATGCGTCAAAGTCGTCTCGCATGCGATACTCTCCCTAAACTATCGTTCATCTTGCCTGTTCGGTAGCCCTCTAAGTCCAACGCAACATACAGATAGCCGAGCGATTTCATATGCGCTACAATAGTAGGGGCGTGCTGCAAGACGCGCTCGAAGTCGGTCGGCTCCACTTCGATGCGCAGGATGGTATCGTGATGGCGCACGCGCACCTGACGGAAGCCCAACTCGCGCAGGAACCGCTCGGCGCGGTCTACCTTCTGCAGCAACTCGCGTGAGATGACCGTGCCATACGGGAATCGGCTTGACAAGCACGCGAAGGAGGGCTTGTCCCAAACGGGCAGCCCCAGATGTTCCGCCAGCGCGCGAATATCGGACTTGGTGAACCCTGCCTCCAAAAGCGGCGAGCGCACGCCATGCTCCTGCGCCGCGCGCATGCCCGGACGATAGTCGGCTGTGTCGTCGGCGTGCGAGCCGTCGGCGATGTAGGGGATGCCCGCCTCATCGGCGACTTGGCGCAGCACGCTGAACAGCTCCGTCTTACAGTGATAGCATCGGTCGGGGCGGTTCACCTGGAAGAGTGGATTGTTCAGCTCATGCGTGGGCGCAATCCGCACGCGCACGCCAATCTGTCGGGCGAGCGTCAGCGCCTCTTCAATTTCGCCTTCAGGGAACGCCTCCGACTGACCGATTACTGCCAAGCACCGCTCGCCCAGCACATCGTAGGCGACTTTGGTCAGCAGCGTGCTGTCCACGCCGCCCGACAAGCCAATCACGACCGCGCCCATCTCGCGTAGGATGGCTTGTAGTCGTTCGTACTTGTGTTGCAGCGCAGGCGTCATAGCGTGAAATCCCCCATCTGCGTCGTCTCCACGCGCACCAAGCGCCAATCCTCGTAATTGATGATGAACCACTTGCGTTGGCGCACTTTACGAAACTCGAACTCCACCACGCCGAAATCCTGCGAGTTTAGCCCGTTGGAGGCTTGGGCGTCGCGCCAAGTGATGCGCACCGGCGTTTTGACAATCGCGCGCCCGCCGAAAATCTCGATTTGGAGCTCGCCGAGCTGGGCGCGTGGGTTCTCGGCGTTCTTGAAGAGTTGTAGCAGTTGGTAGCGCAGGCGTTGCTTATCCTGCCCGCCCCAGCTGAAATCGTCGCTGAGCAGGTTGAGCATTCCTTCGATGTCCTCGTTCTCGAACGCCTGTTTGCCCTCCGCGAATATCTGTTGAATGCGCGTGCGCGGGTCTATCTCCTGAGGCGTTGCCAGCGAGATGAGCAACCGCACGCCAATCAGCAACGCGACCACGATGCCCAGCCCGATTGCCACTTTGGTTCGGTTCATACTCACCATCCCAGCGGATGCCACACGGTTTTGAACTCCACGAACGGCTCGATCCACCCCAGCCCTTGCGCTTGGTCGGTCAGCCACTCGTCGCGGTTGAGGTTCGGGCTATGATGCAGGCGCGTGATGCTCTCGGCGGCGGTTCGCTCGTGTGCAACGCGCTCTGGTTCGGGCGCGCCGCACAGGTTCAGCACATCCACTTCCACATGTCGCGCCAAGTGAGGCGTCAGCTCCGCGAGGCGTCCGCTCAGCAAGTTCACCACCCCTGCAGGCAGGTCGGAGGTCGCCAACACCTCAGCGAACGCCAAGCCGACGGTCGGCGCAGCCTCAGGCAGGAGCGCGACGATGGCGTTGCCGCTGACCAGTGGGGGCGCGAGCAGGCTCGTAAGCGATGCTAACGGCGCGGCGTCGGGACAGACGATGCCCACCACGCCAACAGGCTCTGGAACCGTGAAGTTGTGCATCGGCATCGCTACGGGGTTCACCGACGAGAGTAGCGCGGCGTATTTGTCGCTCCAGCCCGCGTAGTAGACCCAGCGGTCGACGCTGACCTCGATTTCGGCGTCGGCGTCCTGCGCCGAGACCCCCAGCACGGCTTGTAGCTCCTCGCGCAGGGCGGCGCGGTGCGTCTCCAGCATCTCCGCGATGCGATACAGGATCTGCCCGCGATTATACGCCGTGCGCGTCGCCCAGCTCGGCTGCGCCTTGCAGGCGGCTTGCACGGCGTCGCGGAGGTCTTTGCGAGAGGCAAGCGGCGCATTCGCCCAGAAGTCGCCCCGCGCATCACGCGCCTCGTAGGAACGCCCCGACTCGGAGCGCACGAACGCGCCGTTCAGCCATAGCTTGTAGGTCTTCAAAACTCGGGCGCGGCTCATCAAAGCAGGACTTTCGCCCTATGTCTTCATCTTCCTGCCTCAAGGTATACTTCTCTGCGATGGAAACATTCGCGGGGCAAGTAGCACTGATTACGGGCGGTGGACGCGGCATCGGCGCGGAGACGGCAAAGTTGCTCGCGCGGCAAGGGGCAACTGTCGCACTCATTGCACGCACACAGGCGCAGTTGGAAGCGACGGCGCGTCAAATCCGAGAGTCAGGCGGCAAGGCGTACTGGTTCGTCGCCGATGTGTGCGACGAGGGCGCACTGCGCGAAGCCGTGCAAGGCGCGCTCAGCATCACGGGCAGTATCGATATCTTGGTGAACAACGCGGGCTTCATCCAATCGGTGGGCGCGATAGAGAGCAGCGAGCCGTCCAAGTGGCTACACACCTTCGAGGGCAACTTGAAAGGGCTGTATTTAGCCACGCGCTTGGTGTTGCCCAGTATGCTGGAGCAGAGGCGCGGGCAAATCCTGAATGTGCTCTCGATTGCGGGCGCGCGGGCGTTCGAGGGGCTGAGCGCGTACAGCTGCGCCAAAGCTGCGGGGCTGATGTTCACGCGCATCTTGGCGAAAGAGGTGCGTCGGCGCGGCGTGCGCGTGATGGCAATCCTGCCCGGCGCAGTGGACACCGCTATCTGGGGCGACGGCGCGGGCGTCCCCGACCGCAGCCGCATGATGCGCCCCGAATCGGTTGCGCATGTAATCACACAGATGCTCGCCGCGCCGCCCGACACCGCCATCGATGAACTGACCGTGCTGCCTACAGACGGGATTCTATAGTCTTCAGCAAAAGCCATCTTTATCGTGACCACTCACCGTCACCACCTGCCTCTCGCCCATGACCTAAGAGAATGGGGAAACGCTTGGCAAATACCCAACACAATGGAATCGCTAAGGAACTATTCTACCGTTTAGGTACACTTAGTCGGAGGGTAATCATGAGCCACTTGCAAGACCGTTCGCTCACGGCGGATGAGAAGCAGAGAGTCTGTGATCGATACAGTTTCGTTTGATCAGCCTGATCGAGCGCAGCGATTGTGGGCGCGTTGGCAGGGTGAGGGGGTGCAAGCGGAGCTGTTCGCCCGCTTCACGTCCACGCTCCTCGAAGCGCTACAAGTAGCCCCCGACCCCGACCGCCTGCTGGTGAACATCGACCGTTGGCTGGAATCGCTGGGCGCGCGGCTCACCTACTATCGCCTGTTCGCCGAGACGCCCGCCGCCCTGAAGCCCCCGCTGGCTATCCTCACGCACTCACAATACATGACCGACGCCGTTTTGCAGAATCCCGAACTGAGCGAGATTTTGCTGGACGCCCGCCTGCTGACCCGCACGCGCACGCGCGCCGACCTGCGCCGCGACCTCAACCGATTCCTGAAGTCTTGCACGACCCACTGGATGCGCCTAGACCGCCTCCGAGCGTTCAAACAGCAAGAGCTGCTGCGTCTCACGGCGCTCGATCTGCTGGGCAAGGCGACGCTGCCTGAGGTGGCGCGCGGTCTATCGGACTTGGCGGATGTGTGCGCAGGCGCAGCGTTGGACGCCTGCCATCAGGAGCTGACGGCGCAGCTCGGCGTGTCGGGCGAACACGGGTTGTGTATTATCGCTATGGGTAAGTGGGGCGGGCGCGAGCTGAACTATAGCTCGGATATCGACCCGATACTCATCTGCGCAGACGAGCCTGCTTTGCACGGCGCACGCGAGCCGCTGCAGTACCTCGCCAAGTTAGCCGAGATTTGGGTCAAAGCCCTCTCCGAGCCGATGCGGCGCGGGATTCTGTTCCGCGTCGACCTGCGCTTGCGTCCTGAGGGGCGGTTCGGACCGATGGTGCGCACGGCGCGCGCCGCGCTGCACTACTACGAAACTTGGGGCGAGCCGTGGGAGCGTCAGGCGATGCTCAAAGCCCGTCCGTGCGCAGGCGACACGCGCGTCGGCGAGGCGTTCTTGGAACGGCTGAGCGGGTGGGTCTATCGCCCCGCGCTCAGCGACGCCGACCTCCAGCAGATTATCGAGCAGCGCACACGAAGCGAGGCGCAGACACGCACCCGCGCGACCTATGAGACCGACCTGAAGAACGGCTGGGGCGGTATTCGCGACGTTGAGTTCCCGACGCAGGCGTTGCAGCTGATGTATGGGGGCAAGCATCCGCGCCTGCGCACGCCCAACACTTTGGACGCGCTCCAACGGCTGCAGAACGCGCGATTGCTCCCCCCTGACGAGGCGCACGCGCTGCGCGAGGCGTATTGCTTCCTGCGCACGGCTGAGCATCGCCTACAAATCCTACACGGTCAGCAGACGCACACGCTGCCCCGCGAACCTGCGGAACGGGCACAGTTCGCCCGACATATGGGGTATGCCGACCCCGAAGCGTTCGAGGCGGACCTGCGCAGGCATCGCGAGGTTGCCCGTCGCTATCGTGAGCGCGTTCTGTCGCACGGCTCCGACGCGCCTACTGGGGGCGAGGGGGCGTCTGACGCGGATTTGACGCCGTTGCTGGGCGCGTCGGAGGGCGAGGCGGTGTGGGCGCGTCATTTGGGCGCGCTGGGCTTCGCCGAACCTGCCCGCGCCTACGCCGTGTTGTGCGCCAACACGGTTGGTACAGCGTATGGCGCGCCACCGCCCGACGCACGCCAAGCGTTCGAGGCGACACTGCCCGAGCTGCTCACGGCATGCGCCCGCACGCCGAACCCCGATTTGGCGCTGCTGGGGCTGGAACGGCTTGCCGACGCCTTTCCGAACCGCGCCGCGCTGTTCGCCGCCTACGCCGAGTCGCCTGAAGTGCTGACGCGCCTCGCCGAGTTGGCGCAATCGCCGCCGCTGTGGAACCAGCTGCTGAGCCATCTGGAGCTGCTGGATATGCTGTTCGGCGCGGAGATAGTGGCGCGCGGCGTGAAGACGAAAGAGGCGCATCGCGCGGCGTTGCACGAACGCCTGCAAGGGTGTCGCACGGCGAGCGCGCGCGTGAATAATCTCCGCGCCTACGCCCGACGCGAGTGGCTCCGTATCGGCGCACGCGACCTGTGGGGCGAAACCACCCCCGAACAGACCGCACGCGACCTGACCGCGCTCGCCGAGACACTGCTCACGGAAAGTTGGGCAATCGTCGCGCCCGATACCCCTGTGTTGCTGATAGGGTTCGGCAGTTTGGGCGCGGGCGATTTGGGCTACGGCAGCGACTGGGATATCGCGCTCGCCTGTTCCGACGACGCAAACCACGAGGCGGTTCAAGCGGCGGCGCAGGCGTTTCTGAGCCTCTGTCAGCAGCTTGCCGAGCAGGGCGCGCTCCGCCCTGTAGACACGCGCTTGCGCCCCGAGGGCGGGGCAGGCGCGCTGGCGCGCACCCTGTCGGGCTGGCGCAACTACTTCCAACGCCACGCCGCGCCGTGGGAGCGTATCGCCGCGCTCCGCGCCCGACCGCTCAACGCCGAGTCGCCTCTCGCAGAGCTGTTCACGCAGATTCTCAACGAGTTCCGCTATGGCGCGCCCCCCACGCCCGAATCGCTGATGGAGATGCGCCGACTCGCCACACGCGCCCTCAACGAGCGCGTACCGAACCTGCACCTACACACCCACCTCAAGCTGGGGCGTGCAGGTCAGGCGATGATTGAGTTTCTCACGCACTGGCTCTTAGCGCAGCGCGCTTCACTGGATTCGCATCCGACCGACTCCCGCACAGTGGCGCTGCTGGAGTGGCTCTGGCGCGCGGGCGCGCTGGAACGCGCCGACTACGACGCGCTGCGCGAGGCGTGGTTGTTTCTGTATCACCTGCGCAACCGCCTGCGCCTGCTGTTTGAACCTGCCCCAGAGACCCTACCCGACGGCGAACGGCTACACGCACTTGCGCACAGCTTGAACCTCAACAACGCCGACCAACTCACGCGCCTGCTGCAGGAACACCAAGCTGTGATTGAACAGGTCGCGACGCGCTTCGAGTTCGTGTAGCGGGCGCGCGCCTACCCCTTGCTGGAGCGATAATGCACCAGCTCAGCGTCCAGCAGCAGGATTAAGCCCTCCTGCACCATCTCGTCCAGCACAGGCAGGAACGCTTGTATCTTCTCGGCGTTGTCGACGAACTCGATGACCATCGGCAGGTCTTCCGACAGGCGCAGGATGTTGGCGGTGTGGATGACGCTGTTCGCGCCGTAGCCCGCCACACCATGCAGCACTGTGCCGCCTGCCAGCCCCCGCTCGCGCGCCTCGAGCAGAATCGCCATATAGAGCGGCTGCCCGTGCCACTTAGTCGCCTCGCCGATATAGACCCGTAATAGCTTAACTGGACCTTCAATTGTCATAAATCCGTACCCCCAATCAGCCGGCGTCCGAGCAGCACGCCCAGCGTCACGGCAATCAACCCTAACACCAAGCTGCCGAACAGGTTCAGCCCCGCCTGCCACCACAGCCCCTGCTGCAGCAGACGCAGACTCTCGTACTCATAGGTGGAGTAGGTGGTGAAGGAGCCGATGCCGCCAATCGCAATCACCTGACGCCACTCGGGCGCCCACACATAGTGCAACGCCAGCGTCATAAACAGCCCCAGCAGGAACGAACCGACTACATTAATCAGCATCGTTTCTACCGGGAACAGCACGCTCGCCCGCTGGGCAACCCAACCGCCAATCCAGTAGCGCAAGTTCGCGCCCACAAAACCGCCGATGCCAATCAGCAAAGTGGTGCGTAGCATCATGCATAGCATACCCAATACGCACGACTGGCGAAAAAGTGAGTTATAATTACACCGTTGGAGGCAACGATGTATCGAAGAGCATTTACGCTGATAGAGTTGCTGGTCGTGATTGCAATCATCGCGATTTTGGCGGTGATACTATTTCCAGTGTTTGCTCAAGCGCGCGAGAAAGCGCGTCAAACCACTTGTCTATCGAATCTGCGCCAGCTGGGAACTGCGCTGGTAATGTACCGAACGGATTGGGAAGGGCGCAATCCAGGTCCTGCTGATTTGGCGTACTGTTCGGGCGAGCGGCGTCAGCCCGAGTGGCCGCCGTGGATGACAGGCTTCGTCTCACGACTCGAAGCGCAGTGGGTGCCGTGTTTTCGCGTGATTAATGAACCGCTCAACCCCAACTCTGCGGTGAACCAGATTTGGCTGCTTTACTGGGAGCGTATCACCAAGGGAGTCATCTATCCCTATGTCAAGAACGCCGACATCTACATCTGCCCGTCCGATCGGCGCGGGCGCGAGAAGAAGCTGAGCTACTCTATGAATGCGGTGGCGGGCTACATCCCTGAACCAGTAGTGGAGCGCCCTGCGGAGTTCGTGGTGCTAATCGACGAGGGTGAAACGCTCAACGACGGGTTCTTCTTCGCGCTGCGAAATAATCAGTTCGAGGACTGTCCTTCCATCGCCCACAGCGGCGGCGCGAACTTTAGCTTCTTCGATGGACACTCCAAGTGGGTTCGAGCGCGTCATACGGCGCAGGAGTCGCGCGTTGGGCAGTGTCGTGACACAGTACCCAAACATTACTTCTGCCCGAAGATACCGTTCCCCGAGTCAACAATTTACGCCCCCAGTTGTGAGACTGCCCCGAACTGACATCAGGCGGCGCACACCGCATCCCTGAAAAGAAGCAGGAGTTTCGCTCGGTATATGGAATCGCTTCGCCCGCGAGGTGAAAGGCGATGCGAGCGATGCTGTGTCTGGCGCTGTGCGCCGCATGGATGAGCGCATGGGCGGAGACGGAGATATTTCTGGCGACTTTAGCCCAGTTCGATCCTGAGGGGAATGCAATCGTTCTGAGGCGCGCGGGCAAACCTGACATGAACGCCACGCTCCACAAGAAGCCGCGCCTGTGGCTGAACAAACAACCTGTTGACGCCGAGCAGTTCCGCAAAATGGAGGGCAAGCAGGTGATGGCGCGTGTGAGCGTCGGCACACAGGTGCGACCCGTCGTGCGCGAGATGGCAGACCCCGACACTTGGAAGTGGCTCGACAAAGTGCGCCGCGGCGTGGTGAAAGGCACTCTTCAAGGCATGGAAGACAACTACCTCTTAGTGGAACTGCCCGACAACACACGATTCGCCTATCGGTTTACCCCCAAGACCCGCTTCGAACGCGACGGTAAACCTGCCACGATTGAAGACTTCGCGATCGGCGAGACCTTGTACCTTGCGCCGCGCCTGCTGTCGAACCTCGATGTGATGCTCCTCTCGGTCAGCAACACAGAGAAAGATGCGAACATCGGGCGCGAACGCGCGCTACCCTCCATTCAGGGCACGATTCAGAGCATCGACCGACAGAAGAAGATTTTGAAAGTGCTGACGCGCGCGGGCGACATGCGCGAAATACGCTACGATGAGAACACTGAGTTCACCTTCAAGGGCAAGGCAGTGAAGGTGGAGCAGATTAAGCCGCCTGCACGCGCCACCATTCATCGCACCCGCGACGACGAAGGCAACGACTACGCACGGAAAGTGACTATCCATCCCAACCAGTGACTTGAATAGCAGTGTCCGTGCCACGGGTGTGTGGCTTGGACTTTAGTCCAAGCGAAGTACGATAACAAGAATGTCGTCGCACCTGCATTTGCGTCCAAGTTCCTGTTGGGTTGGGAGGCGAGGCATTTCCATTGCGGGGCTGTAATAGCGGCTGAGCGGATTTGTAGAACACCCTCGCCCGATGTAAAAAAAAAGCGAGGGAGATACATCTCCCTCGCAGCTGGCTCAATAACCGCCTTTTAGGCAGCTGAGGCTAAGTCGATGGTTTCGCCCATGCTTTCACCTGTGGTGAACAGGCGCATCGCCTCATCCAAGTCGCGCATGCGTTCGGCAAGCCACTCGCTGCGTTGGCGGATATCCGCCTGCAGCTCTGTTAGCATTTGATACTGCTGGTTCGAGATAATCACGGACTGACGGCTCTGCTCACAGATGTGGCGGCTGGATTCCGCCATCTGTTGCAGCCCTTGATTGATAGACTCGCTCTGCTGACTGATGAAGTCCACCTGAAGCGACGACTGCTGGGCGAGTTGCGCCACTCGGAGAATGGTCTGTCCGACCTGTGCAATTTCCGCGCTCATCTCTTCGGTGGATGCGCTGGTTTGCTGTGCGATAGCGGCGATGCTCTCGATGCGTTCAAGTGCGTTTCGACTGTCGTCCACGATGCGGGTCATGACCTCGACCGCGGTGTGCATTCGGCTGTCGATGGTCTGCACGGAGTGGAGCGTGTCTTGGAGCTGGAGGCGTACGGCGTCGACCTGCCCCACGCCAGTTTCCACGGAGTGGGTGGCTTGTTGTAGCGCTTGGATGGAGGCGTCGGTGCGCTGGAGTACCTGCTGGATAATGGTTTGGATTTCGCGGGTGGCGCTGGCGCTGCGTTCGGCGAGTCGGCGCACTTCCTCGGCGACGACGGCGAATCCGCGCCCTGCTTCGCCCGCGCGCGCGGCTTCAATCGCGGCGTTGAGCGCAAGTAGATTGGTTTGTCGGGCAATCTCTTCGATTGTGCGCACAATTTCGCTGACCGACGCCGACATCTCCGCGAGCGCGCTTAGCTCTTGCCCGACCTGGCGCACTTGCTGCTCGATGGCGTGTACCGACTGCGCCGCTTCGCTCAGCGATTGCATGCCTTGTTGCGCGGAATGGGCGACCTGTGTGGTTTGCTCGAACGCGGCGCGTAGCTCTGACGAGGCGTCCACGATGCCCTCGCGTACGATGCGCATCGCCTCCAGCCCTTGAGCGGTGCTGTGCGCTGTATGCTCCGCGCCTTGCGAGACCTCGCTTACTACGCGCTGCACCTCGTCTACAATCTGTGCGCTCTGCTGCATCAGCTGCGTCGTCTCTTGGGTCAGGGCTAAGAACGATTGCATCGACTGGCGAAATTGGCTCACGGCGTCGACCTGTTGCTGGAGATTGCCGACAAAGTTTTGGCTAATCGCTTGCGATTGCGCAACGGCGGCGTTGACTTGCTGTGCGCCTGTGGTTAGCTGTTCTGTCGCACGCTGCGTGTGGCTGGTCACAGCGATGACCTGCGCGCTCGACTCGCGTGTCTTCGCCACAATCACTTGCAGCGCATCGATGAATCGGTTGAAGTAGTGGGCGAACTTGCCCAGCTCATCGCGTCGATTCTCGGGCAGTCGTTGGGTGAGGTCGCCTTGCCCGTTGCTGGCGCGTTCCGCCCACTCGGTCATTTGGCGTAGGGGCTGCAGGGCGCGATAGGCAATCGTGCCTGCCAACGCCGCAATCAGCAGAATGGCGACAACGGTACTCGCTATGGCGCGCGTGCGCAACCCCGCTAACGGCGCCAAGATTGCGCCCTCTTCGGTGCTAATCACCAGCCGCCACCCCGTGTTCGGCACGGTTTGCCAGAACAGATAGCGCGCTTTGCCGTTAATCACAGCGCGCTGCACGCCCTGCTCTGACTCACCTACCACCTTGCCTTCAGGCAGCTCACTCAATTTTACGCCTTCAAAATCTTTACGCAACAGCTTCCCTGGATCGGGATGGGCAATCAGCGTGCCTTCACGACTCACTAACATCGCAAACTCGCGATTGCGATACGCCTCGCCCAGAATACCCAACTCGGAGACCTTCTGTGATAGCGCGTCGAGCTTAATATCCATGCCTGCCACGCCAAAAAATTGTCCTTGCGGAGTGAACATCGGTACAGTCACGCTCACCATTGCCACCTTGACGGCGTCGTCGTAAAAAGGCTCGGTAACGGTGGGTTTGCCTGTCCGTTTCGGTGTCTGATACCAGAGCTGGTCGGGTGCGTGGAAGTCGTAGCTGGCGTCCACGATGTCTTGGTTGGGGTAGCTACTGCGCGTCACCATCACAAGTCGGTTCGGGTCGGGAGGGCGTCGGTGGTCATAGGCGTAGTACGCGCTACAAATCTCCTGAGGCTGCGTGTGAAGCGCGTCCGCCAGATAGGGCACTGTGCGCGCGTCATGGTTGACGCCCAGATGTTTGTGGCGCTGTGCGGAGATTGTCACCACACCAACGAACTGCTGGAGATAGCGGTCTAAGTATAGGGCGGTCTCGCGAACCAATCGCTTCCCCGCTTGTTCGGTCTCTTGAATCAGCGTCGTGCGAGAGGCGTTGTAGATAAGCCAACTGTTAATAGCCATCGCTATTGCGGTCGCGCAACCAATCGCTAAAGCGAGCGTCCACACCAACGAACGATTGAAACGCTGTTCGCTTCTCATCTATTTCCCTCCGACAGATATATATAGGCTGAGTGGTAAAAAAAATTAGGGGGCATCGGCGCACTCAGGTATAATTGCCGTATGTCGAAGTTCAAGGAAGGCGATCGGGTACAGGTGCGCGCCCGCGAGGTACGGGGTAAGGAGGCACTGGAGGGACGCTACGCGCCTCACCTTGCGAACGCCACAGGCGCAGTCCTCAAAGTCTATTCCCCCCAAGAGATTGCAGTAGAGTTGGATTTGGACAGTCTGCCCGAACCGATACGCGCGCGCCACGCTGAGCAGCAGACTCGGATGCACGAACGCTGGCTGAACTCGCTTTCGGAAGAGGCGCGCAACCGTCTCACTGACGAGGAGAAGACTTTACGCCTCCGCTATGTGGTGCTGCTCGCCGAAGACGACCTGCAGCCGCTCAAATCGGGTCGAGCGGGTGCGTCTGGCGCATCGCCCCCTAAAACGGCGCGTCGCGCGACTGCCGCCGCCCCCGAGTCACCCGTCCGCCCGACCCCTGAAGATTTGGAGAAACTGGAAGAGCAGTATCTCAAGGCGCGTAAACGGCGCACCCCCTAAGATTTGTCCTAGAGACCGCTTCAGAGGGGATGGGTTCGGTCCGTTCGTGGTATACTTGAACGCGGGGTGTATACACCCCAACGCAGATCAGCGCTGACTCTGCGTAGACAGGAGGATCGTATGGAAAATCTTTTGAATGCATTGTTACCGTTGCAGGCAGATAATCCACTGGGGTTGCCGATTATCCGTTCCTTGCGCGAGGCAGTTCCCGTGAAAGGGATGAACATCCGTTCGGGCGTGTTTTATGTGATTCCCGAGCGCCAGATGCGCGACTATGCGCGTATGCTCTGGGAGCATTCCCGCCTTAGATTCCTGCACAAGGGGCGCTACAATGTGCTGTCAGCACACTTGCAGAACCCGCTCAGCCGA
Organism: Fimbriimonadales bacterium; assembly: GCA_046294565.1. Taxonomy (GTDB): domain Bacteria; phylum Armatimonadota; class Fimbriimonadia; order Fimbriimonadales; family GBS-DC; genus GBS-DC. The sequence continues at coordinate 14,164 of JBKBKS010000039.1, forward strand.
GAGCCGGGCGTGGTGTTGTATCCGAACCGCGCCATCCTAGTGATTTACGACTACGACAACAACCTCGGCTATCAAGTGGAGGCGGACTTCCCAATCCCCAGACGTGTGGAGCTGACCCCACTCAAAGGTCAGCCCGACTACTTCAGCGAGGCGGAGTATCACGACGCCGTGCAGATTCTGGCGGCGGATCCGAAATACGGCGAGCCGCTGCGGCGCGGTATCGCCTTCTGCTCGCCGGGCATGCCCCCCGTGATTACCGAAGCTGCGCCCGAAAGCACTTGGGAACGCATCGACCCGTTTCCCAACTTTGTGCCAGACCACCGCTTGGTGTCGGTGCTGCTCCACTTCCGCCCAGGCAGTGGGCGCGATGGCGAGATTGGACACTTTCTGATAGACATGACCGATGCGCGTGTCGCCGCGTTTGGCACGGCGTCGAGCGACTTCTTCCCCGCTGCGTGCGGCGGTCCGCCCTCGAGTGGAGGCTGTACAGGTGCGGAGGGTACGGCGTGGCAAGCCCTTGCTTGGCCCGCAAGCAACCCTGTCTGGCGCATGCTGGTGCGCCGACCCAGCGGCAGTAGAAGCGACGGTCAGAGCTACGGCTCTGGCGTGGAGATTGCCGATGTGTTTTATAACAATCGCCTCGTGCTAAAGCGCGGCGGCATGCCCGTGCTGAATGTGTTCTACAATAATAACGCCTGCGGTCCCTACCGCGACTGGCTCTACAGTGAGACCTGTTTCAAGTGCACTGGAACGGACTTGGGCAACGGGTTGCGCTTTGCGAACCCGAACACCCGCGCCGTCACCATCTGCGATGACGGCAACGACTCGGGCAACTTTAGAGGCGTGGGCATTCATGAGGAGCCAGACGGTCAGGAAATCCTGCTCATCACTGAATGCTCGGCAGGCTGGTATCGGTACATCACGGGCTGGCGGTTCAACCTTGCAGGGGTTCTCAAACCTCGCTTCCAGTACGGCTACACGGACAGCGGTTGCGTGTGCTATGGGCGACTGCACAACGGCTACTGGCGGCTGCACTTCGCGCTGGACGGCGTGGGCGGATTGGTGGTGGAGGAGACCGACTCGCCGCGCGGCGCGCGCCGTGAACGCTGGCAACCCATTCGCATCGAAGCCAGACGCCTGCGCTGGCCTAACCGCAACCTGCGCTGGCGCGTGCGCAAACTCAGCACGGGCTTCACCGCCGAAATCGCGCCCAATCCGAAAGACGGCTTTTTCGAAACGCCCAGCACAGGCGAAGGCGATGTGTGGGTCGTCAAAGCGCGCAGCACGGAGATGATTGGCAGCTCCGGCTCGTTCGCCAACATCACGCAGTATGTGAATGGCGAGCGCACGCTGAATGAAGACCTCGTGGTGTGGTACGGCGTGCACCTGCGCAAGCGCGGCGCGGACAACTTCGAGTGCCCACTGCTCGGACCCGATATCTACCTGAGTGGTTAGCCTCTTTCCGAGTGCGAACTCACCCAGCGGTAAGGTGAAGCCCTGGCGAGGGGTCTGCTCCTCCGCGCGCCTGCCAGTTTAGCAGGAGCGGCGCAGGGCTTGGCGAACTTCCGTCTTATGCAGACTTTGCGCGTGGGCGTCGTGGGCATGGGCGGCATGGGCTTAGGACACTGCCGCTTCGTCAAGGAAATCGTGCCAGAAACCGAGTTGACCGCCGTGTGCGACACGCATGCCGACCGTGCGCAGGCGGCGAGCGAGCAGTATGGCGCGCCCGCTTTCACGCATCACGAGGAAATGTTCCGCAGCGGGCTGGTGGACGCCGTCATCATCGCCACGCCGCACTACGACCACGCTCCTGTAGCCGTCAGCGCGTTCGAACACGGACTGCATGTGCTGGTGGAGAAGCCGCTATGCGTGTCGGTGAGCGATGGCGACCGCATGATAGCAGCCGCACAACGCGCCCAGACAAAGTTCGCGATTGGCTACCAACACCGCTTCCGTCCAGAGGTGCAAGCCGCGCGACGCCTCATCGAGCAGGGCGTTCTGGGAGAAGTGCGGCGCACCCTGCTCATCACCGCCTGGTATCGCACGCAAGCCTACTACGATTCGGGCGGCTGGCGCGCCACTTGGGCAGGCGAGGGCGGCGGCGTGCTGATTAATCAAGCCCCACACTACATCGACCTCTGGCTCTGGCTGGGCGGTCTGCCCTGCCAAGTGTGGGGGCAGACACGCGCCACTCTGCACGAGATCGAAACCGAAGACGAAGCCTTCGCGCTCGTGGAGTACCCCAACGGCGCACACGGCTACCTCTACGCCACCACCAACGAGGAACCTGGCGAGAACCTCATCGAAATCTGCGGCGACAGGGGTAAACTGCGCCTACACGACGGTCAACTGCAAGTGTGGCAACTTAAGCGCTCCATCCGACAGTTCACCTACGAAGCCGAGGGCATGTGGGATGGCATCCCTGCAGAGTCCATCGCACCGCCTATATCCCCCCCGCCCGAAGGCGCATTGGAGGGTCAGCCCGCGCTCATTCAAAACTTCGCACGCGCCGTGCTGTACAACGAGCCGCTGACGGCTCCGGGCGCGGAAGGCTTGAACACCGTTGAAATCATCAACGCGCTCATTCTCTCCAGCAAGCGCGAGAGACCGGTCGCCATCCCTGTCGATCGCGCGGAGTACGACGCACAGCTGAGCGAGCTCAAGACGCACTCGCGCCCCAAACAGCGCGTGCGCGAACAGCGCGCCACCGACCCAAACTTGCTGAAGTAGCAGGAGAGCGGCGATGCGTTGCGAAATTACATGCGTGGTGCAACACATGGAGGTAATGCATGGCGAATAACGGCGGACGCGAGCATTGGGGTACACGGATTGGCTTAGTGCTGGCGATGGCGGGCAACGCCATCGGCTTGGGCAACTTTTTGCGTTTCCCTGGACAGGCGGCGGCGAATGGAGGCGGCGCGTTCCTCATCCCCTACTTCATCTGCCTGTTGCTGATGGCAATCCCGCTGATGTGGCTGGAGTGGGCGATGGGACGCTACGGCGGCGTGCGCGGACACGGCACGACGCCCGCGATGTTCCAACTAATGTGGCGACACCCTGTCGCCAAGTATCTCGGCGTGCTGGGGCTGTTCATCCCCACGCTCATCCTGTTCTACTACTCTTATCTCGGCTCATGGACGCTGGGGTACAGCCTCAAGACGCTCGTAGGTCAAGTTCCGCAAGTGGATCGCGCGCAACTCCAAGAAGGCATGACGACCGATCAAATTTCCGACACGGTGCTTGCGCCCTACGCCGCTTTTTTGGGGCAATACTCGGGCGAAACCGAGAGCAGTATGTTTCTGTCTCCCGATGTCTTCACGCTTGCGGTATTCGCAGTGGTCTACTTCCTGACGCTGTGGCTGATGGTGCGCGGGGTCTCTGGCGGGATTGAGGCGCTGGCGAAAGTCGCGATGCCGCTGCTTTTTGTGTTAGCCATCGTGCTGATGATCCGCGTCTTCACGCTGGGGCATCCCGTCTCGGACGAGTACGGCGTGATGAACGGGATTGCGTTCCTGTGGGAGCCGAAATGGTACATCGAGCGCGACGGTCGAGAGGTGTTTGTCTTGTTTGACTCGAAGACTTGGCTGGCGGCGGCGGGGCAGGTGTTCTTCTCGCTCAGCTTGGGGATGGGCGCGATTCAGTGCTACGCCTCCTACTTGCGCAAGAACGATGATGTGACGCTCACGGGGCTGTCTACTACTGCCTCCAACAGCTTCGCGGAGGTGGTGCTGGGCGCGTCGATAGCGTTGCCGGCGGCGTCGGCGTTTTTTGGGGTGGCGGCGGCGCAACTGATTGCTTCGAAGGGCAGCTTCTACTTGGGTTTCGTGTCGATGCCAGCAATTTTCGGCTTCCTGCCTGCGGGCAACCTGCTGGGCTTTTTATGGTTCCTACTGCTCTTCTTCGCGGCGATGACCTCTGTGGTGGCGATGTGCCAGCCGATTATCGCGTTCCTTGAAGATGAGTTCAGCTTGTCGCGCAAGCGCGCAGTAGCAGCGCTCGCTCTCTTCTGGCTTATCGGCGTACAGTTCGCCATCTGGATTAAAGGCGGTATCGATGTCTACGACTTCTGGTCGGGCACTTTCGGTCCACCGCTGATGGCTCTGATTGAAGTGATTATTCTGATGTGGATTTTCGGCGCGGACAAAATCTGGCACGAGATGCACCAAGGCGCGATGCTGCGCGTGCCCCGATTCTTCTACTACTGTGCTAAGTATATCACGCCCATCATTCTCGCGATGATTCTCGGATTCTGGTACTGGGAGAATGTGATTATCCCGTTCCGAACAGGCGAGCTGTTCACCCGACCGATTGAAGCGGCGGGGTTGCAAGTCGGATGGCATATCTGGATGGTGCGCGGGTTCGTGATTTTGGTGTTCGTGTTGCAAGTCGCAGCTATTTGGTATGCATGGAATGTGCGCAAGAGCATGCAGCGCGCGGAGGTCGTCGAATGAATATTCAAGGCTGGATCTTTATGCTGAGTGCGTGGGTCTTCTTCACCGTGCTAGTCGTGTATTGCTACTATCGCATCTTGTTCGGCGGGAACAATCAGCCGGCGCGGTAGGGTATAATGCGCTCTGTTGCACGGCCATTCCTGTCCGTGTGCTTCGTCGGCGTCCCCGCCGACGAATG
>JBKBKS010000040.1:0-18587 GCA_046294565.1 Fimbriimonadales bacterium
CGCCGACACGCCACCAAACGTACCGTCGGCGTCCCCGCCGACACATCACCAAACGTACCGTCGGCGTCCCCGCCGACACACCACCAAACGTACCGTCGGCGTCCCCGCCGACGAACAACACAGGTGCGACGCCATTCTTGGCGTCGGTAGTTGAGTGTTTTTTACCCTCTCCTTAGGTTCCCCCCAAGCCGGGGGAACCGTTTGTTACAAGACACGGTTCAATAAACTCCTCCTGTGTGATGTCTGACTGGCGCGCGCCCGACAGTTTTTTCCACGGGGGGCTGTGGCGCACTCCAAGCCGTCAGGTACAATTGGGTTGTATGGAACCCAAACTGGTCTCCGTGAAGCAGGCGTATGAGCAACCTGTTGGTAGCCTGCTGAAGGTGCGCGGCTGGGTGCGCTCGCGACGCGATTCGAAGGGCGTCTCCTTCATCGAACTCAACGACGGCTCACGCTTCAAGAGCCTGCAAGTCGTGGTGGAGGCAGGCGTCGTGCCTGAAGCCACGCTCCACCAAGCGACCACAGGCGCATGCATCGAGGCGGTGGGCGTGCTGGTCGAATCGCCCGCGCCGAAACAGCCTGTGGAGCTCAAACTGCAGCAACTGCGCCTCTTCGGCGCCGCCGACCCCGAAACCTACCCGATGCAGAAGAAAGGGCACTCGTTTGAGTACCTGCGCGAGATTGCCCACCTGCGCGTGCGGGGCAACACCTTCGGCGCAGTGTTTCGCGTGCGCAACGCCCTCGCCTACGCCATCCACCAGTTCTTCCAAGAGCGCGAATTCCTCTATGTGCACACGCCCATCATCACAGGCTCCGACTGCGAGGGCGCAGGCGCGATGTTCCGAGTCACTACGCTTGACCTACAGAACCTACCGCGCACGCCCGACGGCGCCATCGACTACAGCCAAGACTTTTTCGAGAAACCGACCTACCTAACCGTCAGCGGGCAGCTGGAAGCGGAAATCTTCGCCCTCGCGTTCGGCAAAGTCTACACTTTCGGACCGACCTTCCGCGCCGAGAACAGCAACACCCCGCGCCACCTCGCCGAGTTCTGGATGATCGAACCCGAAATGGCGTTCTACGAACTGGAAGACAACGCCAACCTCGCTGAAGAGTTTCTCAAATATATCATTCAGTATGTGCTAAACCAATGTCAGGAAGACTTGGAGTTCTTCCACCAGCGCATCGACAACACGGTGCTGGCGACTCTGCAGCATGTCGCCGAGTCGCCGTTTGAGCGTATCACCTACACGGAGGCGATACGAATCCTTCAAGCGGCGTCGCGCGATTGGGAGTTTCCGCCCGTGTGGGGCAACGACCTGCAGACCGAGCATGAACGCTACCTCAGCGAGGAGTATTTCAAAAAGCCTGTGATTGTAACCGACTATCCGCGCGAGATTAAGGCGTTCTACATGCGTCTCAACGACGACGGACGCACGGTGCGGGCGATGGATGTGCTGGTACCGCGCGTCGGCGAGATTATCGGCGGCAGTCAGCGCGAGGAACGCTACGATGTGCTGCTGCAGCGCATCTGCGAATCGGGGCTGAACGAGCAAGATTATTGGTGGTACTTAGACCTACGCAAGTACGGCAGCGCGCCCCATTCAGGATTCGGGCTAGGCTTCGAGCGGATGATGATGTACCTGACGGGTATGAAGAACATTCGCGATGTAATCCCGTTCCCGCGCACGCCGGGAAACGCAGAGTTCTGAGGAGCGTCCAAAATGGTGATGAGACGGCGAGTAGCACTGATGGCTCTCGGCGCGCTGTGCGTGCTGAGCCTATTGGCATGTTCGGGAGGCGGCGGGGGCGGCGGAACAACCACCTTCTCGCTGGCGGTGTCGGGCAGCCCCGTCGGCGCGCGAGTGTTGCTGAACGGGCAACCTGTCGAGAACCCGCAAAGCATCGCACTGCCGCCTGGCACACACCGCATCCGCGTAGAGACCACTCTCAGCGACGGACAGATTGTGGCGCAGGAGTTCACAGTCGTCGCAGGCGCGGTGAGCGCGGTGCAATATGATTTGAGCCGCTACCGCATCGAGACCAACCCCGCCGTGATTGAGGTCTGGGCAGGCGAGTCGCTCACGGTCGCCGCCAGCCTGCGCGATTTACAGACCAACAACATCATCCCTGCCGATTTCGTGTGGTCGACGCGCCAGCCGAGCATCGCGACCGCGCAGCGGCTCGGCAGCAACTCGGCGCGGATTACGGGCGTCAGTCGCGGTGCGACGCGCTTGGTGATTACCGACACACAAACGGGCGTGGTCTTCGAAGTGCCCGTCTCGGTGTTGGACTTCCCACCGCCGCCGAATTAGGCAATCTGTTGCTCTGTTTGCGGCGGGTTGGCGCTTTGCGCGTCGGTCGCAGGCAAAAACACCGAGAAGCGCGAGCCGCTGCCCAGCTCGCTGGAGACGCGAATTTCGCCCCCGTGTTCCTGCACAATCTGCTTGGCGATAGACAGCCCCAACCCTGTACCGTGTTCCTTGCGCGTGTAGAACGGCTCGAAAATCTGCTCGAGCGCGTCAGGGGGTATGCCCTCGCCTGTATCCGCCACATGCACCCACACGCCTTTGGGAGCCTCGCACGGTTCGCTCATCACGCGCACTATGCCTCCGTTCGGCGTCGCTTGCTGCGCATTAATCAGCAAGTTCGTGAACACATGCTGCAATCGCGCCGTATTGCCCCACACAGGCGGTAGCTCGGGCGATAGATGTTTCTCCAGAGTGATCCCGTGTCGCAGCAGGAGATGCTCCGTGAAGATGAACGAGTCGCGCAGTACCTGATTGATGTCCACGAGGCTTCGAGCGTCGGGTTTAGTGGCGCGTGCGAAGCGCAGCAAACTGCTTACGATATCGCGCGCGCGGTGCGCGCCTGCGACCAGATGCTCTAACGCTTGCTGCACGCGCTTATACTCGGCGTCGCTCCAGTTGTCGGGGCGGTGGGTTTGCAGCTTTTCGGCGACCAGTTGCGCGAAGCCGACGACGGCGGTGAGTGGGTTGTTCAACTCGTGCGCCACGCCCGCCGCCAGCGCGCCAATCGCCGACATCTTCTCGTGCTGTATCAAGGCTTCCGACTTCTGGCGCAGCTCTTCATAGGCGCGCTGCAGCTGCTCGAACAGCTCGCGGTTATGCTTGCGCAGATTGCGCCGCTCGATGGCGCGGGCAACCACAGTGTTCAGGACGCCGATATCGTCTAACGGTTTGAGCAGATACTCGAAGATGTTGCCTGACTTGAACGCCTGCAGCGCGTTCTCCAGCGAGCCGTGCCCTGTCAGCACGATAATCTCCGCTTCGGGCAGACGCTCGCGCGCGGCAGCAATCACGGCAAGCCCGTCTTTGCGAGGCATGCGCATATCCGTCAAAATCACGGCGTATTCGTGGGCGCGGATTTTCTCGATGGCGTCCGCGCCGTCGACGGCAGTGTCCAGCACATAGCCGTCGCCGCGCAACTGCCGGGTGTAGATATAGCGCAAATCCTCCTCGTCATCCACAATTAGCACACGCTCTGGCATACCAAGTCGCCCCAACCGAATTATCGGTATAAATAAGCAGTTAACTTAGGGGCGCAGGCGCGTCGTCGTTGGGAATCGAATCGAGGGGCAGCGATTCCTCTTCCAGCAGCGTGGGGATGCCGTCACGGATAGGGTAGGCGCGGCGACACTGGGCGCAGACTAAGTAGTCGCCGCGCAGCTCCAACGGCGGTCGCTCCTCACAGGCGGGGCATGCCAGTATCGCGAGCAGTTCGGGGGTCAACACCGTTATCACACGACCTCCAGCATGCGGTTGATGGCTAATCGGGCGCGGCTGCGGATGGGTTCTTCCACGCGCACCTCGTAGACCATATCGCGCAGCGCACGATAAAGCTTGGGCAGCGTGATGGTCTTCATATACTCGCAAATCGCGTCCGCCTTGACGGGGATATACTCTTTCTGGGGCGCCTCCTTGCGCAGGCGGTGGAGCATACCGACTTCCGTCGCCACGAGGTGGATGGGCGTGCGCGACTCGCGCACATGGCGCACCATACCGCCCGTGCTATGCACGAAGGTGCGGTCGGTAGGCAAATCGCCCGACGCTAAGGCGAACATGCATTGGCTCACGCAGCCGCACTCGGGGTGCAGCAGCAGGTCGGCGTCGGGGTATCGCTGGAGCGCGTTTGTGATGTCTTCCGCGCGGAACCCCGCATGCACATGGCACTCGCCGAGCCACAGATGCACCTTGCGCCCCGTCATGCGCTGCACATACAGCCCCAGAAACATATCGGGCAGAAACAGGATCTCTTTGTCCTCAGGGATGGACTGCACGACTTTCACGGCGTTGCTGGAAGTGCAGCAGTAGTCGGCTTCGGCTTTCACATCGGCGTTGGTGTTCACATACGCTACCACGACGCCGTTGGGGTGGTTCGCCTTCCACTGGCGCACCTCTTCAGCGGTGACGGTTGCCGCGAGCGAGCAGCCCGCCTCTGGGTCGGGGATCAGCACCGTGCGGTCGGGGCAGAGAATCGCCGCCGTCTCCGCCATGAAATGCACGCCGCAGAACACAATCACGGGCGCGTCGGTTTTCGCCGCCTGCTGCGAAAGTTGCAGCGAATCGCCCACAAAATCGGCTAAGTCCTGAATGATGGGCAGTTGGTAGTTATGCGCGAGGATGACCGCGTTCCGCTCTTTGCGGAGCTGGTTCACGCGCTCGATGAGTTCCTGCTCGGTCAGGAAGGGGATTTCGGGGTCTTGCTCGATGGCGCGTTGTGCTTCGGTGTAGCGAACCGAGGGGCGCGTCTTGGAACGCGGCATAATCGTCGGCAGTTCCACCTGCAGGTTCAAATCTGCTGGCAAAGTCGGGTTCTTCATGGCTTTACACTCCTGCCGTTGCGATGAACAGCGGGTTTCGCCCGCGGGGATGTTGTCCATCGCGATATGTGGCGACCTAATTATACCCGATGGCGCTGCTATTTTGCTACTCCCCTGCGGTTCCCCCCCCACCGCGTAGGGAGGAACCGCTTTTGGGAGCAGTTTCAGTCGTCTCGGCTACTCTGGCACGGCTACCCAGCGTCGCTCGTTGGCGGAGATTTCCACCGCCTCCAGCACCGCTTGGCACTTCAGCCCATCGTAGAAGCTCGGCGTGGGCAGCTCGTCCTTGCTGATTGCCTCCAGCGCGTCGCGCACTAAGTGTGTGAAGGTATGCTCGTAGCCGATGATATGTCCTGCGGGCCACCACGCGCTGATGTAGGGGTGCGCGCCCTCCGTCGCTTGAATCGTGCGGAAGCCGCGCATGCCAGGCGGGTCGGTCTCCAAGTAGAGTTCGAGCTCATTCATCCGCTCCAGATTGAACACGAGGCTCCCTTTGGCGCCGTTGATTTCGAAGCGGTTGTAGTTCTTGCGTCCCAGCGCGAAGCGCGTGGCTTCGAAAGTGCCGATGGCGCCGTTTTCGAATCGCGCGAGAAACATCGCCGCGTCGTCGACGGTCACCTCGCCTATCTCCGTGCTGGCTTGTCCGCCGAGTCGGTCGTCCACCTCCGCTTGCAACGGACGCTGTTTGATGAAGGTGTGCATCATGCCGCACACCTCGCTAATCTCGCCCACCAGCCAGCGTGCGAGGTCGATGATGTGCGCATTCAGGTCGCCATGCACGCCTGAGCCAGCGATGTCTTTCTGCAGACGCCACACCAGCGGGAAGTTCGGGTCAACAATCCAGTCTTGCAGGTAGGTTCCGCGGAAGTGGTAGATTTCGCCGATTACACCCTCGCTGATGAGTTGCTTCGCGTAGGAGACGGCAGGGGCTTTGCGGTAGTTGAAGAAGACGCCGTGCTTAACGTTGTGCTGCTCGACGGCTTGCACCATCGCGCGGGCTTCGGCGAGGTTGTTCGCGAGTGGCTTCTCGCACAGCACCATCTTGCCGTGCTTGGCGGCTTCGATGGAGATGGGCGCGTGCAGGTTGCCCGGCGTGGAGACATCGACGATATCGATGTCCTCGCGGGCGACTACCTGTTGCCAGTCGGTGGCGTATTCCTCGAAGCCGTACTTCTCGGCGGCGGCGCGCACGCGCTCCTCGTGGCGACCGCAGATTACTTTGAGCACAGGTTCGTACTCCAGCTCGGGGAAGAAGTGGCGCACTTGCCGATAGGCGTTGCTGTGCGCTTTGCCCATGAACTGATAGCCAATCAGCGCGACATTCAGTTTCCGTTTTGCCATAATAGCACCTCCTTAGCGCGGCGGTGCGGGGCGACCGGCAGGTGGGCGCGGCGCGCCCGGCGGCAGTGCGTTCGGCTCTGGAGTGAACGGCTTCACGATGGTGTTTTCTATCTTCGCCTTCGCTTGCAGCTGTCGCACATACTCGCCGATTTGGATGCGTACGGCTTGCTCGCGCAGCTCCTGCTGCTCCTCAGGCGACGCCTGCGAGCCAGTGCGCTCTTTGCGGATAATCATATAGCCGCCCATGCCGCGAAACGGCTCAGAAACCTGCCCCAGCTGCAGCGATTCGAGCTTCTCGCGCAGGTCGGGCACGATGAAGTTCTTATTCTGCCAGTTCATCTTGCCGCCGCGATCTTTGCTGAACGGGTCTTCGGAGTACTCTTTCGCGGCGTCCGCGAAGTCCAGCCCCTGTTGAATCTTCTCATACGCCTCGCGCGCTTTGGCTTCGGCGGCAGGGGCGTTCTCCTCCTGCTGTTCGGGTGTGTTGCCCTGAATGCGTATCACAATCTGGCTATATTCCACAAAATCATCTAAGTTCACCTGTCGCTCGACGAGCTTCTCCATCAGCATCTGCGTGCGGATACGGGCAAACAGGCGACTTGGGGGAAACTGGTTGCGCTTGAGGAAATCGTCGAGGCTCATGCCAGGGGGAACTTGCGATTCGGCGTTCTGAAGCTGCTGCTTGTAGCGGGCTTCCACCTCCGAGTCGGGCACGGACACGCCCTGTGCGCGCGCCTCTTGCTCAATCACGCGCTCCAAAATAAGCTCTTCAATAGCAGTGGCGGCAAACCAGTTATAGCTCGCTTGGATCAGCTCGCTGGCGCGGATGGGTTCGCCGTTCACCGTCGCCACGATGGTATCGCCTGCAGGCAGCGGTTCAGGGCGATATTGTGGGGGCAGTTGAGGCGCGCCTCTGCGTTGCTGCTGTTGCTGACGCTGTTGTTGCTGCTGGCGTTGCTGCTGTTGCTGACGCTGTTGTTGCTGCTGGCGTTGCTGTGTTTGCTTCTGGTTCTGAGTTTGCTGTTGCGGCGCGCCCACAAGCGGACTGACCGCCAGCGCGATGCCCAAGATGCTTAGTATTCCATATCGATAGTTCATTCGTTGCCTCCTGTACGCAAAGTTAGATTCGGCGTCGGCGCGGATGTTTCCTGCAAGGTTGCGCCGACAATCCCCCAATAAAGTAGTGCGCCCAGCGCGACGACGCCTGTAGGTTGTGCGCTGAGCAGCGCGGTGGTCGCCGCGCCGATGAGCCATGCGCGTTGCAGGGCGGGCGGCAATGGGCGCATCGTGCGCGTGCGCAGTAGCCCCACTATGCACACGACAACAACCGCTATGCGCCAGCCCTCGTGCGGGCTGAGACTATCCCATGCGATAGTGGGCGCGCCGCTACGCCAGAGCGCGAAGGCGCACAGCCCCGTCACTGCCACACTGTGCGCCGCGAGGTCGTAGCCGTTGGCGACGCGCACGATGCGGACAGGCTGATTCTGCAGCACGAGTCGCACGCGCCGCCGTTCGGTTAGTTCGCGCTGGATGACCAGCAAGCTCAGCGTGATTGCTGTGAGCGTCGCGCCCCAGCCGAGCGCGGGCGACAGCCCTGCCCAGCTTAGCCAGAGCGCGAGCGCGCCCATCAGGTAGGCGACGCCGAGCGGGTTGCCTTCGATAGCGAGCCACGCACGGCAGGCGATTAAGCCCCACAGAACCGCCAGCGCGCCGTAGAGGTCGCCCACGCCTTGCGCGTCTGCGCCGTGCCCCAGTGCGCCGTCGCGCGCCCATGCGCCGCCGCTGAGCGAGTCGAGAAATAGCGCAATCAGCCCCAGCCCCGCCGCCACGCCGCGCCCTACATCTGCGCGGTCGAGCGCGTGCATCAGACGCAGCAACCCTACACTCACTCCCAGCAAGAGGAGCGCCTGCAGCCAGAGCGGACTATGCGGCGCGAGCGCAGGCGCAAAACTGCCCACGCTGAGCGCGAGAACAGCGCCGCCCCAGTCGCGCAGCCACGCGCGGCGACACGACGCACGACGACTCACGACGCGACCACGCCGCGCACGAACAACGCCCCACACGCTCAGCAGCAGCCAGAGCGTCCACGCGAACCTTTCCACGCGCAGGTAGTGTACCGCACTACTGCACGCCAGGCGCGCACGTGGCAAGCGGTATGATGCGTTCGGCGACCTCGCGCAGGGCAGGCAGCGTGCGTTCGGGCTGCAGAGTGAGGCAGAGAATCGCGCCGCCTGCGCCGCCCGCGCCCGCCAGTTTCGCGCCCAACGCGCCGTTCTCCAGCGCGACCTGAACCAGTTGGTCAAGCGCGTCGCCGCTGCCCCCCAACTCCTTGATAATCATGTAGTTCTCGTTCATCAGATAGGCGAGTTGCCGCCAGTGCTGATGAAGCAACGCCGTCTTCGCCTCGCGTGCAAGCCTGCCGATGCGCGCCATCCCCTCGACCACCACCGCCTCGCCCGACTCCCAGCGATTCCGGAGGTTCGAATGGACTGTCCCAGAAAAGCGCGTTCCACCCGTGGTCGCCGCCCACAACGGCAACGCCACCCCCCGCAGATACCCCTGAAGCGTCTCCACGCTCGCCCACGGCTCTGTCGGGTCTTTGCCCAGCCGCTCCTTGTCGCGGAAGTCCAGAGCTTGCAGTCCGCCCAGCGTCGCCATGTAGAAATCTTGATAGCCGCACGCGACTTGGAGTTGATGCGCCTCGATGTATCGCACCTGCTCGGCGAGTTCGTGCGGGGTGCGCCACGGTTCGTTGCGGTAGCGGCGCAGACACGCCACTATCGCGGTCAGCAACGCCGACGAACCTGCTAAGCCCGATTGCGCCGGGATGTCGGTCTCGATGCGCAGGGTGAACGGCGCGGCGTCGATATCAAATCCCATCCCCTGCAGCGCGACTCGACACACATCGAACTCGTCGGACTGCAGATTCAGGCTGTCGGGCGTCATCAGCTGCGTGCGCGATTGGAAGGTCAGCCGTGTGGACGGCTCCAGCGTGCATCGAGCGCGCAGGGGTATCGCGCAGGCGATGACCGTACCCCCGTACATGTCGCTGGGGTTGCCGATTATTCCTACGCGTCCGGGCGACGAGTAGCGTATGGACGGCATAGCGACAGAGTTCGCGCTGTGCGGAGCGTCTCCTGCCAACGCCGCGCCCTACTTGCCGCCCTGCAGCGCTTCGAAGTAGCGTTTCACGCGCTTGCGCTCGGCGGGGGGCACTTGCTGCTGGCTGAGCGCTTGCTCCGCCTTCTTTTGATAGGTGGGCAGTGCGCGCGTGAGCGGTACAGAGCCGCCGCCAGGCGTGGGCGGGGCTATGAAGTCCACATAGTCGCTCGCGCCGGGGTTCAACGGCGGCTGACCACTCACCGCCTGATCCTTGAGCGGGATCTTGAGTTCGGGCTGCTTCTCGCCCTGATTGAAGTTCTCATGCTGCCCGAAGTAGTCGCCCTTATCCCACGCGCCGCCGCTGCCCATACCTGCGCTCGCGCTGGCGCCGCTGCCTTGCCCCAAGCCGAAGCCGTTGCCCATGCCCAGCCCCATACACGCGCCCTGACACTGGCTCAACCGCTGCATCTGCTTTATCTGCTCCAGCATCTGCTGGGCGAGCTGGCGGATTTGCTCGTCCGATTGATACTTCTTGGCGAGCTCTTCCAGCCGCTTTTCCAGCTCTTGCAGGCGTTGCTCAATCTCTTGTTGGGTCAGTTGGCGTTGCTGGGGGTCTTGCTGTTGACGCTGCTGCTGCATCTTTTGGGCGAGTTGGCGTAGGTGTTCCATCGCTTCTCGGAAGGCGGGGTCGTTGCGCAGCGCCTCTTGGAGCTTGCGCAGAAACTCGCGCGCCTCTTGCGAGAGTTGCAACGCGCGCATTTGCTGTTGCAGCGATTCGAGCTGTCGTTGGAGCTGCTCTCGTTGCTCTTGGCTGAGCGGGTTGCCCTGCGCGTCCTTGCCCGATTGCAGTTGTCGCTGGAGCGCGTCGATTTGGCGTTGCAGGTCGCTCATTTGGCGTTGGGTGTCGGCGGCGTTGGCGGCGCGCATCGCCTGCATCGTGGCTTGCAGGCTTTGAAGTCGCTGTTGGAGCATCGCGCGCTGCTCTGGGCTGAGTGGGTTGCCCTGCGCGTTCTTGCCCCCTTGCAGCTGCTGTTGCAGGCTCTGCATCTCGGCTTGCATCTGCTGTGCCATCTGCTGCAGTTCGGGGCTAATCTGGGTGGGGTCGTGCTGTTCGGCGAGGCGTTGCAGCTGTTCACGGGCGGTTTGCGCTCGCTGGTTCAGCTGTTCGAGCTGACGCTGTTGCTGCTGTTCGAGTTGGCGGGCTTGCTCGACCAGTTCGTTATAGCGCAGTAGCGCTTCGTGCTTGCTCATCTTCGCCTCGCGGGCGCGCTTGTTGTAGAGTTCCACATTCTGCGCGATGCGTTTGGTCAGCGCGTCGGCGTCGGGCTTTTGCGCCTCTTCCAGAATCGGTTTAGCGACCTCCTGCACCTCTTGGGCGGTTTGCTGAATCTCTTTCTGCTCCTCGCGGCGTTCGGGCAGAGCTATCGCAAGCAGCTGCGGCAGGAACTGCATCAAAAGCATCAGCGCGACCGCTCCCAGAAAGAGCTTTTGCCACTTGCCGAACTGCAGGCGCAGGATTTGTTGCGGGCGCGCGCGCTGCAGCGACTCGTGGGCATCCTCTATCAGTGGCGCGTCAAACAGGTGTGCGCCGTCGGTATGCTCTAACGCGGTCTGCAGGCGTTCTTTGAGACCCCCTCGTCGGTCAATCAGCTGCGCAATCGCCGCGTCCGAGACCCGAATCAGCAGTCC
Source organism: Fimbriimonadales bacterium (assembly GCA_046294565.1). Lineage (GTDB taxonomy): Bacteria > Armatimonadota > Fimbriimonadia > Fimbriimonadales > GBS-DC > GBS-DC. The sequence goes on from JBKBKS010000040.1 coordinate 10,976, forward strand.
GTAAAGTGCGCCCATCAGCACGCCGAGCGCGACGCACGCGCCCAACTGCCAAAAGTAGACCACTGCTACGCCACGCCAGTCCAGCACGCTGAGAATCGTCGCGACCAGTGCGCCAGCGACGCCTGCCATCGCGCCATAGCGCCACACCAGCAGCATTCGCACGCGCTTTCGATACGGACGCAGCCAATCCGACCAGTTCCAAGCGTTCAACGCCATCGTGTTGCCCCCTATACAATCAGTATACCTCTTTCCATCGGGTATCCTATTGCCCTGTGAGGCAAACGATACAGATATTCAAATGCGTAGCGCGCGCGCTGACGCTCGGTGGGCTAATCGGGCTGCTCGCAGGTTGCGGCGACCAGTCTCGAGAGACCGCCGCGTCGCCCCTGCCCGACAGCGGCACGGCAATCCAGCCGCTTGAACCGCCCCTCCCTGCCCCACAAGCCGAACCTGCGCCCGACCCGAACAGTCAGAAACCCACACAAACTGCCCAGACGCCCGACGATCTCCCACTCCCCATCTACACAGGGTTCAAAATCGCCAACACCACGCGCACGCAAACAGGCGACTTCAAGGGCGTCCAAGTAGAAATCGTCGGCGACGCGCCCCTGCAAGCCGTATCCGACTTCTACGAGGCGGAGTTCAACAAACGCAGGCTGACGGTGCGCAAACTGGCCCAGAAAACCGCACAGGGCGAGGAAGCGTTGGTGCTGGGGCAGTCCGACACAATTACCGCAGGCGTCTCCGCGACTCGCGAAAAGAATCAAACGCGCATCGTACTCTCGTGGAGCGAGAAGCAATAACCGATACTCTATTCAAGGAGCCAGACTATGCAGACCTACGCTTACGGCTATCCACGCTTGGGTGAGAACCGCGAATTCAAGAAAATCATCGAGGGCTACTGGCAAGGTAAAGTGAGTGAAGCGGCGCTCCGTCAAGGGATTCGCGATTTGGAGCGTGCGCGGATGACGACCTATGCGCAGTTCGTCGACGCCCACCCTGTCGGCGAGCTGACCCTGTATGATAACATGCTCGACACGGCGATTATGCTGGGCGTCTACCCCGTCGATCCGTCCGACCTGAACGCCTACTTCGAGTTGGCGCGCGGCGCGGACGCACTCCCGATGACCAAGTGGTTCAACACCAACTATCACTACTTGGTCTCGCGCCTGTCGCCGATGAGCGAGTTCAAGGCGTGGTGGCGCAAGCCGCTGTTCGCCCTGCGCCGCTGGTTCGAGACCGAGATGTTCTACCACGCGCCCGATGTCAGCGACGCCGAGTTCCACGCGCACTGGAATAAACCCCACGCGATGCACGCGCACCATCCGACAGGCTACCCGTATCTGATTGGGCCCTATACCTTCCTGCGCCTCAGTCGCGGGCTGGAGCCAGAGCAGTTGCCCACACTGTTAGCGCAGCTCACGCCCGTCTATGCTGAGATTCTCAACAGCCTCAACGAGTCGGGCGCGGCGTATGTGCATATCGACGAACCTGCCTTCGCGATGGATGTGCCCGACGCCGAGGTGCAAGCGATACGCGCCGCCTACCAAACGCTGGGGCAAACCGCGCCGCTATTGCTCTTCACTTACTACGACAGCGTGGACTTCCTGCCCCAACTGTACGACCTCCCCCTCGCAGGCATCGGGCTGGACTTGGTGCACGGCAAGCGCAACTACGACCACCTCGCGCAGCACGGCTTCCCCAGCGATAAGATCCTGATTGCAGGCGTGGTGGACGGGCGCAATGTGTGGAAGACCGACTTAGAGGCGACGGCGACGCGCGTGCGACAGTTGCAGGCGCAGACAGGCGCGACGCTGTGGCTTTCCAACGCCGCCCCACTGGCGCACCTACCCGTCACTGTCGAACCCGAAACGCAGTTAGACCCTGCCCTGCGCGAGCGTATCGCCTTCGCCAAAGAGCGACTGCAGGAGCTGCGATTGCTGAAGACTCTGCTGACCGACGGCGCGAACGACGCCACACGCGCTTGGAACGCCTATCAGCACCCCACCGACCACTGGTACTCGCAGGCGGTGCAGCAGCGCGTGGCGAGCCTCACGCCCAACGACTTCGAACGCGCACTGCCCTACGCAGAGCGCGACAAGATACAGCGCGAACGCCTCCAACTGCCCCTGTTCCCTGCCACCACCATCGGCAGCTTCCCCCAGACCCCCGAAGTGCGCCAGATGCGCCAAGCCTACCGCGCCGGCAAAATCTCCGCCCAAGAGTACGAGACCTACATCCAGAACCAAATCCGCGAGCTGGTACAGTTCCAAGAGGAGCTGGGGCTGGATGTGCTGGTGCATGGCGAGTTCGAGCGCACGGACATGGTGGAGTTCTTCGCTGAGAAGATGGAGGGCATCGCCTTCACAGGGCAGGGCTGGCTGCTTTCGTATGGCACCCGCGCCTACCGCCCCCCTATCATCTACGGCGATGTGGCGCGCACCGAGCCGATGACCGTCAAAGAGGTCGCCTTCGCCCAGTCGCTCACGCCGAAACCCGTGAAAGGCATGCTCACGGGCCCCGTGACCATCATCGCGTGGAGCTATGTGCGCGAAGACATCCCCCTCGAACAGGTCGCCTATCAGATTGGGCTTGCGCTCAACGACGAGGTGCGCGACTTGGAGGCGGCGGGCATCCCGATTATCCAAATCGACGAACCCGCCTACCGCGAGAAAGCGCCGCTCAAACGCGCCGACTGGGACGCCTATTTCCGCTGGGCAGCGCAGGCGTTCAAACTCGCCGCTCGCGCCAAACCCGAAACTCAAGTGCATACCCATATGTGCTACTCCGAGTTCAACGCCGTGCTGCATTACATCGACTGGATGGACGCCGATGTCATCACGATGGAAGCCGCACGCGCCAAAGGCGAGGTCATCAGCGCGTTCGAACACTATAACTACGCACGGCAAATCGGACCCGGCGTGTTCGATGTGCATACCCCCGCCATCCCCAGCGTGGAGTCCATCGAGACGGTTATGGAACGGGCGATTCGCGTCTTCCCGACCGAGCAGTTCTGGGTGAACCCTGACTGCGGTCTGAAAACGCGCAAATGGGATGAGGTTGTGCCCGCGCTCAAGCATATGGTGCAGGCGGCGCGCAATCTTCGGGCGAAATACGGCGCGTCGTAGCCTTCGGGCATGCAACGGCGAAGCAAGGTATAATCGCGTGATGATGCAGGAGGAGACCGACCCCGTGCGTATCACGGTGCAGGCGACGGCGGCGAGCTATCAGCAAGCCCCCCTCTGGATGGAGTGGCGTGGCGGCGCGCCGCCGCGCGAACCGCTTGCGCTGCAACACGGCGCGCACTTCGTCCCTGCGCAGCTGACGCGCGTCGACGGCAAACATTACATCGTGTGGATAGAACCCGACCTGCCGCGCGGGAAGACCAAACTCTACACCCTGCGCCCACACCCCCGCCCTGCCGACGGTTACCAGCACACGCTAACCGAGAACGCGCTCCAAATCCGCTATCAGGGCAAGCCGTTCACCGCCTATGTGTTTCGTGGCGCGCCCAAGCCCTACCTCTACCCCGTGATGGGACCCACCGAGAAGCCCATCACGCGCCACTTCCCCATGCAGCGCATCCCAAGCGAAACCACCGACCACCCCCACCATCGCTCCATCTGGTTCACGCACGGCGAGGTGAACGGCGTCGATTTCTGGAGCGAGGGGAATAATCGCGGCTCTATCGTGCATCTGGCGATGGAGACGATAGAGTCGGGACCGGTGCTGGCGCGTTGGGCGGCGCGCAACGAATGGCGCACGCCCGACGGCAAGCCGATTCTGGGTGAGCGCACCGAGATTATCGGCTACCATGCGCCCGACTCGCGCTGGCTGGACTACAGCGTGGCGCTGACCGCGCTGGAGACCGATGTGAAGTTCGGCGACACAAAGGAGGGCACATTCGGCGTGCGCGTCGCCAGCGGTCTGGAGGTCACGCGCAACGCGGGCGGGCAGATTGTGAACGCCGCTGGGCAGCGCGACCGCGACGCATGGGGTAAACGCGCTCCTTGGTGCGACTACACAGGGCTGGTGGAAGGCGAGGTGGTCGGCGTGGCGATTTTCGACCACCCAGCGAACCTGCGCCACCCCACCTACTGGCATGTGCGCGACTACGGACTGTTTGCGGCGAACCCGTTCGGCGTCCACGACTTCGTGGCGGGAACGCCCAAAGGCGAGGGCGACTACATCCTCAAAAAAGGCGACACGCTCACCTTCCGCTACCGCCTGTGGCTGCACAAAGCCCGCACCGAGCAGGCAGCCGTCGCGGAACAGTATGAGGCATACCGCCACGCGCCCCGAATCGTCTTCCGACCGTAGCGTCGGGTACACTATCGCCGTCGTTCGAAGGAGGCAAGCGCGTGTCCACGAAATACATCTTCGTCACGGGCGGCGTGGTGAGCTCCATCGGCAAGGGCATCGCCGCCGCCAGCTTGGGTAGGCTCCTGCGCAGCAGGGGCTACACCGTCGCCCCCCTCAAAATGGATCCCTACATCAATGTCGACGCAGGCACGATGAACCCCTACCAACACGGCGAGGTGTTCGTGACCGACGACGGCGCAGAGACCGACTTAGACCTGGGACACTACGAACGCTTCTTAGATGTGAACTGCACGCGCCACTCGAATGTCACCACAGGACGCATCTACAAGTCCGTGATAGACAAAGAGCGGCGCGGCGACTACCTCGGCGCCACCGTGCAGGTCATCCCCCACATCACCGACGAAATCAAAGAGCACATCCGCCGCGTCGGACGCGAGCAGAACGCCGATATCGTCATCGCGGAAGTGGGGGGCACGGTCGGCGATATCGAGAGCCTGCCATTTTTGGAAGCCATCCGCCAGTTCCGTAAAGACGCGGGTGCAGAGAATGTAATGTATGTGCATGTCACGCTCATCCCGACCGTCGGACGCTGGGACGAGATTAAAACCAAGCCGACCCAGCATAGCGTGATTAAGCTACGCGAGATCGGCATCACGCCCGATGTGCTGATTTGTCGCACGCGCATGCCGCTGCCCGACGAGGTGCGCTCGAAAATCTCGCTATTTACCGATGTGGCGCAGAACGCGGTGGTCGAATCGCTCGATGTGGACACGATTTACGAGATTCCGCTGCTGTTTGAGCAAGCAGGGCTGGCGCGACTGACCCTGCGCCGCTTGGGACTGCCCGACCTGCCGCCGAACCTCGCCGAGTGGGAGCAGATGACGGCGCGCCTCAAACACCCCCAACACCGATGCCGTATCGCGCTGGTGGGCAAATATATCGAGAATCGCGATTCGTATATCAGCATCGCGGAGGCGTTCCACCACGCGGGCGCGGCGAACGACGCCGCCGTCGAAATCGACTGGATCGACTCGTCCGAGCTGGAGCGCGAGGACGCCGCGCAGCGGTTGCGCACAGCGGATGGGATACTGGTGGCGCACGGCTTCGGTGAACGCGGCGTGCAGGGCAAGCTCAACGCCATTCAATACGCGCGGGAGAGCGGCGCGCCGTTCTACGGAATCTGCTACGGGATGCAAATGGCGGTCATTGAGTTCGCACGGCATGTGGCGGGCTTACACGACGCCCATACAGAAGAGGTCGACCGCCAAACGCCCCACCCCGTGATCCACCTCCTGCCCGAGCAGCGCGGCGTCGACGACAAAGGCGGCACGATGCGGCTCGGCGCGTACCCGTGCCGACTACTGCCCGACTCGCTGGCGGCGCGACTCTACGGCGACACCGTAATCTACGAACGCCACCGCCACCGCTACGAGGTCAACAACGAGTACCGACCGCTGCTGGAGCGACACGGGATGGTGTTTAGCGGCGTCTCGCCCGACAACCGACTCGTGGAGATAATCGAACTGCCCGGACACCCCTTCTTCCTCGCAGGGCAGTTCCATCCAGAGTTCAAATCGCGTCCGAACCGCCCCCATCCCGTGTTCGTGGGGCTGGTTCGGGCGGCGCTCCAACGGCGTCATCAGCACGCCTACACCCCTGCACTGGTCGAAGGCAGATGAGCGACCGAACGCCCCAAGTAGTTAGGCGCGCTCCAGTACGCATAGCAAAACGAGAAAACGCAATATGATTTTGGGGCCGGGCAGTGTCGCCCACCACACCCCAGTTGACCGCTGATTGTCCCCCAAATCATCCTTCTCCTCTGAGGGCGTTCGAGAAATCAGGCAGGCAACACTTAAGATTCCTCGCTGCGCTCGGCATGACAGGAGGCTTTCATGCCGACGCGCCTCTGTTATGCTGAGAGCAGCGAGGAGTCCCTGCGAGGCACTAACAATCAGACAGCAGGAAATGCATCCCATCTCGCGAATGTAATTTCGATGCCGCGCGCACAGCCAACAGAACAAGAATATCGCCGCCAAGAGGCGTTCCATCGCCTGACAGACATCCTGCGGTGTAAGTGGACGCTGGCGGTACTGGATGCACTCGCTCAGGGCATAACTCGTCCTGGGCAGATTGTGCGCGCCCTGCCCGGCTTGACGACGAAGGTACTCTATGAGCGTGTCCACAAGCTGGAGCGATATGGGGTGATCACCCGCCGTGCCTACCCCGAAATCCCGCCGCGCGTGGAGTATGAACTGACCGAGCGTGGGCGTCGCCTCGTCGCGCTGATTGCCCAAATGCGCGAGTTCGCCCACGACTGGGCAGAACACCTCGAGGCGCCGTCAACACTCACCGAAAAGTAACTACTCACTTTTCAGTAATCCTCTTGCACGCACCCAACGCACTCAGGTAGAAATTGTATCCCGGAGGTTCGATGCTATGCGAGGATTTCTGACAGGTTTAGCGTTATGTGTCGTGTTGGCGGTGATTGCGTTCGCAGGGCAGTCCAAAGCTCCTACCCCCAACAAACTGCCATCGGGTTGGCGCAACTGGACGCACATCACGACAGGCGTCATCTACAGCGAGAAGCATCCTCTGTTTGGTGCGTTCGGCGGCGTGCACCATATCTACGCAAACGCCCCTGCCACCGAGGTTTACCGCAAGAACGGCGCGAAATACCCTGACGGCAGTCAGATCGTGTTCGTGCTGTACGAGGCAAAGGACGCCGACGGGATGTATGTCGCAGGGAAGAGAAAGGTCAACGCGCTGATGGTCAAAGACAGCCGCAAGTATCGGCAGTCAGGCGGCTGGGGTTGGCAAGCATGGGACGCTAATGGGAAACCCATCGTTAACGACCCTGTAGGGCAGTGCATGGGCTGCCACCAAAGCTCGCCTAACCGCGACTTGGTAATTAGCAAGTGGACTCCGTGATCACCGCGAACGGGGGAGCGTCCCTCGGCAGCGACGCTCCCCCATCGTAAGGCATACGGCATGACTCTTTTTTGCGTGCATTCCTCCACCAGCGGGTACCCTACCAAAACTTCACACACATAGGAAGAGGTCTCTTATGCTCGTGCAAAGTATCGGGGGGTCTTATGTTCCCGATACCTATCCGCTTGAGGGGCAGGTGGAGTTGGTCTGGATGTTGCTGGCGCGCGTTGCGCCTGCTCTGGAGCCGGTGCGACGACATTCTTGTCGTCGCCCGATGTGTGCTGCACTTCGTGGCTTGGACTTAAGTCCAAGCGTTTTTCACGGAACCGAATGTCCGGGCCCCGCGCGTGGCTGGAACATT
>JBKBKS010000041.1:0-17433 GCA_046294565.1 Fimbriimonadales bacterium
GGAATGACAAAGGGGGGCTGCGCGGAATGATAGGCATCCTGTGTGCAGTAAGCCTTTGTCATGCCGAGCGGAGCGAGGCATCTGAGATTCCTCGCCTTCGGCTCGGAATGACAGGGCTTGTTTTGGTGAGTGACTGCTGTCATGCCGAGCGAAACGAGGCGTCTCAAGAGGAACTTACTCCTGTGGCTTGGACAGTCCGAGCGAATCCGTACCTTGAGGGAAGTTCTGCGCCTACACTCAGTGGATGGCAGTCGCCGCCGCTTTTTGCAGCGATTCGGCAGGAGGCAAGTCGGGCGCAATCTCGCTGCAGGCGTATATCTGTACGCGCGGCAGTTGAGCGACCGCTTCCCAACCTTCACCTTTGCGTCCTGCCAAGACCATCACAGGTTTGCCCAGAGCAACCGCTTGCTGTATCAGTACGCCTACCCCTTTGCCCATCAGCGTCTGCGCGTCCACTTGTCCCTCGCCCGTAATCAGACAATCCGCTTGGGCGAGGCGTGTGTCCCAGTCGATGTGTTTCAAGAGCCATGCGATGCCCGACACAATCGGCGCGTGCAAACACGCATGGAGTCCCCCCGCCAAGCCGCCTGCCGCGCCCGCGCCCAGCACCGTGCGTAAATCTACTCCACTGTCGCGCAGCACAACCGTCGCCAGCCGCTCCAGCCCCTGAACGAGCGTTTCCACATGGTCGGGCGTCGCGCCTTTTTGTGGGGCGTAGACACGCGCGGCGTCAAGGAAGGTGTTTTGCACATCGGCGCAGAGCATCAGCGGCTTACCCCACAGAGGCTCGGCGTCAGGAGGACGCACAGACTGCAGGTTCAGCAAGCCCTGTCCATCGGAGAAGGCGGGGTCGCCCTGCGCATCGAGCAGTTGAAAGCCGAGCGCGGTGAGTGCGCCTGCACCGCCGTCGGTGGTCGCCACACCGCCCAACCCCAGCCAGAGTGCGCGCGTGTCGGGATGCGTCGCGGCGGCGCAAAGCATTTCGCCCACGCCATACGAAGTCGCCTCCAGCGGCGCAAGTTCGTCGGAGCGTAGGAGATGGATACCGACTGCCTGCGCCGACTCCAGCACGGCAACGCCGCTCGGCCGGAGTAGCCACTCCGCCACGTGCGGGCGTCCAAGCGCGTCGTGAACCTGTACGGGGATGCGTTGGGCGTCGGGGAAGTGGTACGCCCAGACCTCGAGCCAGCCTGTGCCTCCGTCGGCAATCGGGCAAAGGTCGAGTTCGTCGGCGAGGGTGCCCCCTGTGGCTTGGACATTCTTGTCCAAGCACGCTTCGTCGGTGGGGATACCGACGCTACGCGAGGGGTTCGTCGGCGGGACGCTGACGCTACGCGAGGGGTTCATCGGCGGGACGCCGACGCTACGCGCGATAATCTCAGTCGCTTCGATGGGCGAGAGTGTACCTTTGTAGGCGGTCGGGGCGATTAGCAAGCGCATAGGCTACTCCAGCCTGCCGCGCTCGCGAGCGTAGCGCGTCGCAATCGCTTCCAGAATGCCCTCCGTTGCGGCAGGCGGCTGTTCGGGCATGCCCAACGGCTCGCGCAGGCGTTGATACAGTTCCCACGCCAGCCGCTCGCGCGCGTTAGGGTTCAACTGCTCGCGCCGATCCAGAAACCCACGCAGCGCGCGGTACTCGCTGGGGCTAATCGGCAACAGCGGCGGCAGGTGGAACTCTAACGGGTGGGGCTGGACGCCTACCTGCGAGAGCTGCTCCAGCGTCGGCAACGGCGTGCGACGCTCCTTGATGACAAATGTGCCCGCCAGCATATCGCCCAACCGCTGCCCGTACGGATTGAAAAACGCCAGCACGCCCGCCACACTGTAGCCCACAATACACAGTGGAAAGGCGTCCACCAAGCGCACCAACTCGCGGATCAGCACGGCGGTCGGCGTTACTGGCGCGCCGTGGAGCATCATCACCCGCAAACCGAATGCCCGCTTTGCAGGCGTCTGACCGTTCCAGAAAATCTCGAACGCCATGTAGTACGCGAACCACAGAATGTAGGCGAAGAAAATCAGCCCTGCAATCAGCCAGCCCTCGCCAATCGCACTGTAGAGGCTGGAGATGACTTGCGTGGTCTCCTCTAACAGCGCCAGTAGGGCGCCCACCACACCGACAATCGTCAGCACCAGCAGGTCGTCCAGCACCGCCGCCAGCGCACGCGAGCCTAACCCCGCAATCTCGTAGCGAATCTCGACCTTCTCAGGGCTTTGCAACACGAACTCGTAAGGCATTTAGGCTTCCTCCGTTGCTTGACCGCCCTCAATCGCAAGACGCAGCCCGCCAAATAGCACCGCCACGGACAGGCGGAAGCCAGGGAGCAACGCCTCACAACTGAGTATATCTCCTTCGCGAAGTGTGTGTGTCGGCTGATTGGGTTGATAGACTTCTACCCTGCGTCCCTGCGGATCGACGACCCAGACCACTGCCGTGCCCGCCTGAAGCAGCTCGTCCACCTTATCGCGCACTTCGGTGTAGGCGTCGTGGGGCGAGACAATCTCGATGGCTAAGTCGGGCGCTATCTCCAGGAAGGCGTTGGGATACGGTTCTGGCAGGCGTTCCTTGCGGATAAAGGCGATATCAGGAGCGCGCACCGATGTGCGTCCGTCGGGATAGCGTATTATGAACCCTGTCTCGGCGACGACCTCGCCCAGATAGCGTTGGATGTGCGCTTGATAGTTCGCGAGCTGCGCGCCAATCCAAAGCGCCAGCCGCCCATGGTATAAGTTCACAGGCATCTTCTCTCTCACCTCGCCGCGCACGAGTTCGCGCGGCTTGCCGTCCGCGCAGAGCCGCCAGAACTCCTCCACACTCACAGGCTTCGCTGGCGCGATGCTGGTCATACGCTCACCGCGAGTATCATACCCTACGGCGCGACTTGGAGCCACTCATCCCAGCGCGTCGCACGCGAAAGCGCCGTGTTGTTGTAGCGCCCCAAGTAGTTACCAGAATCGGGGTAGTAGATCGACAGTCCGTAGGAGTGGAACACGCGCGAATCGCGGCGCACATCCCGATTGTTGGCTATCACCGCCTGCTGGAGCGCGGCGTGGAGCGCGTCCACTCGCTGCGCCAGTTCCGCATCGTTTGTGTACCGCTTGATGATCTCTGTGGCGTGCCACAAGTCGCGATATTCGGGGTAGGTAGTGTAGTTCTGCGCGTCTTGGCGGGCACGGGCAAGCGAGACGGCATAAAGACTGCGCTTCTGGATCAGACTGCCTGCCAGCCCATCCAGCGCAGTCGCGACCTGCTCCAGCCGCGAGGCGTCCACCGCCGATTGCGTGATGTTGCGATAGAACGGATAGTTCGCGTGATACCAGTTCACAAAGATGTTCGGGATGGGGCTTGCCCACTGGGCGGGTGCGATATCGGAGTTCTCCATGATTGGCTTGAGAATCTCGTGGTAGGGGTAGCCCTCGCCTGGGGGGCTTTCCTCCGAGCCGACGATGTAGCGGGCGATATTCCGACACTCATACGCCACCTCCAGCATCTGCATCAGCGAGGCGTCGAACAGCAGCACATCCATCATAGGGTCAGCGGAGGTGGGGCGGATGGCGGTCGGCAGCTCCCAGATTTTGATGCTCGTGCCCAGCTCGTCGTCGAACGAGACGGCGCGTCCGCGAATCGCCGCGCGTGAACGCCATCCCGAGCCGTGATTCCAAATCACCAGCGCGTAGCGGTCGGCAGGGTAGGTCGCCCGCGCCCATCGCACAAATTCGCGCAGGGTGTCCGCGCTGCCCATATCCACGCCTTGCCCCAAATCTTCCAGCAGGCGCGAGTTGACCCGCTGCAGGTCTGTATCGTATTGAATCAGGTAGCGGCGCGTGCCTGTCCAGCTGCCTTCGGGCGCGAAGCGCGCGGCGCGTTTCCACTGCACCACCACGCGCACATTCGGGTTCGTCTGCGCCTGCTCCATCTGGTTCATGTTCATCTCGCTGTAGTCGTCGAGGTCGTTTGCGGCGTTCATGAAGACCATCACGGTCCAAGTGAGCGTGCCGCGTCCGCCTGGTGGGGGGCTGTTGCGTGGTGCGGACGATGCCCATGGACTACCGCAACTCGCCAAGAACGGAGCGAGCACAATCAGCGCAAGTAAGCTTAGTATCGGTTGCCGTATCATCGAGTGCATAAGTGTACCTTGAGTTAGACGGCTCGCTCCTTCTGGCGTATCAGCCACAGGGCGAGCGTTGCGCCCAGCAGGTTGGGCAAGCTGCTGGCGAGCAGCGGGTCCAGCGCGCCGCGCCCCAGTATCACCAAGTAGCGCGCCATCACCCAATAGACGAAGATGATTGCCACGCTCAGCGCGAAACCGCTGGCAGGGCTGGAACGCTGCGCCCGCACCCCCAGCGGCGCGCCCAGCAACGCGAAAATCAAACTCGCCAGCGGCACATTGATCTTGTTATACAGCTCCACCGTGAGTTGCCGTATCTGCGCCTCGTCCGCGCCCTCGCGCTTGAAAAACTCAATCTGCTCGCGCAGCTGCCGAAACGAGCGTTCGTCCACATTGGTTAGCAGCGCTTCGATCTGGACAGGGGTGCGTCGGATGGCGATAGTGTCTGTCGGCTCGGCGCGGAACACCACGAACGAGGCGTACTGCCCCTGCGCGGTGCGGAGCCAGCCGTCGTAGAGCGTCCACTGCGCATCGCCGTCCCAGCGCGCCCGCGCGGCGTACAGCACCACCTCCGGCTCGCGTTGCGAACCTGTGCGGTATTTAATCAGCGTCAGCTGATACAGCTCCTGCGTCTGCGCGTCGCGTCCGCCCGCCACGATCACATACGAGTCGAGCCTGCCCTCGCGAAACTGCGCGAAGCCAAACGCCTGCTGCTCGGTGAGGTTCAGCTGCTCCAAGATAGCTGCTCGAATCTGCGCGGCGCGCTCAGTCGCCCAGGGTACCAGCGTTTCGTTGAACGCCATCGCCGCGAGGCTCACCAGCAAGCTCAGCCAGAACACAGGCGCGAGAATCCGACGCAGGCTCACTCCCGCCGCGCGAATCGCCGTAATCTCCCAATCCGACGAGAGCCGTCCAAACCCCAGCAGCGTCGCCAGCAGCATCCCCATCGGCAGCGTGCGCACCGCGATTTGAGGCAGATAGAGCAGCGCGAGCTCAATCACCAAGCCCAAAGGCGCGCCCTTGGTCGCGTACTCCGTAATCATAAACACATAACCCCCCGCAAACACCAGCGCAGTGAACAATCCCACGCCGAACAGCAACGGGGGCAATAGCTCGCGCAGTATCAGCCGATCCAGCAGGCGCATCGGAATAAGGATACCTGCCCATCGTCGCAGGTATAATTCGGCGTGATGCTAATCCCGGAGACGCCTAAGATGTGGGGCGGACGGTTTGAAGGCGACCTCTCGCCCGAAGCGCAAGCCTATTCCTTCTCGCTGCAACACGATGTGCGCCTGTGGAAGCAGGAGCTGCACGCCAGCGCTGCACACGCCCGAATGATGGGCATCACGGGCATGCTCAGCCCCCACGAGGCGAACCGTATCGTGGACGCCCTGCTCGAAATCCACGCCGAAATCGAAACCGGCGAATGGTTTCCCTTCGACGAGTATGAGGACATCCACACAGCAATAGAGGCGCGCCTATACGAGAAAATCGGGGCGCTGGCGGGCAAACTGCACACGGGGCGCAGCCGCAACGACTTGGTGGCGACCGAAGTGCGGATGTGGCTGCGCGAGCGCACTCCAGACCTCGCCCGCGCCCTGCTCGCCCTGTGCCGCCAACTCATGCAAATCGCCGAGCAGCACGCACACACGCTCCTGCCCGGACTGACCCATCAACAGCACGCGCAACCCGTGACGCTGGGGCACCACCTGATGGCGCATTGCTGGGCGTTCATCCGCGACCTGTCGCGTCTGGCGCACGCAGGCGACCGCATGAACCTTTGCCCGCTCGGCGCAGGCGCACTGTCGGGCACGACCTTCCCCATCGACCGCGAACTGCTCGCCGCCGAGCTCGGATTCGCCATGCCCGCGCCCAACAGCATGGACGCTGTATCCGACCGCGACTTCATCGCCGAGTACCTATTCGTGTCCGCGCTGCTGATGGTGCATCTCAGCCGTCTGGCGCAGGAGCTGATACTCTGGAGTACCCCCGAATATGGCTTCGTGGAACTCTCAGACGCACACACGACAGGCAGCAGCATGATGCCCCAGAAGAAGAACCCCGACATCGCCGAGCTGATTCGGGGACGCAGCGCGCTCACGATTGGCAACCTGACGAGCATGCTTGCGCTGCTAAAAGCGCTGCCCCTGACCTACAACCGCGACCTGCAGGACGATAAGCCGCTCCTGTTCGCCACGTTGGACACTGTAATCCCCTCCGTGCGCTTGATGACCGACATGTTGGAGCAGACACGCTGGGATCCCGAGCGTATGCGCCGCGCCCTGCAGGGCGACTACTCCACCGCAACGGAGCTGGCGGACTATCTGGTGCGCAAGGGCGTCCCGTTCCGCGAGGCGCACCAGATTGTGGGGCAGATTGTACGCGAGTGTTTGCAACAGGGTATCGGATTGGAAGGACTCACGCTGGAGACGCTGCAGCGGCATCACCCGCGCTTCGAGGCAGACGCGCTGGAGACCATCGACCCCGAACGCGCCGTACGCGCCCGCGCCATCTTGGGGGGAACCGCGCCCGAATCGGTGGCGCGCCAAATCGAGCAAGCCAAACACTGGATTGCTGCGATTGAACACCAACTCAACGAGTTGCTGAACCCGAACTGATGGCGGAGTGGTTTCGCAGTGAGGCGTGGCGACTGCGCTGGCTGCCGCTGCTGACTGCAGCGGCAGGCGTGACGGCGGTCTATCTGCTTCAAGAGGTCGCGTTCCTCCGCCGGCACGCGCTGCTGCTGGCGCTGCTGGCAGGGCTGGGCTTCTTCCTGCCTGCCGTGCGACACCGCCTGCTCATCTTGTTCGCCTATGGACTGGGGCTGTATTTCATCACCAAGTCGGTCGCCACCTGGCTGGGGCTGTCGGTAGGGGGGCTGGGGGCGATTGAGCAAGTGCTATGGCTGCCGTTGGGCGTTCTGTGTGTGATTAGCGCGTTGGGCATGGGGCGTCGCCGCCCGCCCGAGTGGCCCGTCGCGCTGCTGATGGTCGCGCTGTCGCTATACTTTGCAAACTTCACCTACGCGCACTATAACCTGAACAACTGGCTGCAGGTGTTGGCAGGCGTGGGGCTTACGGGCGCGGCGCTGTGGCACGCGGCGGTCGTGTGGGCAGAAGGCGAAGAAACGCGCGAAGCGGTATAATAGCTGTATGCAAGAACGCTTGTGGGCGCCTTGGCGGATGCAGTATGTGAGCGCGGCGAGCCAGCCCAGCGCTGAGTGCATCTTCTGCGCCAAACCCGCCGCTCACACCGACGCCGAGCATCTAATCCTATGGCGCTCCACCGACTGCTTCGTCATCTTGAACCTATTCCCCTACACCAGCGGGCATTTGATGATTGTCCCCTACCGCCACACGCGCGACTTGGCAAGCCTCACCGACGCTGAGTGGCTCGATATCGGGCGCGTGACGCGCCTGTGCATACGCGCCTTAGAACGCGAGTACCGCCCCGATGGGCTAAATATCGGCTTCAACTTGGGGCGCGCGGCGGGCGCAGGCATCGAGCAGCATCTCCACTTGCACATCGTGCCTCGCTGGAATGGCGACACGAACTTCATGGCGACCATCGGCGAGACGCGCGTGCTGCCCGAAAGCTTGGAGCAGACCTACGCGCGACTGCAACGCGCGATGCAGGAGGTGAACGCCGCCAATGAACCCTGAGGAACGCCCTGTGGAGGAGCTGTTGGCGGAGGTGGAATCGCGCGCGAAGGTCTGCGTCGCCTGTCCCCTCTCACAAACGCGCACGCAGGTCGTGTTCGGCGAGGGCAACCCGCGCTCGCCGCTGGTGATTGTCGGCGAAGGTCCCGGCGAGCAAGAAGACGCCACAGGACGCCCATTTGTGGGGAGAGCTGGCGCACTGCTGGACAAGGCGCTCCGCGAGGCAGGCATGGCGCGCCGCCATGTGTATATCTGCAACATCGTCAAGTGCCGCGCCTGCATCACCGAGAACGGGCGCGTGCGCAACCGCCCCCCCGCCCCCGACGAAATCCAAGCCTGCTACCCATGGCGCGGCGCGCCACTGACGCTGATCAAGCCCTTGGTGATTGTCTGCCTCGGCGCGCCCGCCGCCTCCACCCTCATCCACAAAAACTTCAAAATCATGCAGGAGCGCGGGCAGTGGTTCAGCAACCGCTATGCACTCGCGGTCATCGCCGCGCTGCACCCCGCCTACATTCTGCGTCAGTCAGGCGAAGCGTATGAGAAGGCGTACCGCTCGCTGGTGAACGACCTCGCTGCCGCGCGCGAGAAGGTGAAGGAGATCCGCCGCCAACTGGAGAACCAGCAGCCTGTCGCGCCCGAAGGCGAGCAGCAGATGCGCCTGTTTTAACGAAATCTTCACGAATTGCCCGCCCGAACCCCCTTGACAATTCCCCCGAATCTGATGTATAATAAATACAGCGGAAGGTGGATATCTCTAAGCAGGGGAGGGGAGGTACTCTCGGCGGCGTCTTCCGCCGCGTCCTTTCCCCTCCGTGCGTTATAGCCGCCTGCATGGGGCGGGCAAATTCCCCAGATTCGGGGCGAATTTGCCCAATTCCGCTGGGAAACCTGTCCGCTTTTGGACGCTTTTTGAGCCATTAATAGGCAGGCGCGCATAGGGTGCGCTGAAAGGAAGGAAGGTGGCTACCATGTATCATGCGGAAAGGACATCGCACTATGCGGAGCATCAGTTCTATGTAGCGTTGCGTGATCGGATAGAGCAACTGGTACGACGGTATTGCCGCTCACACGACGACGATGTGGCAGACCTGACCCAGGAGTGCTTGCTGCGGGTATATAGTAAGCTCGATAGCCTGCGCGATTTGGACAAGATGGAGCCGTGGCTGCGAACAGTCGTACGCAACGCGGTGTTCACTTGGTACCGCGAGCACAAACGCGAGCAAGAGATGTGTTCCCTTGGGCTGGAGGCGGATGTGGAGACAGAGGCTTACTCCATGCCTGAAGAGGATTTATTGTTGTACTTTGTGTTGCAGCAAGCGATGCAGACGCTGTCGGAGAGCGACCGACAGATGTTCGAGTGGCGCTATGGCGCGGGCATGAGCTACCGCGAGATTGCCCAGCGAATGGGTTTGAGCGAGGAAGCTGTGCGCAAGCGCGTCACACGGGCGCTGTCGCGCTTGAAAACCCACCCAATCATCCAATCGGTCATCACGGAAGGTGGCTAAGTATGACATGCAGGCGAGAGCAGGAATATATCGAGTCTTACATCATGGACGACCTTGCGCCTGAGCTCGCCGACTTGCTGGAAGCCCATTTACGCGCGTGCGACGCTTGTCGGCGTCGCTATGAAGAGCAGAAGCGATTGATTGCGTTGCTCAAGCGCGCGTTCCGTGCGAGGCAGCGCCTGAGTCTGCGCGATTCAGGCGGCTGCCCGTTGCTGGCGGTTCGCGAGGCTGAGCTCGCGAATCAAGCGCCATTCCTCCTCAGGAATTTCAAGGAAGAGTTTGACCATCTCAGGGTCGAACTGAGTGCCTGAACAGCGGACAATCTCTTCGCGCGCCTCCGCGAAGCTCTGTGCCTGACGGTACGGGCGGTCGGAGGTCATCGCGTCCAGCGTGTCGGCGATGGCGAAAATCCGCGCGCCCAGTGGGATGGCTTCACCCGCCAGCCCATACGGGTAGCCCTGACCGTCCCAGCGTTCGTGGTGGTGCAACACAATCGGGGCGGCAGGGCGCAGCGCGTCCACCTTCATACACATCCGATAGCCAATCACGGGATGCTGGCGCATAATCTCCCACTCTTCGGGCGTGAGCGGCTCAGGCTTGTAGAGGATACTATCCGGCACGCCGATTTTGCCGATGTCATGCAGCAGCGCGCCGCGCTCGATATCGCTCAGCTCGCTGGGCGAGAGGTTCAACCGTCGCGCCATCGCCATCGTGTACGCCGCCACACGCTCCGAGTGCCCCTCCGTCTCGGTGTCGCGCGTGTCTAACGCCGCCAGCAGTGCATCCAGCGTCGCCCGATACGATTGCTGCACCGCATCCTCATAGGCGCGCGCCTGACTGCTCAGAATCGAGTGGCGCGTCATGTTCCGCTCAATCATAATCGGGATTTCGTGGATATTGTAGGGCTTGGTGATGAAGTCGCTGGCGCCCTGTTTGAGCGCCTCACGCGCCATCTCGATGTTGCCGTAGCCCGTAATCAAAATCACGGGTGTGTCGGGCGCATGTTCGCGTATCTGGCGCAACAGGTCGAAACCGTTCATCCCAGGCATAAAGATATCGCTGAGAACGATGTCCACAGGCTTCTGCTGGAGCAGCTGCAACGCCTCCGCGCCCGATGACGCCGCGTATACCCGATACCCCCCATCCTCCAATACGAACCGCAGCGTCTCGCGTACGAGCGTGTCGTCGTCTACGATCAGCACATGGCGTTCAGGCGGGGCAATCACTGCAGTAGCCCCCACGGGTTCGAACAACTGGTAGACCTGCATCCTATCCTGTCCTCCCTGCGCGTCCGTGCGCGTATAGATTATTGCCACATGCAGGCGTTTTATTAATAGGCGCAGCGAAAATCTGGGAGTTTTACGGAGCCCCTGTGGCTGGGACAGTCGTGTCCAAGCATAGCTCGTCGGCGGGGGCGCGAGGGTAGCAGGTAGCCCGCACAGGTATACTCGAAAGCAATCCGCTGACCTTTGTGTTATGCCTGTCGTAGTCATTCACGGAATTGGCGTTCGTGAGGAGGGCTTCACGCGGCTGACGGAACGCTGTGAGCCGATTCTGCGCCGCTACCTCCTGCAGCCGTTGGAACTCCACGCGACCGAGACGCGCTGGATCTACTGGGGCAAGCATGGCTCGGCGTTCGCGTGGCACCTCAACAGCTTGCCGCGTGGACGCGCTCTGGAACCTCTGGGCGAGACGCCAATCACGGAAGCTGAAGCCGTTCACGACGCCGCATTAGCCGACCTTGTGGATGTGCGTACTGATATGCTTCCTGAGAACCTGCTCCTGCGCGCCGCACAGCGCGACCTACTTGCCGTCGCGAACCTGTTCGTGACGCTTGCGATTGACCACACAGACGAACCTCCAGAATCTCTGATAGCGTTGTACGAGGCGGCGCGTTCGCCCGATACACAGCGCGCCGTCCAAAACGCCCACTCCGACGACGAGCTGTTCCAAATCCTCGCCGAAGCACTCCATCGCCAGCCGAACCGCGCACTGGAGCCGATGGGGGCTATTTCATCGATAGAGAGTTTCCTTTATCACTTGCGTGCGATGCTACAAAAGCTGCTGCGTCCCGCCCTCACGCCGCTTGTGGCGCAACTGATGGGCGATGTGATGACCTATCTCGCGCATCGCGGCGAACGCGAGATGCCCAGCGCAATCCTACAGGAAGTGCGCGACGCGCTCACGCCTGTCCCCGACGAGCCGCTGATAGTGCTAACCCACTCAATGGGCGGCAATATCTTTTATGACCTCATCAGCTACTACGCGCCTGAGGCGCAGGTGGATGCATGGGTCTCAGTGGCAGGGCAAGTGGGGCTGTTTGAAGAGTTGAAGCTGTTCAAGGCGTCCGACCCTGCCGTGCGTTTCCCGAACCGCGTGGCGAAGTCCCCTAACTTGGGGTACTGGCTGAATGTGTACGATCCTGTGGATGTGCTGGGGTTCGCTGCGGAGCCGATTTTTGACGGTGTGGAGGATGTGTCTTACCAGACGGGTTCGGGCTGGGCGGCGCACGCGATGTTTAGCTACTTCGCCGCGCCGCGCTTTTACGAAGCCCTCGCGCCGAAGCTGGCAGAGTCGCTCCGCCGATGAGTCTGGTCTATGACGCCCGCGATGCCCGACGGGGGCAAGCGGGCTTCCACGCTTTGATTGTGGGCGTGAGCGCGTATCGCTACTTGCCGCCTGTCGGGTCGGTTCCGACGCCTGAGTCGTGTGGTATGACGCAACTCTCCTGCGCCGCCTACTCCGCCTACACAGTCTATGAGTGGCTGCTGCAGAACACCGATACGCTCTGCGCGCCTCTGGCGACCTGCCGACTGCTGCTTAGCCCGACCGACGACGAGACGCGGCGCAATCCAGCAGTGCGCCATGCAACGGCAGCGACCCTGAACGAGTTCTTACGCGCTGCATGTGAGTGGCGCGCGGATGTAGCTCAGAATCGCGACAACGCCGCCTTCTTCTACTTCGTAGGGCACGGCGTGATACGCAACCGCATGGATCAGATACTGCTGCTGGAGGATTTCAACGACGGGATGGGCAGCCTGCTGCGCAACAGTTTCGATGTCAATAGCCTCTATCACGGCATGGCGCCGTCCCATCGGTATCCCGACATCGGGCGCACACAGTTCTACTTCATCGACGCCTGCCGCAATAGACCGAGCCAGTTCGCCGACTACCAACGGCTCAGCCCAACCCCTGCGTTCGATGTGTACCTCCCCGATATGCCCGATGACCGTACCGCGCCCCTCTTCTTCGCAGCCACTGTCGGCGGTCTCGCCTACGCCGAACCGAACACGCAAACCTTCTTCTCCAAAGCGCTGATTCACTGCTTGCAGGGCGCCGCCGCCGAACCCGACGCGCACGGACGCTGGCGAGTCACCAGTACGACCCTGCAGCGTATGCTGGGGGCAACCATACGCGAGCTGCTGCAATCCCACCACGCCGAGCAACAAATTACAGTGCACGGCGTCGGGCGCGACGCCGTGCTGTGCTACCTGCCCCAGCCGCCTCAGGCACAGGTGCAACTGTTCTTGAACCCGCGCGAGGCGCATCATCATGCGCAAGTGCAAGTGCGAGATGGCGAGGGCGCGCTCTTGCACGACCTCCCACCGCCCATCCCAATCCCCTACGAAACTCGCCTGACGCCAGGCTATTATCAGTTCGAACTGTGGCGCAACACTGAGCCACGAACTGCGCCCGACAAGCAGGTAATCCGCGAAGTGCGTTATCCCATCACAGTGGTAGAATTGGAGGCGTTGTGAGGAGCTTCTTGTCGTTTTCGGGGTATGGGGGCGTTGAATTGCCTGTGGAAGTGCGCCGACTGGACATGACGCTGGTGCGTCGCGCGCTCACTTCCGACGCACTGGATCTGGAGCCGGGCGACTATGTGGTGCTGGCGCGCTTTCCCGATGGTCAGTACGCCTATCGGCGCGTGCGGGCGGCGCAGGGGCAGGAGCAGAGGATATCGTTCCATGATGCTCCGCGCGAGCCGATGAGCGCGCCCGCAGCCCAACGCGCACGCTCACGCACGCTCACGCTGCACATCGAGCGTTCCGCCAACGCGGCGGCGATTCGGTTGCCCGACAAAGACGCGACGCGAGCGCAACATAGGGAAACACACATCGCCTGCTACGCGGGCAACCCCCTGCAAGGCACTTGCCGTGTGTTGCGCCCTGAAACGGTCGGCGAGGTTTCCCCCCGTCGGCGCAAAGAACGGCAGATGGCGTACCGACTGAGTAGGCGCGGGGAGACGCGCCAGCTGATTTTGCAGGTGGCGCAGGCAGGCGCCGCAGGCGTGCATCTAATCTTGCCCCACGACGCCCTCAAGGTGCAGGTATGGCTCCATCCGACCGAACCGCCCCAACTGCACGCACACTTACCGAACAAAGCACTGGACACGGCTCTGCAGTTCCTGTGGCATGGCGACGGGGAAACCGCCGCCCAACTCGCGCTGCACCACATAGCCAGCAAGCCCGACCTGCCGCGCCTGGTGTACCTGTACGCCCTGCTGCGGACGAATGCGTTGCAGCAGCTCGGCGAGTGGACAGAGCAGCTAACATCCCCCCAGTACGGCGCGGACGGCGCGGTCATCCGCAGCGAGTGCTATGCGCGCCAGGGCAATCCGCAAGATTCGCTGCGGGAATTGCTGCGTCTATCGAGCCTTGGCTTGCCCGTCTTCACGGAGGGCTTCACACTGGCGATTAACAGGCTTCGCCTCTCCATCGCCGCCAGCGAGGGATTCCCCCCTGAGCAACGCGAGGAGGCAGCGGCTTTATTGCAAGCTCTCAGCGCGTTCGAGCCGTGTGTGGACTATACTCAGCCCTTCCTGACCTACACAGGACGCCGCCCGGACGCGCCTGCAGAGCCGTGAGCGGCGGCGTCTATTCCCCACACTGTCCGCGCTGGCGCAGGGCGTGGTCGACCAGCACGAGGGCGACCATCGCTTCCACCATCGGCACGGCGCGGGGTAGCACGCATGGGTCGTGCCGACCGCGCGCCTGCAGAACCGCCGCCTCGCCCGTCTCGCTGACCGTCTGTTGGGGCTTGAAGATGGTGGCGGTGGGCTTGAACGCGACGCGCAGGTCAATCAACTCGCCGTTGCTGATACCGCCCTGCACGCCGCCGGAGAAGTTCGTGCGCGTGCGGATATGCCCGAACTCGTCGGTGTAGAACTCGTCGTTGTGTTCGCTGCCGCGCAGGCGCGTCCCGCGAAAGCCTGAGCCAATTTCGAAGCCTTTGCTCGCGGGCAGGCTCATCACTGCCTTCGCCAAGTCCGCCTCCAGTTTGTCGAACACGGGGCTACCCCAGCCTGGGGGCACATTCCGCGCGATGCATCGGATGACGCCTCCCACCGAATCGCCCTGCTTGCGCACCTGCTCGATGCGGCGTATCATCTTCTCGGCGGCGTCGGCGTCGGGGCAGCGCACGGGGTTGCTCTCCACCTGCTCCAGCGTCACGGTTGCGGGGTCTACTTGCGCCTCAATGGTGTGGATTTGCTCCACCCACGCCAGGATTTCCACGCTCCAGAGGGTGCGCAACACTTTTTTGGCGAGTGCGCCCGCCGCCACGCGCCCGACGGTCTCGCGTGCGCTACTGCGTCCGCCTCCCTGCCAGTTGCGGATGCCGTACTTCGCTTGGTAAGTGTAATCCGCGTGCGAGGGGCGGTAGAGGTGTTTGAAACTCTCATAGGCTTGGGGGCGCGCGTCCTCGTTATAAACCAGCATCAAAATCGGCGTGCCCAGCGTCTGCCCCTCAAACACCCCCGACATGATATGCACCGTGTCGCTCTCTTTGCGTTGCGTGGTGAGTTGGCTTTGCCCCGGTCGGCGTCGGTCGAGTTCGAACTGGATTTCTTCGGGTGTGATGGGGATGCGCGGCGGGCAGCCGTCCACCACCACCCCCACTGCCCCGCCGTGCGACTCGCCAAAGGTCGTGATTCGGAACAGATGCCCGAAGGTGTTCATGACTCGGCTAACTCTTCAACGGTCTCACGGATCCAGCGTTCGATCCAGCCGTCGCACACGACCGCCTCGTTGATCTCGCGAATCGCCTCGAGCTGGCTGAGGATGCTTCGCGGGCGGAGCGACTCTTCTTCTATCGCGTCGAGCAGCTCCAGTCCCAGCAGGCTTACCTGTTCCATGCGCAGCAGCCAAGGTTCGATTTCCTCGATGAGTTCGGGGTGGTGGACGGCTTGCTTGAGTCGTCGGGGGAGGGTTGCCAGCGCGGTCAGCGTCGCGCGCAGGGGTTCAGGGTCGCCTGTGGTCTGCCAGTCTTCAATCGCGCGTTCCACCTCTGGCGCGGGTTCCGTCCAGTGGCGTGTCCAGAGGTTCTGCTTGCAGAACTCCAGCATCACGGGCAACGCCTCCTCGCCCACCAAGTGCGCGACCGAGTTTTCCCAGCTGCGTTGGGGGTCATAGGCTTCAGCGTTCCACAGGAAGTCGGCGTAAGTGCCCAGCGCGACTTTGGACGCTTCCGCCTGATTCATCGGGTTAGACACTAACGCTTCCAGATGTTGCAGCGTCTCGGCGTCGCGCCCCGTGATAGCGCCCATCAGCAGGCGGCTGGTCTCGTAGTCGTTCACAGGGTAGTTATCCCATACGAACGGCTTGCGCTGGATGGCAATCTTGAACAGCTCGGCGTCTTCGTGGGTAATCTCGCGCGAAACGACCTTCGGACCCGTCCACATAATGGAGATTCTGCGTTCGGTGCGCTCGCCGAGTTCGCGCACATAGGGCGGTTCGCCGCGATTGTGATAGAAGGTGGGGCACACGATGAGCCATGTGTTCGGGTCGCGCTCTTTGAGCCAGTGGTGTAGGCGGTTGGCGAGTTCGGCGTGCGCGTGCGCCAGCGAGGTGTAGGTCTTCTTATCGGCGTCGTGCTGCAACTCTTCGGGGATGTCGTCCACCAGCAGTCCGAAGCTGCGCACGCCCATCTGTCGCACCGCCTCGATTTTCGCGATGAGTTTCTCGAACTCGGCAGGGTCGGAGTAGACCATCGACAAGCCGGGGCTGATGCAGAACACGAACTCGATGAAGTTGGCGTGGGCGCGCTGGATGAGTTCGTTGAGGCGTTGGGCGTCGGCGTCGGGGTATGGCTCGCGCCACCGTTCGCGGTGGTAGGGGTCGTCTTTGGGCGCGTAGAGGTAGATATTCATCTTGTGGGCGCCCATGAAATCGAGCATCTTCAGGCGGGCGTTATGGCTCCAGGGTTTCCCGTAGAAGCCTTCCACAACGCCGCGCCACGCCAGCGTGGGCGAGTCGTCTACCGTCATGAGGGGGATAGACTTCGTGTCCCACGCTTGGAGCAGGGTGTGGCAGGCGTAGAAGGCGGCGCGGGGCGAGCTGGCGTGGATGTAGATGCGTCCGTTCTCCACGCGCAGGCGATACGCCTCCGCCGCCAACGACGAATCATGCTCAACGAACGCCGTCCAGCCGCCGTAGGAGACGCCCAGCGCACGCAGGGGCTGAACAGCGCGCTCCCAGTCTGCCTGCGGCGGCGTCTTAATCGCGTGGCAGCCTGCGAAGGGCAACCGCTCGGACGACACTTCAACGCTTCGGGGTAACGGTAGCCAGCGCACCATAGGCTCCTCTCAGGCGATGAGTTGACGCACTGCCTGCAGCGCGGCGTCGTAGTTCGGGTGGTTCGTGATTTCGGGCACATACTCGGCGTAGCGGACAACGCCCTGCGCGTCCACCACGAACACCGCGCGACACAGGATGCGCAACTCCTTGACTAATGTACCGTACGCCTGCCCGAACGCCCCCTCGCGGTGGTCGGACAGCACTTCGATTTTGTCGATACCTTCCGCGCCGCAGAACCGCTTCTGCGCGAAGGGCAGATCCATGCTCACAGTAACCAACTTCACCGAGTCGGGAAGCTTGCTTGCCTCCTCGTTGAAGCGTTTGGTCTGTGCGCTACACACGCTGGTGTCCAGCGAGGGCACGACGCTAATCAGGAGCACATGCCCTTTGTAATCGTGGATGTTGACGGGCGTCAGGTCTTGTTTGACGACGGTCGCGTCGGGCGCGGGTTCGCCCGGCTTGAGTGCGTTGCCGACCAGCGTCAGCGGTTGACCCTGAAAAGTCACGGCGTTTGAACGCTCCATACCGATAGCCTCCTGTGGGGTAAGTATACCTCCCCGTAGCACGGACATTCCTGTCC
>JBKBKS010000042.1:0-17045 GCA_046294565.1 Fimbriimonadales bacterium
ATAAGACCATCATTCGGCTGCCCGTGAAGGTGCTGCTGATGCCGAATGTAGTTAATGTCGCCTCGGCGTATCAAGACCCTGCCCACCCTGCGCCGCCGCCCCCTAAGATGACCGACGCCGAGTTCCAGCGCATTCTTGAAGAGTACGCTATCGCCGCGCGCTACTTCTGGGTCAACAGCGGTATGCGCTTCTGGGTGGACTTCCAGATTTTCGTGGACGACCGCTGGCAACGGTGGGGCGAGGAGCCTGCTGAAGCGTCGGGGTTCTATAAAGGGTTGCCGCCTTGCCGCTCGTGGGCGGGGGTGGACTTCGCGCCGCCGGGCGGGGGCGCGTTCACGATTGTTGATACGCGCGACATCACACGCGCGAACACGCAACCCGTCTACGAAGAGCAACCCTACGCAGGGCAGATTGAGCAGGCGTTCCCCCGACGCTGGAACCCGCAGAAGAACGCTTGGGAATACTACCCCAGCGGCGGCGGCACCTACGGCGTGGACGGCTTCCCCGATGGAATCCCCGCGCGCAGCCAGTTTCTCGGCGGCGGCGACACCGCATGGCTGGTGGCGCACGAGTTCCATCACCAGATGGAATCGTTCGGCGCGTTCTCGCTCGCCAACCGTGAGGACGAGCGCATCGTGTTCAACCACCCTGACCCGCGCTACCGCCGTCAGAACCCCGACGGCTCCGTCGCAATCAACCCGTGGAGTACGGCGGGCAAACACGGCGAACACTGGAATGTGATGGCGTATTGGGACCGCCAACTCAGCGACGCGCAGTGGCTGCGACTCTACTTCGGCGAGGCGATTATCGTGCGCGACGCGGACGGCGACGGCTTCCCCGACGACGACCCGCGCCTGCCGCTCGACGAGAAACGGTTCGGCTCCGACCCGCGCCGCGCCCAAACCGATGGGCAGATGAACGACCTCCACAAGGCGATGCTCAGCACCTGGACGCCCGCGCCCCTGCAAAACACCTTCGTCAAACCTGCGTGGCAATCGCGTATCCCCAACCCGCGCCTAACCGACCAAGACGGCGACGGCTTGCCCGACACGATAGACCCTTACCCGCTCTATCCGTGGCAGCCGTTCGTGTGGTACGCACGCGCAACAGTGGACGGCGACGCCAGCGAGTGGGAACACATCCCGCCCGCAGGCGTGCTGGAGCAGGATGGGCTGAAACTCATCCTCAAACACTGCCACGACGGGGACTCCTACTACGCCATGTTTGAAATCACAGGCGACTGGGATTGGCTATACGCGGGTTTCGACGGCGAGGGGCAGGGCGTCTACAGCACGGAGAGCGTTTTTCAGTTCGAGGCGCGCAATCGCGGCGCGGTGGAGGCGCGCACGCTGGGGCGCGACGCGCCCGGCTTGCAGTGGAAAGCCGCCCGCCGACGCGACCGCACGACCATCATCGAACTCAGCATCCCCAACGGGGGCGAGAGCCGCTGGTTCTGGCTGGGCGGCGGACGCGAAATCGGCGTCTACACTAACCTCTACCGCGCCAACGGCACTGGCTACTCCCTCTACGAACCCTACGATGTGTTCTACTGCATCATGAAAGAGCCGTCAGGAACGCTGCCGATACCCGACGGCGCGCCCCCGACGCTCACACGCGAGCAGGCGACGCGCGTCTTCACGCCCACCAACGCCGAAGGCTTATCTATCGGCGCCGGCTGGCAACTGCGCGACGGCGCATGGGTGTGCGAGGGACACGAAGAGGCGCACCTGCGCCTGACAGGGCTGAACGCAACCGAGTTCGACCTGTGGGTAGAGCTGGAAGCCGTGCAGGACGGCATCCTCGCCGCCTTCTTGCCGACCACCCCTGAGAACGCAATGAACGCTGGACGCGACTATGTGCTGTTCGTGGGCGGCTACGCAAACACACGCACGCGCTTCCGAATCTTCGGCATGGAGACCAGCAACAGCGAGCAGATGATGACCCCCGGACGCCACACGCTCCAACTCTCACGGCGCGACGGCAAACTCTGGGCGCTCTTCGATGGGGCGCCTATCCTCTACGCACGCGACCCGAACCCCAGCCAGCCAATCGGAACCCTCGCGCTCATCGGCGGCTACAGCGGCAAGCAGCGCGTCTACGAAATCCGCGCACGATGGCAATAACGAGCATGAACTGCGGCTTGGGTATACTCGTCGGCAGGAGCAGACAACGATGGGCTTCGCAGGTCTCACACCTAAGCAGAGCACGCAGCGCGGTAAGGTCGAACTCTATGAAGACGACCGAATAGAGTTTCTGCGCGTATCTGTGGACGAGGTCAGCGATAGAGGCGATATCGGCTACTGGAACACGCGCTGGGTGGAGGTGGAAGCGCAGCTGCGCAAGTGTCCCTACCCGCTGAGAAAGCTCGACAAGTTCATCCCAGACACGGTCGAGCGCGACGGGACAACCGTACCGGGCATTACCTACGGACAGGTCGGCAAGCGCGAATATCCACCCGTCGGCACGACGGTGCAGCACCAAAACGGCGCCGTCAAACTGCTGCTGCCCACACCCCGCCGCAAAGAGGAACGCGAAGGCGTGCTGTATCTACAGGTGCGGAACCTGCGACGCACGGGCATCGACCCCTACGAGACGCCTACAGAGCGACGCTTTATAGAGGCAGGCAGCTACAACGATTTGGCGCGAAGTCGCTTGAAGACGGGTGATCTGCTAATCGTGAACTCCGGCATCGGTTCACTGGGGCGATGCGTCGTTCTGACCGACCAGTTTCCCTTCACGCGGATCAATATCAGCCAGGACATAACGCGAATCATCCTACACGACATCAAGCCAGAGTGGGTGGCTATATACTTGCAGTCTGAATGGGGCGCACATCAGATAGTACGCTACGCTTCTGGCGTTTCAGGGCAGATAAAGATCGACTTTGGCGAACTGAAGCGTATAAAGATTCCGAAACTGCCTGATAGCCTCCAGCGAGTGTTTCAGCAGAATTACCGACTCATGACTGCATATCACTTGCGGTCGCTGAACGATCAAGACGCGACTCAGGATGAGGAGCGAGGATACTTTCAGCGGATTGCGTTCGGCATGTTGGAAACTATGATTGTGCAAGCAGAGCAGGCGGCGCGCAGCAAGGACGCGCGTCCACTGCCGCTTATTCCTGAGGGGCTTCCCGAATCGCTGGCGAAACTTTTGGAGGACGAGTATGCACGCATAGGCGCGATAGCTGAATGCATGGATACTCGCCCTAAACATCGATACTTGCGAGCGCGTCCGTTGGGTATTCCGTTAGAGCGCGACCCGCAGATTGTTCACGAAGTGGAGCGTCTTACCCGATGGGTACAAGGATTTTTGGAGTTCCGCAATGCGTCGCGCTAAGCCCTCTGGCAAGCCCACCACGCGCGTTCGCGAAATCTTGGAGCGGCTGGGCTATGTGGAGCATGAAGATTTCGAGTATGAGGTGGAGGTGCGCCTGTACGGCAACCGACGCCTCTATGCTGATGTAATGCTGTTTCAAGGAGATACGCCAATTGTGGTGGTGGAAGTAGAAGGCAGAGCAGAGCAGTTGCGCGCGGGCTTTGAAGAAGCGCGGTTCAAAGGCGCGGCGTGGAACCTCGAGAACCCTGTGCCGTTGCTGTGGGTGGCTGCAGGGGATAGAGATGTTCTTTATCGTCTGTCGAGCCAGCACGCGGGCATCTGCTATGAGCCGCTGCAGAACGATACGCCTGAAGACGCCCTCTCGCCTGCGCAACTGGCGCGCCTAATCGGCAAGTATCTACAGCGGAGCGATACGCTGTTGGGACAAGCGCTGCGCGACCGCGAACTGTTGCGCCGCGCGTTGCTCAGCGTGCAAGGGGATACCCCCCGAACGCGCGTGGTGAACCTGCTGAATCTTCTCCAGAGTCAGCGTTCGTCTACCTTGCGGCAGACGCCGCTCCGTGATTTGCGTCGGCGCGTGGAGAACGCGCGTCGGAGCGGCGCGAGCGACTTCGCCCTTGCCTCTGCCATGCGTCATATCGCGCGCGACTATTTTCGCCCTGTCGTCCCCAACGATGAAGTACGCCGACTCGGACAGTATTACACGCCCGATGAGGTGGTTGAACTTCTGGTGGAAGCAGCTGCACCGCAGCCCGACATGCAGATACTGGATTTCGCATGCGGCTCAGGTGGATTCCTACTGCATGCAGCGCGCTATCTGATCGAACAGCACCGCTTAGAACCTCAAGCAGTCGCCGCATGCTTACACGGGTTCGAGTACGAACCTAATGCCCAGGCGCTTGCGAGCATGGTTGTTCAGTTAGCGACGGGACAGACCGCGCCGAATGTACGGCAAACGAATTCGCTGGACTACTCATGGGAGGAGAACGCTTACGACCTCATCCTCTGCAATCCGCCTGCGGGCGAGATACAAGTCTCGTTCCTGAGGAGCCGTTTTCGGTATGCAGGCAAGGGGCAGGGGCGCGTGAATCTCTATGAGGCGGCGTTCGCGGAGCTTGCAGTACGCCTGACCAAGCCGCAGGGACGGATTGCGTTGGTTATTCCCGAGGGGCTGCTCAGCAACGCCGTCGCCAAGCCGCTGCGCCGATGGCTGTTTCGTCAGGCGCGCCCTGTTGCGATTTTGGGGCTGCCGCGTGGACTATTCCCGCACACGCCCAGCCGTATGTACGCGCTCTTGATGGCGAAGTCGCCGCCGAGCAAGCAGAGCAAATGCTTGATTGCGGAGCTGGAACGCTACGATTTGACCGCTGGGAAGCAAGCGCTCCTCAGGCTGATTCGGGAGGCATGGTATGCCTAAGGCGACTGCGCGCCAACGCGCACTGGGGCAATACTGGACGCCGCGCCCGTTGGCAGAGTTCATGCTGGAAGTCGCGCGTCCTCAGCCCCACTGGAAAGTGATCGACCCCGCTTGCGGCGAGGGCGTCTTCCTCGAATGCGCCTTGGAACGCGGCGTGCAACAGGTGGTCGGCATCGATATCGACCCGGAACCGCTGGAGCGCGCCCGCGAGCGGCTACGCCCCTACGGCGAGCGCGTGCGCCTGTACTTACAAGACGGACTACTGCCCATTCAAGACCCTGACCCCTACTGGCAAGGCGACTACGACTTGGTGATTGGCAACCCGCCCTACGCCGCCACAGGCTACCGCATCCGCGAGCCGAAACTCCTCGAGCGCTTCGAACTCTCGCGCGAGCCAGAGCCATCGGAGCAGGCGTCGCTATTTGAAGAGCCGCGCTACCGACGCGGACGACGCAAACCCTCCGTCGCCATCGAAATTCTGTTTCTGGAGCGGTTCTTCCAACTGTGCAAGTCGGGAGGCATGGTCGCCATCATCGCGCCGCGCGGCATCGCCGCCAACCGCAACACCCGCTATGTGCGCGAATGGCTCGTCCGCAAACATAGCCTGCGCTGCATCTTTGAACCCGATGTGAGCGCGTTTCAAGGAATGGGCGCGAACGCGCTCACCTCGATTTTTATCGCCGACAACTATCCCTCTTGCCGCTCCGACAAGGTGATGCTGGCGGCGCTGCCTGTGGCGGATTGGAACCGCAGCCTCTACGCCCCTGAGAACGCCGATCTGCTCGAAATGGCGCACATCGCCGCGGAGGTGGTGGACTACAGCCGCGCTGAAAGCCACAGCAACTGCGCCCAGAAGGTATAATCCCCCCACGCAGGAGGGAGGCTATTACCGCGCACGGCAAACGCACGGAATGGGAAGTGGCAATCTTGGGAACGTTGGTGGTGGCGTTCCTCTTTGTGTATTACATTCAACCCTACTCGATTGAATCGCTGCGCTGGCTGGGCATCGGGCGCGAGAGTTTAGTCCTGCGCGATTCGAACGAGTATATCTTGGTGAGCTCGATGGTGCTCTTGTGGCTGCCCGTGCTGACGCTGGCGTTCTTCGGCAAAGGCGAGTTGGGGCAATACGGCTTGGCGCGCGGCGACGGCAAACTCGGCGCCCTCTACGCCTTATTAATGTATCTGGCGATGTTGCCCGTGCTGGTCTATATCGCGCAACGCCCCGATTTTCAGCAATACTATCCGCAGGATAAGCGCACTCTGACCGACCCTGTGTACGCCGTCTACTTTCAGCTGGCGTATGGCTACTATCTGTTCTGCTGGGAGTTCTTCTTTCGGGGGTTTCTGACTTTCGGGCTGTACCGCTGGATTGGATGGTGGGGGATTGGACTGCAGGCAGGGGCGTTTGCGCTGCTGCACTATGGCAAGCCCATACCAGAGGTGATTGGCTCGTTCTTCGCCGCGTTCGTTCTCAGCTGGGTCGCGCTGCGTGTGAAGTCGTTCCTGCCCTGCTTCTGGACGCACTGGGCAGTGCAGATGACTCTGGAGGGGATAATCATCGTCCGACACGGCGCGTGAGGTATACTTTACTCTAATGGCGTTTCGTATCTACTGCGGCGCGCTGGCGACCGATGGGCGACGCTATAATCATCGCGCGCTGGTGGTGGACAAAGGACGGATTATCGCGTGGGAGCCGTATGACCCTGCACGCCTGACAGCGATTGAGCCGCCCGATGTGGACGCGCGCGCCCATGTCGCCCTGCCGGGCATGATTGACCTCCATCTGCACGGCGGCTTCGGGCGCGACATGATGGAGGGCGACCCTGAGGCGATTCGCGCGGTCGCGCAAAGCCTCGTGCAGTACGGCGTCACGGCGTTCCTGGTCACGCCGCTCACGGCGCCGTGGGACGCCATCCGCCGCTGCATACGCGCTGCGCGTGAGGCGCGCACGCACGGCGCGACAGGCGCGCGCGTGCTGGGAGGCCACTTGGAAGGTCCGTTCATCAACCCGCAACGCGCAGGGGCGCAACCGCCTGAGTATATCCGACCCCCCAGCGTGCGCGAACTGGAGACCGAACTGGGCGACCTCATCGGCGAGCTGCGTATCGTCACGCTCGCCCCGGAACTGGAAGGCGGGTTGGAACTGACCCAATATCTGGCGGAGCAGGGGATTATCGTCTCCATCGGGCACAGCGACGCCACTTACGAGCAGACCCTGCGCGCCATCGACTGCGGCGCACGCCACGCCACGCACACCTTCAACGCGATGCGCCCGTTCCAACATCGCGACCCTGGACTGGCAGGCGCCGTGATGCTTCATGACGAACTGAACGCCGAGATCATCTGGGACAACACACATACGCACCCCGCCGCCGCGCAACTGCTGGTGAAGGCGAAAGGCGCTGAGCGCGTGCTTTGCGTCTCCGACGGCACGACAGGCGTGGGCATGCCCGACGGCTACGAGTTCGAACTGTGGGGACATCGCGCAGTCGTTCAAAACGGCGCGGCGCGTATGGCCGAGACAGGCGGACTGGCAGGCAGCACAGTCGCGATGGACGCCTGCCTGCGACACTGCGCCGAATCGCTCGGACTGGAAGTCGCCTCGCTGCTGTGCGCGGCGAACCCCGCGCGCGCCCTCGGCTACGGCGATGAACTCGGCACTCTCCGAGCAGGCGCACGCGCCGATATCATCCTCTGGAACCCAGACGCGCAACGCATCGAACAGACCTATATCGAGGGCGTTTTGCAAAATTCCAACTTAGAAACGGCAGGAATAACAACGCCTGCCACGAACTAAACCACCAGCAGTCTGATGGAGGAGCGTGAACCCATGTGGAACGATGAGCAGACCCGTGAGAACCTGACGACCGAGACGACGCCGATGACCGAGACGACGCCGGAAGCCGCGACTCAAGAAGCGAACTCGGAGCCGACGGCGGAGACAACAAGTACGGCGACGCAAGCAGTCGCTGAAAACAGCGCACCCGCCACGGAAACCGCGCCGACCGACGACGCGATCGAGACGGCTGCCGAAGCCACTGCCGATACCGCCGCGCCTGAATCGCCGACGGCGGAACCCACCGCGCCCAGCCCAGTCGCCGCCGCGTCTACCGTCCCATCCGCGACCGAGACAACCCCCGACGACTCCATTAATATGGATGAAGCCATCGAGCAGAGCTTCCCTTCGTTCGAACCAGGCGAGGTGATCCAAGCGACGGTGGTGCAGGTTGATCGCGACTCCGCGCTGGTCGATGTCGGCACGAAAACAGAGGTCAAAATCCCCAAAGAGGAGCTGGGCACGGGCAAAATCGACTCGGCAGAGGAAGTAGTGAGCGTGGGCGACACTATCAATGTGAAAGTGGTGCGCACGCGCGGCGAGGGCGGCGCGCCCGTGCTGTCTAAACGCGAAGCCGACTTCGATAAGCTCTGGGAGTCCATCGTGGCAGCCTACCACAACAAAGAGACGCTGGAAGCGATGGTGGAAGATGCTGTGAAAGCCGGCGTGGTGGTGAATATCGGCGTGCGATGCTTCGTGCCCGCGAGTCAAATCGCGCGACGCTTGCCCCCCAACCAACTCGACCGACTCATCGGCGAGGTGATGCCCATAAAGATTATCGATGTCGACGCGGAGAAGCGCAAGGTAGTGGCATCGAACAAGTTGGCGGACGAGGAACTGCGCAAGCAGCGCGAGGAAGAGGAGCGCCAACGCCGCGAGCGCGTCTTCGCGACCATCCAAGTCGGGCAACGATTCAAAGGCGTGGTGAAACGAATCGTCTCCTACGGCGCGTTCGTCGATATCGGCGAGTACGAAGGCTTGCTCCACATCAGCGAGATGTCGTGGGCGCGCATCGATAACCCGCGCGAAGTGCTCAAAGAGGGCGACGCCATCGAAGTGGTGGTCATCCGCCTCGAACCCGAAAACGGCAAGGTCGCTCTGAGCCGACGCCAAGTGATGCCCGACCCGTGGCAGGTGGCGGCGCAGCAATACAAAGAGGGCGACGAGATTGAAGTGCCCATCTCGCGCGTGGCGCGCACGGGCGCGTTCGCCCGCGTGATGGAAGGCGTCGAAGCGTTCCTGCCCCTCTCCGAACTCTCCAGCAAGCGCGTCAAAAGCGCCGAGGAGGTGGTGCAGGTGGGTGAAACCGTCAAAGGACGCATCATCGAGTTAGACCCGCGCCGCCGACGCATGGTGATTAGCCTGCGCGCCCCCGAAGAGCAGCGCGCCGTGCAAGAGCATCGCCAACGCGCCAGTAGCGGCAAACCAACAGGGTTCACCATCGGCGATCGGCTCTCGTCGCAACTGCAACAGCTGCGCACGGAAGCCGCCCAAACGCAATCCGAGACGGAATCCACCGAAACTCAGGAACCATCGGCAGGAAACCCGACAGACGCCCCGAATGAGTAAATGCAACGGATTGCCATTACTGGCGGCGTCGCGGCAGGCAAGACCACTATCTTGCAGATGTTCGCATCGCTGGGCGCACACACGCTCAGCAGCGACGCGATTGTCGCGACGCTCATCAGTCCAGGGACGGAGTTATGCCGACAGTTAATCAAGGAGTTTGGGCAGTCGATTGTAGCAGCGGATGGCGCGCTGGCGCGCGGCGCACTGGCGCAACTGGTGTTCGGCGAGCCGCGCCTGCGACGCAAGCTCAATCAAATTATGCACCCAGCGGTCGTGCGTGCGTTGCGCGAGCAGCTCGACGCGCTGCAAGCAGCGTCGCTGGTGGTGGTGGAAGTGCCGCTGCTCATCGAGACCGCGCTGCAAGGCGCATTCGACGGCGTGATCGTGGCGCAGGCGACGCCTGCCCTGCAACGCCAACGCCTGCTCCAGCGCGGCGTCGCGCCACGACAAGCGCGTCTGATACTCCGCGCGCAACTGCCCACACGCGCCAAAGCCGCCTTCGCCGACTGGACCATACGCACCCATCGCACCCTCGAACAGGTCGAGGCACAGGTACAGCGAATCTGGCAGGAACTGACCGAACCGCGTGGGGTATACTGCTCAGCGCAACGAATTCGGCGTTGAAGCGTCCAAATCGGGCAGGAGTATCGCATTCGATGTGAAATCGCACAACGGAAGAGGAGGTTCGAACGCAGTGATACGACGATGGCAGGTGACACTGGCGGGGCTTCTACTGGCGTGGGCAGGCTACGCCCAAAGCGGCGGCGAGACCACCCAAGACGCCTATCGTGACCGCCCCGGACGCCATATTTTGCCGAACGCGCGGGTGAAGGAGATACCGCCTCAGAACTATCGCGTCGCGCCCTCGCGCGCGCCTCAAGACGCTACGCAAACGCGCTGGCGTAAAGGCGGGCTATTTGACCCTCAACAGTTCCGCCAGCAACTCGAACAGCGTCTGCAGCGCACCCGAAGCGTGCGCTGGGATACCGACATCACCAACGCCGCCACCGACGAAATGCACCCCCTGTACGCCCCCGGCGCATCGAAGCTCTACTTCGCCAGCAACGCGGGCAGCGTCGGACCCGATGGGCGGTTAATCAATCCCACCCCACGCTACCGCATCTGGCGCGGCGATGTGGATGAAGGCTCCCAGCTCTACATCGGCAATCTCACGAACTTGATCCCCATCACTGGCGACACGCCCGATGAGCAGTTCGGCAGCCAAATCCAGCCCACCATCAACTCCACCGCGAACCTCATCGCCTACGCCAACCGCAGCGCGGCAGGCAGCTACAACATCGTCGTGCGCAACCTCGCCACAGGGCAGCGCACGGTAATCACCACCGACAATAACGGCGTCACGCAGAACCTCCGACCCACGCTCAGCCCCGGCGGCAACTTGGTGGTCTTTGCGTCGAACCGTCTGGAAGCCAGTGAGACTCCCGCTGACCAGCGCTACCGACTCTATGTCGCGCGCACCGACGGACGACCGTTCGAAGACGGAACCTTCTTCCGACGCATCACCTTCCCCAACCCAGGCGAGAACGATGTAGAACCTGCATGGTCGCCTGATGGGAACCGCATCGCCTTCGCGCGAATCGCCGCCGACGGCAGCAGCTATATCTACATGCTCGATTTTAACACACTCACGGCGGTTCAGTGGACGAACTTTGTGGACTCGAATGGCAATCGTCCACGCGACCGCCAGCCTGCGTGGACGCAGATTGGCAATACGCCTGTGCTGGTGTTTGCCACCACGCGCAAATCGGGACAACCGCATCGGATTGGGCAACCCGCGGACCGTGTGGATGTGACCGACAACATCTACGATATCTATCGTGTGGCGGCTGTGCTGCCCGAACCGCTCGGCGGCGATGTGATTGCCCTGACGGCAGACCCCAGCACGCCCGCTCAAGCGCAGCCCGATGTGCCCGATGTGAGCTTCTTCGCCCCTGCCGCAGGCGCGAAGTACCCCACAGGCGCCATCAACGAACGCAATCGCGTCGCCTATCACTCCACCCGTACCCAAGGCGCAGAATCGCCCGGACCGGGCGTTCACGACCTCTGGGAGACGCGCGTGTTCGACCTGACGCCGCCCGTGGTGGAAGTGCTCCCCCTCGTCAGCCCCAAAGAATCGTTCCCAGGCGACACCGTCACAATTAAAGTGCGCGCCGTCGACTTGCAAAGCGGCGTGAACTTCGTGCGCGTGCAGTTCAAAGACCCCGACAGCGCGGAGCAAGACGCTGAAGGTCTGGAGCACCGCCTCTACCAGCTGTTCCAGTTCGACATCTTCTTCCCGAACCGTATCTTGGTGGGGCAGGGGCAGGCGTATGTGCCGCTCTTTGTGGAAGTGGGGCAGCAGGCAATCCATCCGCAGACTTACGAATATAAAGACCCCTACAGCTTGGCGCGCTTGGGCTTCGACGGCAGTTTAGACGACACGCTGTTGCTACAGCCCGAGCTGGATGCCAACGGCAACCCCACCGACTGGTATGTCGCCACTTGGCGCACGCCTGATGTGCCCAGCGACTTCTACCTCGATGTGATTGTGCGCGACAACGCGGGCAACGAGTTCATCTACGATAACATCACAGGCTTCACGACCCAGCAGTTCACAGGTTCCAACAACATCTTGCTGGTGTCGGACTACATGGGCGGTCAGATTTTCGTGCAGAACCGCATCGACGCGATTGGCAACTCCATCACGCGCCCCACTTGGCAGCCTGTGGAGAGCTACTGGACAGACAACCCGACTGGCAAGCCGCCATTTGACCTGACGCAGCCGCCCAGCGGCAGCCCGCTGATTATTCACGGCGACGGCGCGCTGCCTCATCCGAACCTGCCGCCTGGCTTCTTCATCCGCTCCGACACACTGGGGCAGAACACCACTTATGGCAACCTCTACAATATCTGGCGCGTGCAGTGTCGCAACCCCATTACGCCGTCTGTGCTGGCAGGCTACCTGCCGCGCACGGAAAGCGAGCCGACCGATCTACAGGGCAACAGCCGCCAAAAGCTCCATGCGCCCCGAATCGTGGTCTGGGGTAGCCCCTACACAGGCAATGTGTGGGCAGGACCTGGGCACATCTTAGACCCTGAAATCCAAACACTGATTCGCACCTTCCTGCAAAGTAGCGGTCGCATAGTGTTCAGCGGTCAAGATATCGCCTGGGCGCTCAGCTTGCGCGGCGCAGTGGCTAACCAGTTCCTCAACGACATTCTGCGCGTGTCGTTTGATAGCGACTCGGCGGACGATGTGTTCCTGACGCCTTACCAAGGGTTGCGCCACATCGTGCAGGGTGTGCCTGCGCCCGGCGGCGAGGATCCCAACCCGATTGCTGACAACCCTGGCGGGCTTCCCGTCTGGTTCCGCTTCGAGGGCAACGCGCGTCAGGTTGACCGTCCCCAAGAACTCCGCTTGTCGCACCCTGCGGCTTACATCGTGTTCCCGACCTTCGATACTTTTGATGTGATACCGCCTGTGGGCGCGGGCACGGGTCCCCTCTACACCGATGCGGCGTGGAACCAAGTGTGGATCGACACCGTTACGGTCAGCTCCACAGCCCGCGCGGTCTACCGCTACACCCAGCCTCGCTCGCTGGGAGGCTCACTGTTGGGCACTTCCGACCAGGCAGGCTCCTATTATGCTGACTCGGCGACACGCTCCAAGTTAGCGTTCGTTGCCTTCGGTGTAGAGGGCGTCAACTCGGCGTACAATGACGGTCCCACGATTGGTGGTCAGGGTACTCTCTGGTGCCGCGCCTACCGCAACAAAATCATCCACAACGCCTTCGGTTGGATGACGCACAATGTATTAATCGGGCAAGTGCGCCAGTACGACCCCGATACCCGCACTTACACGCCGCTGCCCCGTGCGCTCGTGCGCGTGATTGGCATTACGCCCATCAGCATCGCAGGAGTGGATGCAGGCTACGCGATTACCGACTCGAACGGGTTGTATCGTGTGGCGGGGCTGGAGGCGGGCGTCTATCTGGTGGACGCGGAGCGACCGGGCTTCAAAACCCAGCACCCCGAAACCGTCATCTTGTTCAACAACGGCGACAACAACCCCGTGACGATTAATCTGCTCATGCTCGCCACGCCGCCAGGGCAGATTAGCGGACGGGTGATCGATATCAACAACCAGCCTGTGCGCGGCGCGGTAGTACGCGCGACCAACACGACTGATCCCCAACTCACGCGCGAAGTAGTTACCGATCCCGACGGCACTTTCCTCATTCCGCGCGTACCTGTCGGAACCTGGGATGTGACGGTGGTGAGCCTTGCGTTCGGCGGCTACACCCTGCCGCCTGTGCAGCCCACGCCCGATGGCGTGTACCGCGATGTGCAGGTGCAACCCGGACAGACCACCAATGTCGGCGACTTCGTGCTGGAGCCTGAACCAGGCACAGTGACAGGCACAGTGACCGACGCCAATACGGGGCAACCCATTCCCAACGCGCGCGTCACAGCAGTTGCAGGCACAAACACTCGCGCCGATGTGACCACCGACGCCAACGGGCAATATACCTTCGGTGTGCCTGCAGGCGAGTATATCGTCACCGCTGTTGCGCCGGGCTACGCGCCTGAAAGCCAGACGCTGAATGTGCCTGCCAACCAGACCACCACGCTCAACTTCCAACTGACGCTACTGCCGCCCGGCTCCGCTTCGGGACGCATTACCCGACGCTTCGGCGGCGCGCCCGAACCGAACGCCACCGTGGAACTGCGCTTCGGGACAACTGTGGTGCAAACCGCCACTACCGACGCGAACGGCGACTACAGCTTCTCCAGCGTGCCGCCCGGCGAATATACCGTCGTGCCCATCAAGTCGGGCTTCACCTTCACACCCAACCAGCGCACGATTACCATCAATTCCGGTCAGAACACTGTCATCGGCGAGTTCAAGTCGGAGCCGTTGCGCACCTTCTTCAGGGGACGCTTCCTGGTGTCCGCGCCGTATGACTACACGCAAGATATCCAGACGCTGCTGAGTGTGCCCGCGAGCGCAAACTTCCGCTTCTTCAGCTGGGATCCGAGCGCGACGCGCTATGTGTTCTATCCGAACGCGCCCGCCAATCGGTTCGAACTCGGACGCGGCTACTTCTTGGAGACTTCGGTAGACCTGCCCCTCTCCACTCAGGGCGCGCCCGCCAACGCGAGCCAGCCGTTCCAAATCCCGCTGCAGGTCGGGTGGAACCTGATTGGCAATCCGTTCACTTTCGATGTGAACTGGAGCGCGGTGCAGTTCATCGATCCCGACACGAACACGGCAATCCCGCTGTCAACCGCAGTAGGCAGGGGCATCGTGGCGAACGCGCTCTGGGGCTACTCGTTTGGCGCGTACACGGCGACCACGCGCATGAAGGTGTGGGAAGGCTACTGGGTCTATGCCTACCGCGCGACCACGCTGATTATTCCGCCCAGCGCCGCCGCGACCACTGCACTCGGACGCAGCGTCGGCAACCATGCAGGCGAGTGGCGACTGACGCTGGAAGTCGAATCGGGCGAGCTGCGCGACCGCGCTTATGTGGGCGTCTCACGCGCGGCGACGCACGGCTACGACGGCAACCACGACCTGCTGAAGCCCCCGCCCGTCGGCGCTGAGTATGTCCACATCAGCCTGCCGCGCCTCGCCTGGGGCGAACAGAGCGGCGCTTACGGCGTCGATATCCAACCCGCCACGCGCAGCGCCAACTGGGAGTTCATCGTGGAGACCAGCCAGCCGAACCGCGAGGTCTCGCTCCGATGGCCCGATGCTCAGCAGCTGCCGCGCACGGCGAACCTCGTGCTGGTGAACCTCGACACAGGCGAGCGACGCTACCTGCGCACCACTGGCGCGTACACCTTCCGCACAGGCGCAACGGGCGTGAGCCGATTCCGACTCGAAGTGGCGCATGCCAGCAGCCTGCTGCGCATCCAGCAAGTGCAGGTGAGTGCCGGACGCGGCAATCAGCACACCATCGCGTTCCAACTGACAGGAGATGCGACCGTTCAGGTGAATATTCTGTCAGGCGGCAAGGTGGTGCGCCAACTGCTCAACCAAGCGACCCGTGGCGCAGGCGTGCAACAAGCCACTTGGGACGGGCGCGACCAAAGCGGCGTGGCGTTACCGCCAGGCGCATACACCATCGAGATTCGAGCCGTGAGTGAAGACGGTCAAGTCGCACGGGCGACCGCGCCGCTCATCCTCACGCGCTAAGGCACACTATGAAGGAGGAGCAATCAGGGTGAAAACACGGATGAGACGAACTTGGACAACGCGCACGGCGTTTCTGGGCGTAGCCAGCATGCTCGCAGTCGGGCTGCTCTACCCCCTGGGCGCTGCGCGCGCCTACGCCCAACTGGTGCAACTGCCCCGCGTCGCGGTGCTGGACTTCGCGAATAAAAGCGGCTACGGCGGCGCAAGCATCGCACGCGCCGCCACCGACGCCGTCGCAACCGAATATCAGAAGTCAGGTAAATTCGAAGTGCTGGCGCGCGGCGAGGTCGACCAACAACTCAAAGACTTAGACCTCACACTACCCTTAGACCGCACAGGGTTCCTGCGACTCGGACGCGCCCTGCAAACCGAATCGCTCATCACAGGCGAGGTGAATGTCGTCACTTTCGTGGGCAGCCCGAAACAGGCGCAAGTGGTGATTACAGTGCGCGTTATCGACATCGCCTCAGGGGAACCCATCAACGGCGCGGTGGCGACTGGTTTCAGCAATCGCCGTCCGGGCTTCACGGGCGACGACGACACGCTGGTGCAAGAGGCGATACGCAACGCCGCCTTCGAAGCCGTGCGCACTATCCAGAACTACACAATCCCCGAAGCGACCATCCTCACTACGCGCGCCGGCAAAGAGGTGCTGCTCAATCGCGGCATTCGCGGCGGATTGCAACCCGGCATGGAGATGATAGTCGTGCGCCGCGGCGAAGAGGTGGGGCGTATCCGCATCACCCAAGTCTCCGATAGCGACGCGGTAGGCGAGATTATCGACTTCGGGCGCGGTATCCAGAGCGAAGACCGCGCACGCGCTATCTTCCGCGTACCCACTGTGGAAGTGCGCGCGGGCAAAGTGCGCACCGAAACCCCGCGCCGACCTGGCGAGGGCAATAAACTGCTACGTGCGCTCGGGCCGCTGCTGATTATTGGACTAATCGCCTTCGGCGTGGCGCGCGCCTCCTCCGGCGGCAACACGCCCGTCCAAACCGTCACGGCGGAAGCTGGCGCAGACAGCAACTTCGAACCCTATGTGCGCATTTCTTGGAAGACTACCCTATTCGCCAAGAGCGCGCCCGACACCATTCAGTGGCAGATTTACCGCTCGGACTTCATCGGCACGGACGGCAACGGCAACCTGCGACCTGTCGGTGTGACGCCTGGCAACCAAAACTTCTTTATCGATACCACAGTACCGCGCACCTTCAGCTACGCCAGCCTGCCTCGTGAAGGCAGCGAGGACTTGGGATACGAGGAGCTCGAAGGCGCGCCTGGCGTCGCGCCAGGACGCTCATATACTTACCAACTTGCGCTGGTCTATCGCGAGCGCATCGAGGCGGAAGGTCAAACGCTCATTCTGTTCAAGCTCTCCGACCGCGTGCGTTCAGGGCAGGCGACTGTGCTGCAACCTGTACAACTGCTGACGCCTGTGCAGCGAAGCGAGGATGTCGACCCCAAAGATGTGCGCTTCACTTGGCTGTCGACGGAAGGCGCAAATGCCTATCGCGTGCAGGTCTCGACCGACCCCACCTTCCCCAGAGACCGCACCTTTGTCTCTAACGAGATTTTGACGACCGTAGCAGGCGGCTCGCCGCTCTCGACCGATCGAATCAATCTGGAGACCGTGCTGCTGAGCCGATTGGGATTAGTGGGGCAGCGCGTGCCGCTCTATTGGC
>JBKBKS010000043.1:0-16785 GCA_046294565.1 Fimbriimonadales bacterium
GCCGCCCGATTTCTCGAAGGCACTCCAGTTGGGTATACCTATAAGCGTCTCGGAGTGGCATATGTTCCAGCATTTGAGTTCATATGTGCGCGTGGTTGAGGTGGGTCCGCGCGACGGCTTGCAGAACGAGCCGACGCCCGTGCCCACCGAGGTCAAAGTGCGGTTTATTGAGATGCTGGCGGATGCGGGGCTGCCGGTGGTGGAGGCGACGGCGTTTGTCAGCCCGAAGTGGGTACCCCAACTTGCCGACGCCGAGCAGGTGCTGGCGCAGATGACACGGCGCGCAGGCGTGCGCTACCCCGTGCTGACGCCGAACATGAAAGGGCTGGAACGCGCCCTGAACGCAGGAGCCACTGAAATTGCCATCTTCACCGCCGCCTCCGAGAGCTTCTGCCAGCGCAACCTGAATCGGAGCATCGAGCAGTCGCTGCAGGAGTATGAGTCGGTAGTGCGCGCGGCGAAGGCGGCGGGCGGCTGGGTGCGCGGCTATATCTCCACCGCGTTGGTGTGCCCCTACGAGGGCGCAATCGCGCCTGACGCCGTGAAACCCATCGTAGAGCGGCTGCTGGCGATGGGCGTGGACGAGGTGAGCCTGGGCGACACGATTGGCGCAGCCGTGCCCACACAGGTCGCGCGACTGACCGAGACGCTGTTGCCCATCCTACTGCCCGAACGCTTCGCCTATCACTTCCACAACACCTACGGAACCGCGCTGGCGAATGTGCTGACCGCGTTGCAGCAGGGCATCTTCATCTTCGACTCCAGCGCGGGCGGGCTTGGGGGCTGCCCGTTCGCGCCAGGCGCATCGGGCAACCTCGCCACTGAGGATTTGGTCTATATGTTGCACGGCATGGGGATTCAGACGGGCGTAGATTTAGGGGGCGTCGCGGCGGCGGCGCGCTATATGCTCTCGCATCTGCAACGCGCGACGCCGCCGAGCAGCTAT
Source organism: Fimbriimonadales bacterium (assembly GCA_046294565.1). Classification (GTDB taxonomy): domain Bacteria; phylum Armatimonadota; class Fimbriimonadia; order Fimbriimonadales; family GBS-DC; genus GBS-DC. The sequence goes on from JBKBKS010000043.1 coordinate 947, forward strand.
CTCAAGGCGTGCGCCCGCTGAAACTCACTCGGTTGCCAACATCGGGTCATACAGCAGCCGTCCGCAGCTCTCGCAGGCGACCAGCGAGTCTTCGGTCTCAAGTCGCTTGAGGGTGTAAGGGGTCAGGAGCGTGTAGCACACGGTGCAGGCTTTCTGCTCCACGATGGCGACGGCAGTGCCGCCCAGCTGTTCGCGCAGTCGCTCGTAGCGCGCCAGCAGTTCGGGGTCAATCTGCGCGGTGAGTTCGGCGCGCTCTTTGAGATGGAACTCGATCTCCGCTTCCAACGCCGCCTTACGCTGACGATAGTCCGCCATATGCGCCTCGTAGTGCCGTTCGAGTTTCTCCAGGTCGCGCTCGGTGGCGTCGATGTCGTGTTTCATGGTCTCCATCCGCTCCCACACGCGCAGCATTTCGACATCCATCTCCTCGCGGCTGCGTTTTGCCTCGTCGATTTCGACCTGCATGAGTTGCAGTTCGCGTGCGCTCGTGATTTTCCCGGAGTAGAGTTCCGCTTCTCGGCGTCGGAGGTACTCGTCGAACTCTTTGAGGCGTCGCTCCTGCTCGGTGGCTTTCGCGTGCAGTTCGTGATAGTTGCGCTTGATGATTTCTGTGCGGATGCGCGTGCGCTCTAATGAGGCGCGGAGCTGCTCGCCGTCGTCCAGCGTTGCCACATCTCGGCGCAAGCGGTCGATGTAGTGGTCTAACGCCTGCAAATCCCGCAAGAGCTTCATCTGGCGATGCATAACTCACTCCAGTAGGTAGGAACGCGCTTTTTTGGTGATGGGTTTGCCGATGTCTTCTTCCTTGAGGTGCCACACGGGCGAGCCGCGGTGCAGTTCGAAGCACGGATACGCGCTCAAGATGGAGGCGGTCTGCTCGCGGCGGGTGCGGCGGATGATGTTCAGCTCGTTATGCAGCGTGAGGAAGTCCGCGCCGCGCGGATGCTCGCGCATCAGTTCGATGAGCAGGTGATAGGTCGACATCGAGTCGGCTTGCGCTTGCAGGTTCAGCAGCCGCTCGTAGCGCGCGGGGGAGACTGCCAGCAGAGGGTCGATTTCGCCGGTGTAGCGGAGACGGTACACATCGGGCTGATCGGTGCGTTCTAAGGCGAAGATAGCGCCCGACAGCGGGTCTAACGCAGCGAACTTGTCGAACAGCCCATAGATCAGGCGCGTCTCGTGGTTGAGCCACACTTCGTAGGCTTGACCGTTCTCGTCGAGGAAGGTGAGCTGCTGCAAGGGCGGCTGATCGGGCAGGAACCCCAGCGGGATTTGACACAGCGGGAGTGTGCCCAGGTCCTTGTGGGGCTGACGCAGCACGATGCGCACGGCGTTGGGAACCTGTTCGGGATAGGCGGGCGTCTCCTCGTCCAGCACATCCTGGGCGCGAGCGTCCAGCACTTCGTCGCGCAGCGATTTCGGATAGCCTTCGGGGTCAATCAACACATCGAGTCGCTCGCCCTCCGCGTTGCGCAGGTCGGGGACATCGGGGAACTCGAAGACTGACGGAACCGTGCGTACATATTCAGGCACATCGGCGTCGCGCCCGAATCGGTCGAACCCGAACCACACCAGCCGTCCATCGTCCCAGAGCGCGTTCACGAGGGTGTCCAGATCTTCGCGGAAGGTGCGGCTCTTTGGGGTGACTTCGAACAGCTCTTCCAGCAGTTTGGACGCGCGCGCCACGCCTTGCGCCTTCAGCAAGTGGGTCACGATATGTTCCACCTCATCTTCACGCAGTTCGAGGGGTTGCGTCTCTTCGGTGGGCATCGCCTGCAGCCACTGTTGGATTTGCTCTCGGGCGCGGTCGAGCCACTCTTGGCGCACGACGCTGGGGTACCACACGCCGTCGCTGCCCCACTCGTAATCGTCGGCGTTCAGCACCGCCTCGAACAGCGCGACGCCATCGTAGGGGAACACCCAACGCGGGTCGGGATCGAGCGTAAAGTACCAGCCAAGGAAGCCTATCACGCGGTTCGACACCGGTTCACCCAGCCGATTTAAGAACTCGACCGCTGCCTGAGGGCGCGTCCAGTCCAAATCTTGCCCCAGCTGCACATAGGTTTCCACCTCGTCCCACCTGAGGTCGTTGTAGAACAGGGCGTCGTGGACGGCGCGTTCGCGCTCTTCGGGGCGCTCCCATTCGTAGGGGATAGGCTCAATCCAGTCGGGGTTGAACAGCCATTCACGCAGCCCGATGCGATGGTCGGAGGTGATCAATAGCGTCTCGGCATGGCGCGTCAGGCGGGGCAAGATGGTCTCGTAATACTCATAGGAGCGTCGGTAGTGTGCGCCGAGTTCGTAGGCAACGGCGGTTCGCGCAACGGGCGCGCCCATCGACCGCACAATCCGCTCGATCATCGCCAGCACTGGCGTCTGTCGAGGGGCTTTGCGGTACAGTGGTTGCCAACGCCGCTCCTCTTGAAAGAACTTTTCGGGCATGTTCAGCAGCAGGGCGCGCAGCTCGGCGGAGCTCAGCCCCAGATGCGCTGTCTGCTCGCGAATTTCGTTGGCGCGTAGGGGCATCGGCTCATCTTGCACAAACGCCTGCAGCACTTCCCGCGCTATGTAGTCCAAATCCAGCCGCGTGCTCGTCTCTAAAGTCGCCATGGTTCAGCGCATGATTATACCTCACGCCATTTGACGGATGGCTGCGCGTGCTACAAGTTCAGCCCTGCGATGAACTCGTTTAGCTCGCGTTGGGCGCGGTCTTTCTGTTCCTGCAGGCGTTGCACGGCGCGCCGCGCCTGCTCGATTTCGCGCTCTTGCTGCGTGAGCTTTTGCACATACTCGCGATAGAGCTCCGAGTTGCGATCCAGCGTTTTCATATTCTCGCGGATACGGGCTTGGTCGTCGGTGATGGCGCGAATGGTCGTTTCCTGGCGTTTGATCTCAGCGTCCAAGTTGGCAATCGCGCGGCGGCTGTCGAGGATGCGCTTCAGGGCTTGACGGAGACGCTCGTCGAGGCGCGTGTCTTGGATATACATATTGAGGGCTGCGTCATCGGCTTGGAGCAGGGCGATAGTTGTCTGAAGGGTACGCTCTTCGATGACTTTCAGCGTGCGGGTCTGGTTGGGCGTCAGTTCGAGGCGGAGCCGATGGAAGTTGGCGGTGCGTTCGGCGTCGCGCGGCTCCACCAGTTCCCAATCGGGTTGGACGGGTTGCTCAAGGAGCAGCACGCGCGGCTGATTGTCGCGGTTCACAATCCGATACTCGTTCTCGCGGCGCAGGCGTGTGCGCTGTTCCAAGACGCCGTCCACGATTTTGACGGAAATGGTTTGTCCGACGATGCTGTCGCGGTCGCGTACGACTTCCACGCCCAAGTCGAGCGCGAAGGTCAGCACGCGCTCGCCGTTTGGCTCCAGCGTGGTCAGTTGCGCGTCGCCGCCATACGAGCCGTTCAGGTAAACCGTGACGGGACCCTCCATCAGCGTCAGGTCGGTCGTGTTGACGAGTTTCACGCCGAAGAAGGGATGGCGCGGATGGTTGGCGGGGTTATACAGCGAGACGGTGGTCGCCTGCACGGCTCGGTTAAGGACGGGCAGCATAGCGGACTGTTGACGCAGGATGGTCACAGGCTGCTCGATGCGATAATCGAACAGTGCGCCGCGCTCCTGTCCGGTCGCCATCTCGGCGACGCTTTCGCGCATCGCGTCTGCTGCGTCGGCGCGTTCGGGGGCGGTCAGTTCCCCGAATCCGCCGCGTCCTGCGCGGGGCATCGCGAGCGCGAGCGGCTCTTGCTTCTCCAGCGCCGCCTCAGGGGCGCCGGGCACGGGCGTCTCTTCTGGCTTGGCGTCCACGCGCGGACGCTGCGGATAGACAGGCTCGTACAGGTTCTGAATAAAGCTCACCGGTCGCCCCGACACCAGTTCCACGCGCACATTGCGCCAATCCTCGTCGGTCGTGTTCTCCACGATTGCCCAGCCCTGCAGCAGCGGCTCGCCCGCGCCGACGACCAGTCGGTAGGTCATCTTCCACAGGGGCATCTCGGTGAGGTAGCCCACCAGCACGCGCCGACTGCCCTGCCCGCGCAGGCGCAACTCGACGGTCTTGCGCGTGTTATCCAGCCCTGTGCCCAGCGCGCTCAGCGCGTTCTCCAGCTCGTTCTGGAGCCGTTCGTCGCGCACGCGCAGGTTGCGAATCTCGCTCAAGGCGACGCTACGCAACCCCTCGCGCGTCAACAGGTTCGCAAACGGCTGCTCCACGACGGTCTCGTCTACAGGAACCTTGCGCGTCTCCACGCTCAACACTGTGCCTTGCAGGGTCTCTTTGCCGACTTGAACCGCCACGGGCGCGCCGCGCAGGCGCAACAGCAGCGCCGTCATGCTGGGGTTGTCGGAAACATTGATGGCGAACGCGCTCAGCGTGCGTGTCAGCGGGTCGCGCGGAGTGTATTGCACGGGCAGGATCTGACCGCCGTCGAAATCCACCAGCACGAGCGATTTCAGCAGGTCGTTCATCTGCGTCTCGCGCAGGCTCAGCGTGAGGCTCGACTCGCCGTCCACCTGACCGAGCCGCTCGATGTAGCCCACGCCGCTGCGGAACAGCACCACGCGCGTGATCGGCAACGCCTCCTGCGCCCCAACGCTCCCCATCCAAAGCCATACGCCTATCATCCATGCGTGTCGCATATAGGTTCTCCTCCGCTATATTATGACGCACGGAAGCAAGTTTCGCTGCGTTGCGTTTAGGTATACTCTTGTATACCATGTCTACGACGCGGGGCTATACTCTGGAAACAGAGATACAGTATGTCAAAGGCGTCGGTCCGAAGCTGGCGCAGGTGCTGAACAAGCTCAACATCTACACGCTGGGCGATTTGCTCTACCACCTGCCGCGGCGCTACGAAGACCGCCGCCGCTTCCGTAAAATCGCGCACGCCCGTGCAGGCGAAGCCGTCACCGTCGCGGGCAAACTCGTCACGGTCGATAACCTCCAAGTGCGCAAGGGCATGACGCTCACCAAAGCCTACCTCGATGACGGCTCCGGCGTGCTGGAACTGGTCTGGTACAACCAACCCTACATGAAAGACACGCTGAACAAGTTGCGCAATAGCGTAATTGTGGCGTATGGGCTAATCAAGGAGAATCCGTATGGTTTGCAGATGGAGACGCCCGAATGGGAAGACCTGCCCGACGGCGCCGACCCCGACAGCCTGCTCAGTGTGAATCGGATTGTGCCCATCTATCCGCTCACGGAAGGGGTGCGTCAGAAGCGGATGCGCCAAATCCTGTGGAACGCGGTGCAATACGCGCATCTCGCGCCCGAAGTGCTGCCCCACAGCGTGCGCGAGCGCATCGGGCTGCCCCCCATCCCGCAAGCTCTGCAGCAAATCCACTTCCCCGACGAGACCGACCAGATAGAACCCGCGCGCCGACGGCTCGTGTTTGAAGAGTTCTTTTTGATGCAGCTCGGCGTGGGCATACAGCGTCGGCGCAACCAGCAAGAGCGCGGTATCGCCATGCGCATCGACGCCGAGCGGCTCCGCAGCCAGCTGCACGCGCTTGTGCCGTTCGAACTCACCAACGCCCAAAAGCGCGTGATTGAGGAGATTTGGAGCGATATGGCGTTGCCCCACCCGATGAATCGCCTGCTGCAAGGCGATGTCGGCTCAGGCAAGACGATCGTGGCGGCGGCAGCTATCTTGGCGGCGGTGGACAATCAGTACCAAGCTGCGCTGATGGCGCCCACTGAAATCTTGGCGGAGCAGCACTATATTAATTTGCATCGGCTGTTCCAGCCGCTGGGGATAAGCGTGGAGTTGCTGGTGGGTCGGCTGACGGCGCGGCAGCGTCAGCAAGCGCGCGAGCGCGTCGCCACAGGGCGCGGCATGGTCGCCGTCGGCACGCACGCGCTGATTCAAGAGGGCGTCGAGTTCGCGCGGCTCGGCTTGGCAATCGTGGACGAACAGCACCGATTCGGCGTGTTGCAACGCGCCGCCCTCCGCGACAAAGGCGTCATGCCCCACCTGCTGGTGATGAGCGCAACGCCCATCCCGCGCACCCTCACAATGACGCTCTACGGCGAACTCGATGTCTCCGTCATCGACGAGCTGCCCCCCGGGCGCAAGCCCGTCAAAACCCACTGGAAGACGCCCGAAGAGCGACTCAAGGTCTACGCGGGCGTGCGCAAACTCATCGAGGAGGGACGACAGGCGTATGTCATCTGCCCTCTCATCGATGAGTCGGACAAGTTGCAGGTGCGCGCCGCCGAGGAGATGGCGGAACACCTCCAAAAAGATGTGTTCCCCGACCTGCGCGTGGGGCTGCTGCACGGACGCATGAAGCCTGCCGAGAAAGAGGCCATCATGGAGCAGTTCCGCGCAGGCGAACTGCACATCTTGGTCTCCACCACCGTCATCGAGGTGGGAGTCGATGTGCCCAACGCCGCCGTGATTGTGATTGAGGATGCCGACCGGTTCGGCTTAGCGCAGCTGCACCAGTTGCGCGGGCGCGTCGGGCGCAGCGAGCATCAGTCGTTCTGCATCCTGGTCGCCAATCCCAAGTCGGAAGACGGGCAGCGGCGCATGGAAATTATGGCGCGCACCACGAACGGCTTCATCATCGCCGAAGAAGACCTCAAGATTCGCGGTCCGGGCGAGATTTTCGGCACGCGCCAGAGCGGCGCCCCCTCGTTCCGCGTCGCAGACTTAGTAAAAGATATGCGCCTGCTGGAAGTCGCGCGTCAAGAGGCGTTTCGAATCCTGGAGCAAGACCCCGAGCTGAGCCAGCCTGCGCACGCCGCGCTACGCGAATCCGTCGACCGATTCCGACACCGCTTCGCACTCGCCAGTGTGAGCTGAGGGGCAGCATAACAGGAGAGAGGAGCGTCCTGTCGAACAGATAGCCCCGTGCGTTGTGGCTGGCTGCTGGCGTGGGTATGCCTGTGCCTTGCGTCGGGCGGCGCGCAGACGATTCTCAAGGCGTCGCCCCTGCTGGACGATGACGCGGCGACCTATCGCGCCGTGTTCAAGGTCGAACTCGAACGGCGCGGGAGCAATACGCGCGGTACGCTGGCGCTGCACGACCCCGTGCGTGGAGCGCTCCTGTATTCGCTCGATTTAGCCGCGAACGCACGCAAACAGCTCTATGTAAGCGTCTCACTGGGCGACGGCTCCTCACGGCGCTACAGTAGGGCGCTATTAGAGTGGCGCAGCGCGGACGGCGAACACATCACAACGCCGCTCTATCCGCCGCTCCAAACCCATCTCCCGATAGTCGTGGTGGGCGATATGATTGGCGGGCTGGAAATGCTCAACGAGCGCAGAGTGACCTTTCCGTCGGCGGCAATCCGCTCGGGTGGGTTCGAGGTTCCGCTCCGCGTGTATTATCGCCGCCCCGCCGCATTGCCAGATGTGTGGCAGGCGTTGCTGGAGCTGCCCATCATCGTGTTGGTGGAGGGCGCGGAGACGCTTTCCGAGTCGCAGTGGCATGCGCTACGGCGATGGCTGGCGTCGGGCGGCTCGCTGGTGGTTGCTGTGGGTTCACTGGGCGCAACGCTCAAGGCGACGCCGCTCGCCCAACTCCTGCCCCCCATCCCGCTCGCCGACCGTGCAGCGACGCTCGCCCCGCTCCCCAGCGAAGCAGGCTGGCAGATTCTGATGACAGACAAAGCACAACGCCCCATCCTCTATTCTAAGCGCGTCGGCTTGGGACAACTCTACTTATTTATGGGCGCTCTGGAGCAACCCCGATGGCGCAACAGGGCGGAACTGCCCGAAATCTTCAATAGGGTTATTCAGGATAGTGAGGGCTTTCCCAGCGAACGGCTCAGCGAACAGTTCGATGATTGGTTGAATGAGCATACACTGCAGGCGCGCTATACGGGCAACCGATGGGGCGTGTTGGTGTTGCCGCTCTATCTCTTGGGGGTATGGGGTCTCACTGTGTCTCTGCGTCGTCGGCGCAGGCTGTCGAGTGGGTTCGCGCCGTTGACCGTGTTGGCGACCATCGGCGCGGTTGCCGCGCTGGTGTTCGCGCCGCGTCCCAGCCGTGCAGAGCCAACGCTGTTGTCGCAGACCTTCTTGAACGAGACGGGCGTGGCAATCGAGGTGAACTATCTTTACGCGACACTCGGCGCAGGAAGACACACCCTCGCGCTGGGCGCAGACACTGAGACGCTGAATCTCTTCGCGAAACCTAACGCGACCGTTCAGACCCACTTTTCGAGCGAGACGCCGACGCTTCAGATACACTGCGCGTCGCACACGCACCTCGGCGTCTGTATGCTGCGCCCTGTCGCCGATGCGCCCGCCTTGAAAGCGTACAAGCAAGGTAATGTGTTGCAAGTGCGCAACCTCAGCCCCGAACGACTCGTTGGGGTACAAATCTACTCAAGCGACGCATCCGAAAGGTCGCCCACGATTTTGTGGCGACAGGGAGTGCTGAACGCAGGCGCACAGAAGAGCATTCCTATCGCCCCACAGCACAAGGTCTGGATAGAAGCGTTCTACACGCGCACAGGCGCGCCTGTAGCGACGCTGAACGGCAAACCGATACGGGAGGTGAATGTGCTATACTTTTATATCCCCTGAGCGCATGGTGGGAACGCTACTTCACCGATAACCCTGCAGTGTGGTTGCTGCGACGGGTGATGGCGGTGGAGTGGCTGGTGGGTACTGACTCGCGCATGCAAGCGATTAATCGCCAGTGGCGGGAGGCTGTGCGCGCTGGCGACCACGAACGCATTCGCCAGTTGTCGACCGAAATCGCGCAACGCATTCAAATCAAGCCCCTCAATCACCGATTTTGGCGCATGGGCGACCGCCGTCGGATTGTCTTCACCTATGGGCTAATGCTGGGACTCATCGGGCATTACACGCTCACGGGGGGCGGGCTAATCGCGGCAATCTGGGGCAATCCGAACCCACTGCTGGCGGTTCTGGGGCTGGTGAATGTCTTGCCCATCCTCTATACCTCGTTGGTGAACCTATTCACGCGCGAGCAAGCGCAGGGCACGACCGTCTTCCTGCGTTTGACGCGCCTAAGCGGTCGGGATTTGCTCTACGGCGCCTACGCAACCTATGTGCTGAGTGGGATGTTGCGCGTGTACCTGATTTACATCGCGCCTCTGCTGCTGTTGATGGCGTTCGCGGGGTACGAATCGCTGTGGGCGGGGCTATGGTTTGTGGCGCGGTATGGGCTTTGCCTTATTGCGTTAGGGCTGCTGTGGCAGACGCTGTTAGCCTTACTGACGCCCGCGCGCTCGACGCTTTTGACGCAGGTGATAGTTTATGTGTTTATCACAGGAGTTGTGACTGCTGTCCTCATCCTGCCGTCGATAGGCGCAGATCGGTTATTGCGAAGCGATGCTGCCCAGTGGTTTGCGACGCAGCCGATTTGGCTGTGGGGCATCGAGCCTTGGTTTTGGGCGACGACGCTGCTGCTGCCGCTGGCGAGCATGGCAGGAGTAAACATGGAGCATCCGCTGTGGAGCGTTCCGCAAGCGATATTGAATGCGGCACTCGCTTGGCTGCTGGCGCCGTGGGCGACGCGCCGTCTCCAGCAAGTGCTGAACGCCTCGGAGCCTGAAATCCAACCGCAGGAGGGCGCATGGTGGTAATCGCGCAAAGCGCGGCGGCAATCTTTTGGATGGAATATCGACGCTATGTGCGCACGCGCCGATACTGGGCGCTGACGCTTACCACTCTGCTGGTGGGAGTCTGTCTCAGCGCGTGGGCGACGCTTATGTCGATATACGCGCCCCAGCAGCTCGACGCGCTTTTGGGATACAGGTACAGCACTGTGTGGATGCTCGGAATTTGGGCATGGTTGCCCACCATCGTTGCGACGCCGCTCTCGGCGCGCATGCCACGAGACATCTACAAAACGCGCCCCCTGACCGACCTGTTCCTGACCGAGCTGCACCCGCTGGGGATTGTGTTGGGGCGCATAGGCGCAATCACAGCGCTCGTGGGGCTGTCGCTGCTGCTGTTGACGCCCACCGCGCTGTGGATGTGCGCCGTCGTCAGTTTACCCATTGGGCTGTGGTTTGCCGTGGCGCTCTTTGCGTGGCTGGCGTGTATGTTGAACGCAGCCAGCGATTCGTATGCCTTGCGCGGGATGACAACGCCGGACGAGTCGCCGCTGCCGACGAAGACCGCCTCGGTTGGCGTCGCGTTTCACTTCACGATAATCCCAGTGATTCTATTGATTGCCGTGAACATACTTTTTCTCTTGGGGATAGGCGACAATCGGCTTCAGTTGCTGCCTTTTTGGGGGTTCGCGCCGCTCACCACGCCGTTTTTGCTGGAGGGGTTGGCGCTCCGTGAGGCGGGCGCGTGGGCGTTCGTGCCGATTGTATTGGGTAGCGTGTTTGGGCTAACGCTTTGGCTTGCAGTGGCTGCGGCGCAGTGGCGCGAGTGGTGGTCGGCGCGCGCCTATCGCCTGATGCGCTGGGGCGGCACAGCGTTGTGGCTGATTTTGGCGGGCGTGCATACCGCCCTCCTCGCGCAGGTGTTCGCAAGTAGCCCTCGCGCGGCGGAGCGGCTTCTGCTGATTGCCCTATGTTTCGCAACTTTGATGAATTCGGGCGTATCTACTCTGGCTGGGTACTTCGGGTTGCCGCGCCGCGCCGACGCGACTCGGTTGCTGGCGCCCTACCCGCTCAGTGGGATACTCTGGCAGTGGGCGCTTCAGTGGCTTGTTTCCATCGTGCTGTACCTTGCCATCGGCGTCGCCTCCAACCAGTGGGTCGCCTTAAATAAATGGCTACTCTGGTCGCTTTACCTTTGGGTGAGCGGCGTTGTGCTGCCCCAAGCAATCTTCAGCCACACTTGGGCATACTTGATGCGCGCCCCACACCCAACGCAGGGTGATTACTTCCATGAGTATTATATCAATACAAGATACGCGCGCGCCTACTACGAGACGCGCTCCACACAGACCTTTCAAGGAATAATCGCACTGCTCTCCATCTTCGGCGGTCTTATACTAATCAGGCTCGTTGTGCAGCTGTTGAATAGCGCATTCATCCATGCGAGCGCGTTGAGCGCGCTGGGAAATGGACTGATGCGGCTTCACCCGTGGTGGGGGATTCGGCAAGAGTGGCTGGGTCTGGACGAGGGCTGGCGCTATATTGCTTACACGCTGGGCTGGATTGTGCTGCTGGCTCTCTGGTGGGGGCGGTTGGGACGCCAGGCGAGCGAGGCGCACAGACGCCAGTTCATCGAGTGGCAACAACGCCGCGCTTCCGAAACATCCCACACCGCACAAACTTCGTAGGGGCGAGCAACGCTCAATAAACTCAGAGCGATTGCTACACTTCGCCTGATAAGGGACTGCGCACGCGAGTTGGCTAATCCTCAAAAAACTTGCGCAATTTTCCGATAATTGGCTTGACGAGGCGACGCGATGCCGGAACCTGTGCGGGCGTCCGAGCGTGTCGCGATGACGCCGCAGGTCAAAGAGCGTTCTCCGCGCGAGGAGCGCGAGCAACACGGGGCGCGTAAGCCCCCGCGTAAACCGACGCCCCCCGCGCCAGAGCCTGAGACCGACGCGGAACCGCACACGCTGGATGTGGAGGTCTAACCGATGGCGGAACTGATGGTGCTGCTGCAAGCCCTGCTCCTGATTGCAGGCTGGCTCCTGTTTCTACGCGCTCAGACCGAGCTGCGCGCCCAAGCCGCCCGTCAATCCCTGACCGGCGAGCTGGAAGAACTGCGTCAAACGGTCGACGCGCTCCTGCATAAGTTAGCCGAAGAAGCGGCGCAAACCGAAGCCCGAATCGAAGCGCGCCTGCGCGAACTTGAACACCGTAGCACGGACACTCTTGTCCGTGCAACAACGCTTGGACAAGCGTGTCCAAGCCACAGTGGCGCAGCGCTTGGACAAGCGTGTCCAAGCCACAGTGGCGCGACGCTTGGACAGGAAACTTTCACATCCGATTCTGGGTATAACTTTACAGCGCATGAAGCTTCGCCTTACGGCGTGATAGCCGTGCTGGCAGAGCAAGGGCTGAGTGTCCCCGAAATCGCCCGACAAACAGGCTACGCGCTCGGCGAAGTAGAGCTGATACTTAGTCTCAAACGACGCTATGCGGAGGAGAACGGATGAAACTAACTAGTCTTTTTGGAGTAGGTCTTGCGATGGCTGTTGCGGTGATAACCCTGAGCGCGTGCGGCGGGCGCAGTCAAGACGCCGCCGTCGCCAAAGTGGGGGAAACCCCCATCGACAAGGAAATGTACCTGCGACGCCTTGAACTGATGCCCACTCCTGTCCAAATCGCCGGCAACCAAGCGACCACCGCTCCTGCAGGCTACACCACCCTTGTGCAGATGATCCGCGAGCAAGTCATGCTCGATATGGCGAAAGAGGAAGGCGTGCTGCCGACCGACCAGCAGGTGGAAGAGCGCGTGCAACGCGAAATGAAGAACAATCCCCAAATCAAGCAAGCCATCACCGAGCAGCGGCTCACCCTTGATGACTATCGCCAGCGCGTGCGCGTTGCCCTTGCCGAGTTCAACATGGTCACCAAGGGCGTCACCGTCACCGAGCAGGAAGTCAAGCAGGCGTACGAACAAAACAAACAAGCCTTCTACCGCCCTGCGAACGCCAGCGTGCGCTTCATCATCGTGCAGAACCCCGAAGTACGCAAGCAGATTGACGACGACCTGAAGCGTGGGTTCAACTTCCAGAGCGTGGTGAACAAGTACGCGCAGAACCCCGTAGCGGGCGTGCAAGCGAATCAGGGCGAAATCGCGTTGGAAGGCGCGCTGCCCAACAACCCTCAGGAGCGCCAAGCCGCACTGCGCATCCGCAACACACTCAAGAGCGCAAGACCCATGCAAGTCACCGAGTGGCTGCCCGTCGGTCCGGGGTTAGTGGCGCGATTCGAGGTGCTGGCGAAAACGGAAGGGCGTCAACTGCCTTTCGAGGAAGTGAAAGACCAAATCCGCGAGGCGCTGATGCTCCAAAAGGGGCGGCAGACGAACCGCGACCTGAACTTGGAGTTGGCGAAGCGGATGATGAACACGCCTGTGGAGATCCAATCCGAAGCGTGGAAGAAGCAATACGAAAAAGATATGGAAGAGTTGAAGAAGGCGATTACTGAGGCGGAGCAGCAGGTAGGCAAGCAGCCCACCTCGCCCCAGAACGCCGCCGCGCCGCAGTCCACTCAGGGGCGCTGATGCTCTACCTAATCGGTTTGGGCGCGGGCGGCGCGCAGGAGCTCAGCGATGCAGCCCTGCAAGCGTTGCGCCGCGCCCAGCGCGTGTTCCTCACCGAGCCGAGCCACCCCAGCGCACGCGCACTGAAACTGGCTGCCGTCGCCTACGAGCCGTGCCCCGAACCCATCGAGCAAGCGATTGCGACCTTGCTCCACGCGCCCGAACCCATCGTCGCGCTCGCGACGCCAGGACACCCACTGATAGGCAATCCAACGACGCATGCGCTGTTGGCAGCCGCCGCTCAGCGCGACCACCCCGTGCGGATAGTGCCCAGTCGGAGCGTGCTTGAACCTGCGCTGGAGACGATATCGCTCGCCGCGCCCGACGGCGTTCAAGTGGTCAGTGCGCGACGCTTGCCCCACTTGCGGATTGACCCCACGCTCCCAACTTTATGGTTTGATCTGCAGTATCCAGAGATGTTGCAATCGCTGCAGGCGTACCTGTTGGGCTACTATCCGCCGTCGTTCGAGGCGTATCTGATACATGCGCCGGGCGACGACGCACACGCCGAGTATCGCCGTGCGCCCATCGGCGAACTCCACCGAATGCCCTGCGACGCAATCACCTACCTGCTGATACCGCCGTGCCCCCGCCGCACATGCGCCTATCAGGGTTTCGAGGGGCTGACGCGCGTGGTCGCCGCCTTGCGCGCCCCCGACGGCTGCCCATGGGATCGCGAACAGAGCCACCAGAGCCTCAAACCGCACCTGCTGGAAGAGACCTACGAGACTCTCGAAGCCATCGATTCGGGCGACCCCGCCCACCTGCGCGAGGAGCTCGGCGACCTGCTCCTGCAAGTGCTGATGCATAGTCAAATCGCCAGCGAGACGGGCGCGTTCAACATCGAGCAGGTCGTGCAACATCTCATCGAGAAGCTGATTACGCGTCATCCACATGTGTTTGGCGACGCGCATGCTGAGACCGCCGAGCAGGTATTGAAGAACTGGGATCAGGCGAAACGCGCGCAGAAGCGACGCGCGTCCGTGCTGGACGGCGCGCCGCGCACGATGCCCGCGCTCGCACGCGCCCAAGAAATCTCCAAGCGCGCCGCCCGCGTCGGGTTCGAGTGGGACTCTATCTACGGCGTGCTGGACAAGCTGCGCGAGGAGGAGGCGGAACTGCGCCAAGCCATCGAGTCGGGCGATGCCGCGCGCATCGAGAGCGAGTTGGGCGATTTGCTGTTCACAGTAGTCAACATCGCTCGCCACGCACGCATCGACGCCGAGCAAGCGCTGCGCGTGATGGTCGATCGCTTCACGCGCCGTTTCCAGTGGATGGAAGCGGAGGCGGCGCGTCAGAACCGCCCGCTCGACACGCTCAGCCCCGACGAGTGGGAAGCCCTGTGGCAGCAAGCGAAAGAAGCCACGCGCTGAGCAAGCGCATAACACGCCCCCAGCAGCGCGTCAGCCCTCAGTCAGCTGGGCGACCGCCTCAGCGAGACGCGCTAACCCTGCCTCGATAATCGGCTCCGAAGTCGCATACGAGAGGCGGAGATAGCCCGGCGCGCAAAACCCCTCGCCCGGCACGGTCGCCACACGCGCGATGTTCAACAGAAATTCCGCCACATCCGCCGAAGAGCGCAGTGGCTGCCCCTCGTAGCGTCGCCCGATTAGCCCCTGCACATTCGCGTAAGCGTAGAACGCGCCGCGCGGCGCCCAGCATCGCACGCCGTCGATACGGTTCAGCCCATCCACCATCAGCCGACGGCGACGGTCAAAAGTTGCAACGAGTTGCTCGCGCCACGCCGTATCGGCGTTGTGGAGCGCGGCTAACGCGGCATATTGGGCAATCGTGCAGGCGTTGGAGGTCATCTGGTCTTGCAGGCGGCTCACGGCTTGGGCGACCTCGCGCGGCGCACCCAAGTAGCCAATCCGCCAGCCTGTCATCGCGAAACTCTTAGATACGCCGTTCACGGTAATCGTGCGCTCGAGCGCCTCCTTGCCCAACGCGCCGACGCTCTCATGCGTGTATCCGTCGTAGACCAGGTACTCGTAAATCTCGTCCACCACCAGCCACAGGTTATGCGTGAGTGCGAGTGAGGCAATCTCTTTGAGTTGCTTGCGGCTGAACACCGCGCCTGTGGGGTTGCAGGGCGTGTTCAGCACGATTGCCTTTGTGCGCGGCGTGACGGCACGGCGCAGGGCGTTGTAGTCGGGCAGGAAGTCGGTGGTCTCGTCGGCGGGCACGAACATGGGCGTCGCGCCCATCAGCTTCACCTGCTCTGGGTACGACACCCAGCACGGCGTGGGGATGATGACCTCGTCGCCGGGATCTAAAATCGCCATGAACGCGTTGAAGAGCGAGTGTTTCGCCCCGCAGGAGACGACAATCTGGTCGGGCGCGTAGCGCAAGCCGTTCTCGCGCTCGAACTTCTCGCTGATGGCTTCACGCAGGGGTAGGATGCCGGGCGTGGGCGTGTATTTGGTGTAGCCCGCGTGGATGGCTTCTAAGGCGCCCGTTTTGGCGAATTCGGGCGTATCGAAATCTGGCTCGCCTGCCGTGAAACTCAGCACATCGACGCCTTGTCGGCGCAGTTCTTGGGCGCGCGCCGTTAGTGCAAGCGTCGGCGATGGTTGCGTTGCCTGCGCCCGTTGAGAGAGTCCGCTTCGCATTGCGCTATAGGATACCCGCTATGGGCAGAACGCGCCAACCCCTATTTGGAGTCGGCGCGTCC
>JBKBKS010000044.1:0-16775 GCA_046294565.1 Fimbriimonadales bacterium
GTAGCATCGGCGTCCCCGCCGACGAAACACGCTTGGACGGGAATGTCCAAGCCACGCTGGTCGTGCGCGCTGTTCCCAGATTGGACGCACCTACTGCCGAGTAGCGCGAGTTCGGCGAAACTGTGCTATAATAGGCATGATGCGCCTGTTCGCCTTTCTTTGGGGACTCGTTCTGATAGCGACCTGCGCCTGCACCCAGAGCGTGGCGTGGAGCCGTCTCTATGCCCATCCGAACGCGCGTGGGTTCCTGCCGCAAGTCGCCGCCGCCGACTCGCAGGGCAATTTGATTCTGGCGGGACGCTACATCCACGACACGCAAGCGTTCAACAGCGTGGCGATTGTGAAATACGCGCCGAACGGAGACCTGCTGTGGACGCGCACCTTCGGCGAGCTGACCGAAGCCGAGTACGCCGAGGCGATTGCCGTCGCGCTCGATGGCTCGTTCTACCTCGCAATCACACGCGCGAACACTAACTCCGTCGCGTTCGTGCAACACTGGTCGGCGGACGGCAACCTGCTGTGGTCGGCGACGCTCGATCTAAGCGTGTATGATGGCGTGCGCCAGCTCGCAACGCGCCCCGAAGGGGGAGTGGAGGTACTCCATGCGTTCGGCGGCGGGGGAATTGGTTTCGCACGACTGGCATACGACTCGGCGGGCAACCAGCTGCTCTCGAACAGTTATGGCGCGCCGGGCACGATAACGGCTAATCGCACGCCTGTCGGCATGGCTCGTGTGAATGCTACCACGACACTAATTATTTTCGTGGACGCCGAGGTGAGCGAGACTCTGCAAGGCTACTCGCGCACCTATCTCCGCGCGATTAGCAACACGGGCGGAACGGTCTACGAGCGCATTCTGCCCCTGCGCACGGAGCGGTTCGCGCAGGCGAGCGACGGGAGCCTTTACTTGCTGGGGGATTACTGGGATACGGCGGCGCAGCAGATGCGTTTGCGCATGTGCCGTGTGAATCTCTCGAACGGCAATCTGCTGGGGCAGTGGGACATCAGCGCGGCGGCAGGCGACGCTATACCCGATGTGTTGGCAGCCAGCGGAGCCGTGTGGCTTGTTAGCGGCGGCTGGGAGACCGCTACCACGCGCGGCATAGCGAGCGTGATGGGAAGGTCTGACGGCGCAACCGTCGGCGCGCAGGTTCTGGAAGGCGTTTATCGTCCTGTGGCGGGCGTGGGCACGGCGTCGGGCGCGTTGGTGCAACTGATAGGCGAGCGTTTCCCCAGCCCCGACCGCTGGAAACCTGCCCTGCAGTGGCTGCGCACGGATGGGACGCTGATGGCGCGGGGCTACCTGCCTGCACTTAGCCCCGCTGACGAGACGCCCGAGCTGCTCGTCGCCTCGCCCGACGGAGCGGTGTACGCCATCGCCACAGTTAATCACGGGACGCAGAACCTCGCAGGCGCAGGCATCTGGCGCATCGAGCCGCCCCCAACGCTGAGCGGACAGATTGTGCTGGAGAACTACCTGCCCGACCCAGCAGGCAAAACCGCGCAGATTACGCTCACACGCGGCGCGCAATCCGATACCGCGACCGCCACGCTCGGCGCGAGCGGCGCGTACAGTTTGCAAACGGGGCTTTCAGGGACAATTGAAGCGCGCGCCTATGTGCCCGGCTGGCTCGCGAAACGCCAATCGCTGAACCTGCCCAGCAGCGGCGTGCTGAACGCGAACTGGACGCTCATCAACGGCGACGCGAACCACGACAACCAGATTGACGACGCCGACCTGCTGATGGTGCTGTTCAACTTCGGCGGCAACGACGCACAAGCCGACCTCAACGGCGACGGAACTGTTGACGACGCCGACCTACTGATTGTGCTGTTCAACTTCGGTACAATTGGCGATTGATGAAGCCGTTGGAGGTCATCCCTGCAATTGACCTGCGTGGAGGCTACGCCGTGCGCCTGCTGCAGGGCGACTATGAGCGCGAGACCCGCTACCATGACGACCCTGTCGCAGTAGCGCAGCACTGGGCGCAACGCGGCGCGCCGCGACTGCACATAGTGGACTTGGACGGCGCACAGGCAGGCGAACCTGTGCAGGTAGATCTGATTGAACGCATCGCGCGCAGCGTAGACATCCCAATACAGGTCGGCGGCGGGATCCGCAACGAGACGCATATACAGCAACTGCTCGCGGTCGGCGCGGAGCGCGTAGTTCTAGGTACTATTGCTGTGCAGAACCCCGACTTTGCGGAGCAGATGTTTCGCGCTCACGGCGCGCGCATCGCGCTGGCGCTGGATGTCAAATCGGGCGCGGCGGCGACACACGGCTGGCAGAGCGTGTCGGAAACGCCCTTTTTGGAGTTCGCGCAGCAGATGGCGCAGCGCGGCGCGGCGCGTATCATCTTCACGCAGATTGAACGCGACGGTACACTGCAAGGCGTGGCGTTCGAGCCGCTGCTGGCGCTGCTGCGGGCAGTGTCTGTGCCTGTGATTGCGTCGGGCGGCGTGCGTGACGAGAGCGACCTCAAAACTCTACACGCGCTGGCGCAGTCCACCACACTGGAAGGGGTGATTGTCGGCAAAGCGCTCTATGAGGGCGTACTCAGCGAAACGCTTTGGCAAACCCCTTGACAAATCTGCATGACCTGTGGTATAATATTGACCGACAGTCAACTATGACTGTCGATTGAAAATAACTGTTCAAACCTGTGTTCGGGAACGGACTATGAAAACTGTATCGCGCCCTTACGCGAATCGACGCGAGCGTCGCCGAGAGGAAACCCGCCAACGGCTCATCAAGGCGGCGCTCGCGTTGATGCAGCAAAAACCCTTCGAACAGGTCACGGTAGAGGAAATCACGACGCTTGCGGATGTTGCGAAGGGAACCTTCTTCACCTACTTCCCCACCAAAGAGCATCTACTGCACGCCTACATGCGCGATATGGCGAACGAGGTCTACGAGTTTCTGGAGTCGCTCCAACCAGATAACGCCCCCAGTCAGTGGGAAGTATTACGGCAAGTGATGCTTTTTATCGCACGACGCGATGCCCGCTCACTACAAATCTCGCGTACGATGATGATCGCCTGCTGCCAAAGCCCTGCCGTGCGCGAGCAGATGCTGGAAATCGTAAACGAGGCGACCGAGCGGGCGCGGACGGGTTTCGAGATTGGTCAGCAAAAGGGCGAGTTCCGCACCGATGTCTCAGCGGAGGAGTTGGCGCACCAAGCGACACGGCTCTATCGGCTCTGTCAGATGGAGTGGATGATGGAGCGTGAGGGTGAACCTCTCGAACAGATTGTGGAGCGCGTGCTGGAGTTTTATAAGCCTGCCTTTTTATCCCCCCGTAGCACGGACAGTCTTGTCCGTGCAGAAATGCTTGGACAGGAATGTCCAAGCCACGATGGCGCCATGGAGGGTGAACGATGAAACGAAAACTATTCCTGCTTATTGCCTTAGGCTGCTGCCTGCTCCATCAGGGCAACGCGCAACCAAGCGACGCGCTGACGCTCGAAGAAGCCGTCCAGCTCGCGCTGCGCCATAATCGTGCCGTGCAGATTAGCGAGCGTAGCGTCGAGAAGTCGCGCAACGCCGTGCGCGAGGCGCGCGGCAACGCCCTGCCCCAAATTCAAGGCAACGCTACCTACACCCGATTCGACCAAGTGGCAACCGCGCGGTTCGGACCTCAACCAATCCGCTTGGGCAATATCGAGAACCGCACGGCGCGGATTACGCTGACACAGGTCGTCGATATCAGCGGTATCGTACGCACGGCGGTTCGCGCTGCGTCGGTGTTCGTCTCCATTAGCGAGTTGGAGTACGAGCGCACGCGCAACGACACGATTCTACCGGTGGTGCAAGCCTATCAAGGTGTGGCGCGCGCCGACGAGTTCGTGCGCGTGGCGGAGGAAGCCCTCAAGAACGCCCAAGAGCGACTGCGCCTCGTTCGCGCCCAAGTCGACGCAGGCGTCGCAGCGCAGTTCGACCTGCTCCGCGCCGAGACCGCCGTTGCGCAAGCTGAGCAAGCCCTACTTAATGCCCGCAACCAGCGTGAACTCGCCGCCGCCGCGCTCAACAACCTGCTCGGACGCGACCTGAATACACCTGTGCAAGTGGTCAAGCCGACTGAACTACCCCCCCTGCAAGAAGTCGCGCTGGAGACGCTGACTCAGCAAGCTCACGCGAGCCGCCCTGAGATTCTTGCAGCCGAGCGTAGCGTGGAACTCGCCCGCGTCAACATCCGAAACGCCCAGCGCGGCGCACTGCCCAGCCTACTGCTCACAGGGCAAGCCGACTTCAACCTGAACACCTCGCCCTTCAACCCTCGCCGCGAGACCTACACGGGCGTCGTGGTGCTGTCTGTGCCCATCTGGGACAGCGGTATCACACGGGCGCGTGAGGCGCAAGCCCGCGACGACCTCGAAATCGCCCAGCTGCGCCTGCAACAGGCAAAAGAGAGCGTCGCGCTGGAGGTAAGGCGGGCATACCTGAACCTGCAGGACGCCCAGAAACGGCTCGCCGTCGCGCAGAAAGGGCTGGAACAAGCGACTGAGGCGTTGCGGCTCGCTCGCGTGCGCTTCGAAGCTGGCGTCTCGCCCCAACTCGAAATCAGCGACGCCGAACTCGCCTTCACGCAAGCCCAAACGAACCTCGTCAACGCACAGTTTGACTACTTAGACGCCTACGCTGCGCTCCAGCGCGCGATTGGCGCGATTGGCAGGCAATACGCCCAACGATAGAGGAGGTAAATGCATATGAAAGCATGGTATGTAATCGGGATTGGGTTAGTAATTGCAATATCGCTTTCTGCCTGTGGGCGGGGGCGCGGCGGCGCGCCTGCCCCCCAAGCCCAAGCCAGCGAAGCCGCCGCCGTATCTGTTGCAGTAGAGCCAATCAAGGTGGGTAGCCTCACCGAGAGCGCGTCCGTCACGGGCGAACTACAGTCCTACAACGACACGACCGTCGCGCCGAAACTTGGCGGACGCATCGTTGAGATGCGCGTGCGCGAGGGCGACCGCGTGCGCAAAGGCGATGTGATAGCCGTTCAAGACCCGACCGACTTGCAGCTCCAGCTGCGTCAAGCCGAGTCCGCCGTGCGCGCCGCCGAGTCGAACCTGCGTCAAGCCGAGATTGCCGCGCGCACGCAGCCCGCGCAGACCGAGGCGCAGATACAGGCGGCGAAAGCCGCGCTGGAAGCCGCGCGCGCCCGCCTACGCGCCCTGCAGGCAGGCGCACGACCCCAAGAACGCCAACAAGCCGAGCAAGCCGTCGCCGCCGCACGCGCGAACTTCGAACTCGCCCAGGCGAACTTCGAACGCGCCCAGCAACTCTACCAGCAAGGCGCCATCCCCAAACAGCAGTTAGACTCCGCTCGCACCGCGTTCGAGGCGGCGCAGGCGCAGCTGCGCCAAGCGGAAGAGACACGCAGCCTCGTGCGCGAGGGAGCGCGCCGTGAAGATATCGAAGCTGCCGAGCAAGCTGTGCGCCAAGCGGAGGAAGCCTACCGCCAAGCGACGCTGGGCAAAGCACAAGATGAACTGACGCAGCAGCGCGTGAACGCCGCCCGCGCCGCCCTGCAGCAAGCACGCGCACAAGCCGCCCTGCTCAGACAACAACTCGCCGACGCCGCCATCCGCGCACCGTTCGACGGCATCGTCGCCGACCGCTTCGTGGAGGTCGGCTCGATGGTGGGCGCAGGCACGCCCATAGCGCGCATCGTAACCGTCGACCGCCTCTATTTTGAAGCCACACTGCCTGAAGTGCTGCTGCGCGATGTGAAAGTCGGACAGCAGGTGGAAACTCGCGTCGACGCATTCCCCGATCGCGTGTTCGTTGGGCGCGTGGAAGCCATCTACCCCGCCGTCGCCGACCAGGCACGCAACCTGCGCATTCGTGTCAGCCTCGCTAACCCCGCCGACCTCCCCCTGAAAGCAGGGCTGTTCGCACGCGGCGAAATCCGACTGCGTGAATACAAGAATGTGCCCCTCACGCCCAAGCTCGCGCTCATCGAAAAAGGCGGCGCAACGCGCGTGTTCGTTGTCAAGAACGATGTCGCCAAACAGCGCGAACTGAAAGTCATCGCGACCAACACCGAAGTCATTTACGCAACAGGTGTGCAACCAGGCGAGACCGTCGTGGTGCGTGGGCAAGACCTGCTGAGCGATGGACAGCCTGTGCGCATCATCGAGCAATAAGGAGGCGATACTATGTGGATGACCCGATTAGCGCTCAACCGCCCCGTCACGATGATGGTGTTCGTCGTCGCCATTCTCGTGCTGGGCTACTACGCGCTCGGCAAGATGCAGGTAGAACTCCAACCCAAAGTGGACTTTCCTGTGATTACGATTGTCACAGCGTATCCGGGCGCGTCGCCAGAAGAGGTGGAAACGCTGGTGACCAAGCCGCTGGAGGACGCAGTGGCGGGCGTGGAGGGGCTACGCCAGATGAGCTCCACCTCGCAGTTCAGCCTCTCGCAGGTCGTGCTGGAGTTTTACATCGGTACAGACATCAGTCAAGCCTATATCGATGTGCAGGCGAAGGTGAACACAGCCATCGCGCAGTTGCCCGATGGCGCGGAACGCCCCACGATTCTCAAACTGGACACGCAATCGCAGCCGACGATGTATATTTCGCTCACGGGCAACCGTCCGGCGTATGAGCTGCGCGACCTTGCTGAGAATGTGATTAAAGACCGCCTCGCCAGCGTGTCTGGCGTGGCTGCTGTCTCAGTGGCGGGCGGCGAAAAACGCGAAATCCAAGTGGCTGTCGATAAGCAACGTCTCAACGCCTACGGGCTGTCCATCAACGCCATCGTGCGGGCGTTGCAGGGAGCAAGCCTGAATGTACCTGCTGGGCGCGTCACAGAGGGCGAACGCGACTACAGCGTGCGCCTGCTCGGCGAGTTCCGCTCTGTCGATGAGCTGCGCAACCTCGAACTCTATCTGCAAAACCCGCGCAACCCGATGATGCGCGGCAGCGTCATCCGCCTCAAGGATGTCGCCGAAGTGCGCGACGCCGTCGTCGAACGCACCGAGATTACCCGCGTGAACGGCAAAGAGGATGTCTCGTTGGTGGTGCAGAAAACCAGCGATGGCAACGCCATCGAGGTATCGGAGGGCGTTCGGGCGCAAATCCAACGACTGCAACGCGAGTACCCCGACCTGCAGTTCACCATCACGCAGGACGAAGCCGACTCGGTTAAGGAAAGCCTTACTGACTTGCGCATGGCGCTCGGCATCGCAATCGTGCTGGTGGTGCTGATTATCTACCTGTTCCTTTACAATGTGCGCGGCGCGCTGATTGTCTCGCTGGCAATCCCGACCTGCTTCTTTGCTGCGTTTATCGCGATGTATTTCTTCGGCTTCACAATTAACTTTATGACGATGCTCGCGCTCTCGCTGGCAGTGGGTGTGCTGGTGGACGACGCGATTGTGGTGATTGAGAACATCTACCGCCACCTGTCGCTGGGCGAGGAGCCGATGGAGGCTGCGTATAACGGGCGCACCGAGATTGGGCTGGCGGCGGTTACCATCACCTTCGTCGATGTGGTGGTGTTCCTGCCGATTGCGTTTATGGGCGGCGTGACAGGGCAGTTCTTCCGTTCGTTTGGAATCACGGTCGCCGTTACGGTGCTGTTCTCGCTGATTGTCTCGTTCACTTTGACGCCGATGCTGGCGAGCCGCCTGTATCGGCGCGGCGAGGCGGTAGAGGAGCCGCGTGGGTTCTTCAAATGGTTCGACAATCGGCTCAAGGGTCTGACGGCGTGGTATCGTCGCGTGCTGGCGTGGTCGCTGCGTCATCGCTGGCTGGTGATTCTGACGGCGAACGGCGCGCTTGTGGCAACCTTCGTGCTGATTATCGGCTCTGCGGTAGCGGGCAGCCCGCTGTTGCCCTTCCGTTTCGCGCCGTCGCAAGATCAGGGGCTAATACAAGCCACCATCAAGCTGCCCCCTGACGCCGCCCTGTCGCAAACGGACGCCGTCGCGCGACGCCTCGAAGAGGCGGCGCTGAGCATCCCAGAGGTGAAGTATGTCTCCACGCGCTTGGGACGGCTGTCGTCAGGCGCGTTCGGCGCCGCCGATACAGGGCCACGCTTCGCCAGCATGCAAATCACGCTCCACGAGAAGAAAGCGCTACTGGACAGCCTGATGTTCTGGGTCAAGCACGAGGAGCAGTTGCGCACCCGTCGCGACATCGAGATTGCGGCGGAACTGCGCCAAAAGATAGGCGAGGTTCCGGGCGCGCAGATTACGGTCAATGCGGTCTCGGGCTTTCGCGGCGGGGGCTTCGGCGCGCCCATCCAACTTGCGCTGGTGGGCAAGGATACCGAAACCCTGCTGGAGACCGCCGAAAAGGTACGCCGCTTCATCGCCGATATTCCCGGTGTCAAAGACCCTGACCTGTCTTGGTCGGCAGGTAAGCCCGAACTGCAGGTGCGTGTGGATCGCGAGAAGGCGACGGCGCTGGGCGTGAGCTTGGCGGAAATCGCCGCCGCGCTGCGCACCGCCTACGAGGGCGATGCCAGCGTCAAGTACCGCGAGGCAGGACAAGAGTATGATGTGCGCGTGCGCCTCCGCGAAGACCAACGCCAACGCCTCACTGACTTGAACGACCTCGTGGTAACCTACATTCAAGGCGCGCCTGTCTACCTGCGCGATGTAGCGAGTGTTACCCTCGGTCAAGGTCCCACCAAAATCGAGCGCACTGACCGCCAGCGCCGAATTACCGTGACTGCGAATCTGCTCCCCAGCTACACGCCAGGCAACATGCGCCAGATTATCGACGCGAAGCTGCGCGCGGCAAACGCTATCCCCCCAGGCGTGCGGGCGCAGTGGTTCGGCGAGAACGAGGTGATGGCGCGCGAGGGGGTCTACATGGCGCAAGCCCTCCTGCTCGCGCTTATCCTGGTCTACCTGCTGATGGTCGCGCTGTTCGAGAACTGGCTCTACCCGTTCATCATCATGTTCAGCCAGCCGCAAGCGTTGGTGGGCGCACTGCTCGCCCTCATCCTGTTCCGCTCGGAGCTGAACATCATTTCGATGATTGGCATTATCGCGCTGGTGGGCATCGTGGGCAAGAATGCCATCCTGCTGGTGGATTACACGAACACCCTGCGCCAGCGCGGGTTAGCGCGCGACGAGGCGCTGCTGGAGTCAGGGCAGACGCGCTTACGCCCAATCCTCATGACCACGCTCTCCTTGGTGCTGGCGATGATCCCGATTGCGCTTGCGGTCGGACGCGGGTCGGAGTTCCGTGCGCCGCTGGGCATCGTGCTGCTGGGCGGACTGACGGTCAGCACCTTGCTCACGCTGATTGTAATCCCGTGTATGTATAGCGTGATGGACGACTTCACGCACTTCTTGGGGCGCCTCATCTGGAAGCGCGGCGCTGTGCCCGTAGAAGCCGCCGTCGCCCCACCCGAACAGGAAGAGGAGACCATACGCCTTTAATCCACCCGCTCCTGAGACTGCTACACGATGGGGGTGCGCGCCAACGCACCCCTTTTTTTGCGGTCGCGACGGCGCGTCAGGTAGAATTGGCATCGATGCGCCGTAAGCCTGTGATTGCGATTGTGGGACGCCCAAATGTCGGCAAATCCACCCTGTTCAATCGGCTGATTGGGCAGCGTGTGGCGATTGTGGAGGACACGCCGGGCGTCACGCGCGACCGCCTCTACGGTGAGGGCGAGTGGCTGGGGCGACCGTTCGTGGTCATCGACACGGGCGGCATCTTGTTTGGCGACGACGACCCCCTCACCGAGCAGGTGCGCGTGCAGGCGCAGGTG
Source organism: Fimbriimonadales bacterium (assembly GCA_046294565.1). Lineage (GTDB taxonomy): Bacteria > Armatimonadota > Fimbriimonadia > Fimbriimonadales > GBS-DC > GBS-DC. The sequence continues at coordinate 9,741 of JBKBKS010000044.1, forward strand.
GCGATGCACGAAGCCGACTGCATCCTGTTTATGGTGGACGCCCGCGACGGGCTGACCCCTGCCGACGAGGAAGTCGCCGAACTCCTGCGCAAGGGGGACAAACCCGTGCTGCTCTTGGTCAACAAGGCGGACAACCCCCAAATTTGGGAGAACCAACGCGCCGAGTTCTTCGCGCTAGGGCTGGGCGAGCCAATCCCTATCTCCTCGATTCACGGGCACAACATCGCCGAAGTGCTGGAGGGGGCGTTCGAACGACTGCCCGCCGCGCCGACTCCCGCTGCTGACGCAGAGGGAGGGCTGGAGCCTGTCAAAATCGCCATTGTGGGGCGTCCGAATGTGGGCAAGTCGTCGCTGCTGAACGCCATCTTGGGCGAGCCACGCGCGATTGTCAGCCCCATCGCGGGCACCACGCGCGACACACTCGATACCCCCTTCACCTGGAAAGAGCAGCCGATAGTCCTCATCGATACGGCGGGCATTAAGCGTCCGGGCAAGGTACAACGCTCGCTGGAGTATTACGCGCAGATGCGTGCGGAACGCGCCATGCAACGCGCCGATGTCGCTGTGGTGGTCATCGACGCGGCGGAGGGCGTCACGCACAACGACCGACGCATCGCGCAACTCGCGGCGAACGCAGGGCGCGGCGTCGTGTGTGCAATCAACAAATGGGACCTCAAGGAGCCGCCCGACGGCAACTTGCGCGAGGCAACGCCTGCTAAGAAGGACTTTGAACGGCTGATACAACAACAGGTGCAGTGGCTCGACTACGCGCCGTGCGTGTTTCTTTCGGCGTTGGCGGGCGCAGGCGTCGAGCGGCTGCTCGATACCTGTATGGCGGTCGCCGACTTCCACAGTATGCGCGTGGGCACGGGCGAGCTGAACCGCATGATGCAAGAGTGGCTCTACGAACGCCCCTACACGCGCAAGGGCAAAGCGCTCAAGATTTACTACGCAACGATGGCGAGCGTGCGCCCGCCGACCGTCGTGCTGTTCGTGAACGACCCCGACATCGTGCATTTCTCGTTCCTGCGCTACTTGGAGAACCAGCTGCGCCGCCGCTACGAATACACAGGCGCGCCCATCCGCTGGGTGGTACGCGCCGCGCACGAGGAGCGCGAGAAGTGAGCCGCGCCTACAGACCCAACTGCTCCCAGATGGCGTCAATCTTCGCCTTCACTTCGGGCGACATGCGTATCACCTCGGGCCACTCGCGCGTGAAGCCTTCCTCTTTCCACTTCGTGGTCGCGTCGAAGCCGATTTTGCTGCCGTAGCCCACATACGGGCTGGCGTGATCCAGCACATCGACAGGACCTTTCACAATCAGCGTGTCGCGCTCGGGGTCTACATTCGCGCCGAGCCGCCAGATGACCTCGCCCAAGTCATGCACATTCACATCGGCGTCGAACACAATAATAAACTTGCTGAACATCAGCTGCCCCAAGCCCCAGATGGCGTTCATGACCTTGAAGGCGTGTCCGGGATAGCGTTTGCGGATGCTCACGAAGCAGAAGTTGTGGAACACGCCCTCCACGGGCAGGTTCATATCGACGATTTCGGGCACGGTCAGGCGCACTAACGGCAGGAAGAGCCGTTCCACCGCTTTGCCCATCCAGCCGTCTTCCATCGGTGGGACGCCCACAATCGTGGCGGGATACACGGGCTTGGCGCGGTGCGTTATGGCGGTCACATGAAACACAGGGTAGTAGTCCGCGAGGCTGTAGTAGCCCGTGTGGTCGCCGAACGGACCCTCCAGGCATCGCTCGCCCGGGTCGATATACCCTTCAATCACAATCTCGGCGTTGGCGGGCACTTTGATCTCGACGGTCTTCGCAGGCACTAACTCCACAGGCTTTTTGCGCAGGAACCCTGCGAACATCAGCTCGTCGATAGCGGGGGGTAGGGGCGCAATCGCGCTGAAGGTGAGCGCAGGGTCGTCGCCCAGCGCCACAGCGACCTGTATCGGCTCGCCCTGCTTCTCGGCGTGCTGGTAATGCTCCGCGCCCACCTTGTGAATCTGCCAGTGCATGCCTGTCGTGCGCTTGTCCAGCACCTGAATCCGATACATGCCCACATTCCGCTTGCCTGTGTTGGGGTCGTGGGTGAACACCAGCGGGAGCGTGATGTACCGACCGCCGTCTTGGGGCCAGCAGTGCAGGATGGGGAACTCAAACAGGTCGACCTGCTCGCCTGTTTTCACCACCTCTTGCGAGACGCCCTCTTTGACAGTGGCGGGCGGGACGCTCCGCGCCACTTGGAACAGCCTGCCGAGTTGCGGCATCACTTCGGGCAGGGCGCGCAACTTGCCCAGCAGCCCCCCTTCCAACGCAGGCAGCTCGGGCTTGGTGAGCGATTCGATCTCGTCGGCGATGGTCTGATAGTCCTCCACGCCCAGAGCGAGGCTCATGCGGCGTCTGGAACCCATCGTGTTGATGGCGACCGCCGTGTCGTAGCCTTTGGGACGCTCTATCAGCAGCGCGGGACCGCCCGACTTCATCACACGGTCGGCAACCTCGGTAATCTCCAAATAGGGGTCTAACGGGTACTGGATACGCTTCAACTCATTCTCCTGCTCCAAGCGCAGCAGGAACTCTTGAAAGTCGCGGTATGCCATATAGGAACCTCCATAGCGTTTCGAACACAGGTAGAGATACAGCATGAGTATACCTAACGAGGGTACATTTTGGGGTTCACGCGCTGTGTTGCGGCTGCGTGTGAGGGAAAGGGATGTATGCGTTGGGCGCGTCGCCCCAAAAGAGACGCTTAGGTAACTTAGTGTGCCTTGACGAACCGCCCCTCCTGAAACGCCATCAGGTAATAGCGATCGATGAGCGACTGATGGATAATCAGTTTGTCGGGCAGCGCAATTGGCTCATCGCCTGAGGGGATACGCAAGTGCTCAGGTCTCAGGAAAATGTCGCTTGGACTGGAGAGCGTCGCCACGCCGTCCGCATAGTTCACCTGTACTTTGGTGTTCAGGCGCATGGTGAATCGGCTGGCGGCGACAATCGGCTGGCTTGCGCGTTCGGGCAGGAGCAAGGCGACCGCTTCGGGGAAACCCGCGCGCCAGATATACGCGCCGTGAAAATGGTCGGGCACGCTTAACAGGAGCAATGGCTGCTCGGTGGGCGCGTCGCGCAGCGATAGGATACTGCGTCGTGCGGTTTCGCCTGCCTCACGCCAAGCATCTACTTGGCGTATCGCGCCTGAAGAGTAAGCAAGCAGCAGCATTATAATCGCGCCCTGAGCCACGCGATAGCGTAGCAGATGCGTCAGATAGGCGCTGACGCCCACCAGCGCGAACGCCGACGCCAAATATGTGTACCGACTGTTCAAAAAGTAGAACGGCGACGGCTTGAAAATCAGCACAGGCATCAGCGCCAACAGCACGAATGCTGTCAGTAGGCGCGTCTCGGCGCGCCCAACGCTACTCGACGCAGCCACACGCGCCGTATACAGTATCCCCACGACGCCAACGCCCCAGACGCTCCACAGCGCTGTGTCCCACGCGTCGCGTCCGAAGCCATATAGAATCGCGGGCATACCCATCTGCGCAAGGTAGGCGGCGAGGTTGACGAGGAGCAGCCACGGACGTTGGAGCGTCTGCCACGCCTCAGGATACGCGCCCACGCCCCCCACGACTGCAGTGCGCAAGATTAGGTAGACCGTCAAGACACCCCAGAACGGCAGCGCCTTGCGTGTAGGTTCCGCCACGCCCAGAAATCGCAGCCATACCCATACCATGAGTGGAAAAGTAAGCAGCGACTCCTTGCAAAACAGCCCTACGGCGAAGCCCATAAGTGCGCCAAGATAGTCGCCGAGCCGACCGCTTTGGCAATAGCGCATAAGCAGCAGCAACGCGCCGAGCGCGCCTGCAGCGGCGACCATATCAGCTCGCGAAGCGAACCATGCGACTGCCTCCACATTTGCGGGCAGCACTGCGAACAGCAACGCGCTTAGATGAGCCGCCGCCTCCGCACGCCCCCTATTCCAGCCCTGTAGCATCAGCAGCCAACACGCCCATACATAAAGCAATAGCGCACACAGAGTATGCCACGCCAAGTTCAACCCGTGCGATAGCAGCGGCGGCATCCCTGCAAGGTAGTCCAGATAGTAGTGCAACGAGATGAGCGGGCGGAAGAAGCTCGTCGGCGGCAAACTCGCAAATCCAAATACGCCGCCATGCTGCAAGCGATAGAAGATAAAGTGGTCGTCGGCGACATACGGCGCACGCAAGCGAATACTGTAGATAGCAATCGTCCAGATAACGATTCCGAGCATGTACGCCCAACGCATCGTCGAAAGTATACCTGCGAACGGATAGGGCGCGACCACAGCAGGTCGAAGGAAAGAAAGAGGGTGCGCGAAATGCCCTAAGTAGGTAGAGATTCCTCGCCTGCGGTTCGGAATGACAGGTGTTGCTTGTCATGCCGAGCGCAGCGAGGCGTCTCAAGCACTGACACCTCCGATTTTTTGAACACCCTCCGAACCAGTTGGCATTCTGCAAAAAATGTGCTATAATAAGGCAGGATGCTTTTAAGAGTCTAATTTTCTCTGAAGGAGGTTAACGACATGATGAACTCTCGTAGCATGTTGAGCGCACTTGCGCTGAAAGGATTGACCGTGGTATTGGTTGTAGCAGGCTTGGGAGCATCAGTGATGCTCGCTTCGGCGAACCCTGTGAACTTCCAGATGTATGTGTCCGCCGATGACGACTTCGACCTGTATGTAGGCAACGCCACAAGCGCGACCACCCTGATTGCCAACCATAACGGGGGATGGGCTACTCCCTACTTCTATTCCCAGACGCTGCAGGTGAACGACTACATCTACATTCCAGCGATGGACATCGCCGCTGGTGTGTGGGGCTTAGGCGGCTATACCAGTACGAACGGCGGCGCCACATGGACGCCGATACTGGCATCCTCGCCGAACTGGGAAGTTGTCTATGTGGATAGTCCAGGTCAGGGGGGTGATATTAACAACTCTGTGATGGATCTCGCCACCCTGAACACAGTGATAGCGAACGCCAACGCGAATAACCTGTGGACGACGCCTGTGTCAGGCACTGCACTCCCTGGATTTGGGCTGCCCAATTTTTACAACCCTCCGTCATCTTTGCCTGCGCAGGGTTGTATTTGGACCGACATCCCTGGAACGCGCGAACAGCAGGCCTACATGCGTGTCGTTTTTCGCTACAAGGTCGTGCCTGAACCCGCGTCGCTGATGGCGTTGACAGTCGGGCTTGCTGGAGTTGTCGGCATAAAGCGTCGCAAGCGATCCACTGCTGCATAGTATATCTTCGTGTGCTCGCCCTCCTCGCCACGAGTGGCGAGGGGGCGTCCCCTAAAGTATCAAGCGTTTTTACGAGGGCGTATCTTTGCCTCTGCGCCGTGTGGGGTCGGCTCGTAGTAGGGCACGCTCCAGTCGCCTTCGGGCAGGTACTGCTGTTCCACCCAGCCGCGCGGGTCGTCGTGGGGGTACTGGTAGCCTGTTGCGTACCCCAGTTCGCGCATAGCCGAATGGGGCGCGTTGCGCAGGTGTAGCGGGATGGGCGTCAGCGGCTTGTGGCGCACATCGTCCAACGCGCGCTTTATCGCGACATAGCTCGCGTTGCTCTTGGGCGAGCAGGCGAGATAGGTGGTCAGATGCCCCAGAATAATCTGCGCTTCGGGCATGCCGACCCGCTCGACGGCTTGTGCGCCCGCCGCTGCCAGTATCAGCGCAGTGGGGTTCGCGTTGCCGATGTCTTCGCTCGCTAAAATCAGCAGTCGGCGCACGATGAAGCGCGGATCCTCGCCCGCTACCAGCATCCGCGCCAGGTAGTGCAGCGCGGCGTCGGGGTCGCTCCCCCGCACCGACTTGATATACGCCGAGATGGTATCGTAATGGTAGTCGCCCTGCAGGTCGTAGCGCGCCATCGGACGCTGCAGGAGTTGCTCGATGAGGCTGAGCGGGATAACGCCCCCATCGGGCGTTTGCAGCGCGGCGGTCTCCAGCACATTCAGCGCGAGCCGTGCGTCGCCGTTGGCGCAGCGAATGAGGTGTTGCAGCGCGTCGGGTTCGAGGCTCACGCCGCGCCCGCCCAGTCCGCGCTCGGCGTCGTTCAAGGCGCGTTCTATCAGCAGGCGCACCTCGTCGTCCGAAAGCGGCTGCAGGGTCAGCACGCGCGCACGGGAGAGCAGCGCGTTGCTCAGTATCAAGAACGGGTTCTCCGTCGTTGCGCCCACAAGGGTGAATGTGCCGTCTTCCAGATAGCCCAGCAGCGCGTCTTGCTGTGTGCGCGTGAAGTGGTGGATTTCGTCCAGCAACAGGAGCGTGGGTTGCCCGCTGGCTTGCAGACGTTGGCGGGCGCGCTCGGCGACCTTGCGTATCTCGGCGACGCCGATAGCCACCGCGCTGTGCGGCTCCACAGAGGCGTTCGTGGCGCGAGCAATTAGGTACGCCAGGCTTGTCTTGCCGCAACCGGGCGGCGCCCACAGGATGACAGAGCCGAGCGTCCCCTGCTCAATCGCGCGGCGCAGGGGCATCCCCTCCGCCAACAGATGCGTCTGACCGACATACTCGTCCAAGGTGCGCGGGCGCATGCGCGTCGCCAGCGGAACCGTGCCTGACCCCTCGCCTCCGAACAGGTTCGATTGCATCCCGAAATCCTCTGTTTAGGTCATCCGAAACTCATCGGGCTGGAAGATATACAGCGCGCCTGTCTCGATGGCGGTCTTGGCGCCGAGGATGCAGGTGAGCGCGGGCAGGGCGTCGGCGGCGGTGCATTTCGGCGTCTCGCCTGTGCGCACGCACTGCAGGAAATGCTCCAGCTCGGCGTAGTAGGCGTTGCGCTGTCCCTGCTGACCGAGCTGCTCGCCGCGTTGGGGCGCGCGGCGCGTCGGCGTCGGCTCAATCACCACCGCGCGGCGACCGTCCACCTGCACGGTGTTGGCGTCCTCCTCCCACTCCAACTTCTCGGCGTTGCGCTCGCGAAACAGCAATCCCGAGGTCTCGTTGGTCAGCACCATCGTGCCCTTGTCGCCGAAGAACCAT
>JBKBKS010000045.1:0-16257 GCA_046294565.1 Fimbriimonadales bacterium
AACGAGGGAATCTGGCGATTCGACGTGCGCGAACCAATCCTCACTGATTTGCCGACGGATCAACAGATAGACCTCCTCTTCCAACACGCCTACTTAGCCGAGTGCAACGATGCATTTGCGCGCATGTACGGCGTTGAGTCGCGACACTTACTGATAGGTACTGCGCTGCCTATGCTCCTGATTCCCACCGAGCCGCAAAACCGCGAGATGTTGCGCGCCTTCGTGCAGAACAACTATCGCGTGGAGGGGATTGTGTCCAAAGAGCGCGCTATCGACGGCAGCGAGCGTTATTTCTTGAACAGTTTTTTCGGCATCGTGGAGAACGGCGCACTGGCGCGCGCGTGGGGCGTCCAAACCGACATTACCGAAATACGACGTCTCCAAGAGCAGTTAGACCAAGCGTACCGACTGGAGAGCATCGGTCGGCTGGCAGGGGGGATTGCGCACGATTTTAATAATGTGCTGACCGCAGTGATTGGCTTTGCGGAGCTGGCGCGCGGGCGCGTGCAAGACGAAACCACCCTGCGCTATCTTGACGGCATCACCCAAGCCGCCGAGCGCGCCGCGAACTTGAACCGTCAACTCCTTGCATACGCCCGACGACAAATCATCCAACTCGCGCCAATTGACCTATCGGTGTGGCTGGAAGGCGCGTTGGACATCCTGCGGCGCGTGCTGCCAGAAAACATTCGGCTGGAAACCCAAATCCAACAGCCGTTGGGAGAAGTTCAAGCCGATTCCAACCTGCTGTTGCAGATTGTGTTGAACTTGGTGGTGAACGCGCGCGACGCGATGCCCAACGGCGGAACCATCACGATATCGCTGCAGAATAAAACCGTGCGCCGTCTGCGCGCGAGCAATGTCCCCAACGGACGCTATGTCGCTTTGACGGTCATCGATCGGGGCACAGGCATACCGTCAGAAGTGCTGCCCCATATCTTCGAGCCGTTTTTCACGACGAAGCCGTTCGGGCAGGGCACAGGGATGGGGTTGGCGGCGGTGCAAGGCGCGGTGCAGCAGCTCGGCGGCGCTATCGAGGTGCAGACGCGCGTGGGCGAAGGAACCCGATTCACAATCTATTTGCCGCGCATCCTCGCCTCTAAACGAACGCCACAGCCTCCGAACAAGCAACAGGCTTAGCGCGCCTCGTCTATCCCTATACCCATCTGCCCAACCGTAAAACAGCGCACCCTGCAACTGTGTCGCAGCCTCTATCGGGTATCCTTATGGTGTCCCCGCGCCGATGCGTGGAGGCTCAAGGCAGAGCAACAGCTGGAGGAACAGAACGATGTCGATACTCCCTGATTGGACGACAGAACCGAATAATTTAGCAATTGAGAATCTTTTGGGTCAAGCGAGTCCTTTATATCATAATCTTTCGGTAGCGAGTTTGGTAGAGCGTGCCGTGTTGGGCGGCGAAGCGCAGTTAGCCTCGAACGGCGCGTTAGTGGCTCGCACAGGGCAATATACTGGTCGTTCCCCCAAAGACAAGTTTATTGTGCGTCGCCCGGAGTACGAGTTGCTGATTGACTGGGGCGCGGTGAACCAGCCGATGACGCCTGAAGTGTTCGAGCGGCTGCTGCTGCGCGTCACGGCGTATCTTTCGAACCGACCGCTCTATGTGCAAGATTGCTATGCAGGGGCGGACCCGCGTTATCGGCTCAGCGTGCGCGTGATTACCGAGCAGGCGTGGCACAACCTCTTCGCGAAACAGCTCTTTATCCGCCCGCACTGCGACGAGCTGGCGCACTTCTGTCCGAACTTCTCGGTGTTGCACGCGCCGGGCTTCAAGACCGACCCTGCCGTCGATGGCGTGCGCAGCGAGGTGGTCGTCGCGCTCGATTTCACGCGCTGCGTCGTGCTAATCGCGGGCACTGCCTACGCTGGAGAGATTAAAAAGTCCATCTTCACGGTGATGAACTTTCTGCTGCCGTTGCGCGGCGTGTTTCCGATGCACTGCTCGGCGAATGTGGGCGCGTCGGGCGATGTCGCGCTCTTTTTCGGGCTGAGCGGCACGGGCAAGACCTCGCTCTCTGCCGACCCCGAACGCCGACTCATCGGCGATGACGAACATGGCTGGAGCGATACGGGCGTGTTCAACTTCGAGGGCGGGTGCTATGCCAAGTGTATTCGGCTCTCGCGCGAGCATGAACCGCAAATCTGGCGCGCGATACGCTTCGGCAGCGTAGTGGAGAATGTGGTGGTAGACCCTATCACGCGCGAGCCAGACTACGACGACGCCTCCATCACCGAGAACACCCGCGCGGCGTATCCAGTAGACTACATCGAGGGCGCGGTGCTGCCCAGCGTCGGGGCGCACCCGAGCCATATTTTCTTCCTCGCCGCCGATGCGTTCGGCGTGCTGCCCCCTATCAGCCGACTGACAGTGGAGCAGGCGATGGAGATGTTCCTGCTCGGCTACACGGCGAAGGTGGCAGGCACCGAGCGCGGCGTGAAAGACCCTGAAGCGACCTTCAGCGCGTGTTTCGGCGCGCCGTTCCTGCCGATGCCCCCCGTACGCTACGGCGCGATGCTCGCGGAGCAACTGAGCCGACACCAAGCGCAAGCGTGGCTGGTCAACACAGGCTGGACGGGCGGCGCGTTCGGCGTCGGGCAACGCATTCCCATCCGCTACACCCGCGCGATGATCCGCGCCGCGCTCCACGGCGCGCTCCACCAAACCGATTACCGCACCGACCCCATCTTCGAACTGCAGGTTCCACAGAGCGTCCCCGATGTGCCCGCCGAGCTGCTCAACCCGCGCGACACTTGGAGCGACAAGAACGCCTACGAGACGCAAGCGCGCCAACTCGCCGAGCGGATGCAACAGCAACTCCAAGCCATCCATCGGGTATAATCAAACTGGAGGCGAACGCTTATGCAAAACGGCACTATCCGCACCATCCGTTTGAAGGTGCGTCGGCAAGATGGACCGAACCAGAAGCCTTACTGGCAAGAGTTCCACCTGCCGTACCGCCCCAACATGAATGTCATCTCCTGCTTGATGGAGATTCAGCGCAACCCTGTAGACAGTAGTGGACACGCGGTATCGCCCCCCGCGTGGGAAGCCGCCTGCTTAGAGCAAGTGTGCGGCACCTGCACGATGGTGGTGAACGGCGTAGTGCAGCAATCCTGCGCCGCACTCATCGATCAGGTGGGCGTGCACAAGGGGGATACTATCGAGGTCACCTTGGAACCGATGAGCAAGTTCCCCGTTGTGCGCGACCTGATTGTGGATCGCAGCCGCATGTTCGAGTCGCTCAAGAAGTTGCAAGCGTGGGTGCCGATGGACGGCTACCACGACTTGGGTCCCGGACCGCGTATCGACGACGCCACACGCGAGCTGCGCTATGCGTTCGCGCGTTGCATGACCTGCGGCTGCTGCATGGAGGCGTGTCCCCAGTATAACGAGAACTCGGCGTTTATCGGACCCGCGCCGATTGCGCAGGCGAAGTTGTTCAACCTGCACTACGCTGGCGCGACGCTGGCGAACGAGCGACTGGAAGTGCTGACGGGTCCCGAGGGCATTACGGGCTGCGGCAACGCACAGAACTGCGTGAAGGTCTGCCCCAAAGGCATTCCGCTCACCCGCGCGATTGCCGAGCTGCACCGCGACACGACCATCTACCGCCTGAAGAAGTGGCTAGGCATCATCCCTGACAAGCTGGTCGGCGAGGGCGCGGAGTGATGCGCATCTTGGTCACCAACGACGACGGCGTCTACGCCGAGGGGATACGGCTGCTGGCGCAGCGGCTGCAACCCCTCGGCGAAGTTTTTATCGTGGCGCCCGACCGCCCGCGCAGCGCAACAGGGCACTCCATCACTTTGCATAAGCCCCTGCGCCTGCACCGCATCCACCTGCCCGACGGTACCATCGCCTACGCGACGAACGGCACGCCCACCGACTGCGTCACGCTCGGCACGCACGCCGTGCTGAACCACCGAGTAGACCTGGTGGTGTCGGGCATCAACGCAGGTCCGAACTTGGGCTGGGATCTCACCTACTCGGGCACGATTGCCGCCGCGATTGAAGGCGCGATTCACGGCGTGAACGCGATCGCTGTCTCGCTCGCGGCGGAAGAGGTGCTGCCCTTAGCCCGCGCCGAAGCCACCAACGAACCGTTCCAAAGCGAGTTGCCCCCGATGCACTACGAGACCGCCGCGCTCGCCGCGCTCAATATCGCGCAGCTGGTGCGCGAGCACCCACTGCCCGAACATACCTTCCTGAATGTGAATGTGCCGAACCTGCCCATCCACGAGGTCAAAGGCTACCAAATCACGGCGCTGGGCAGACGCCAATATGCCGACCGCATCGAATCGCGCGTCGACCCCGCAGGACGCCCCTACTATTGGCTCAGCGGCAGCTTGGTGGAAGAGCGCGACCAGCCCGGCACAGATGTCTACGCCGTCGCGCACGGCTATGTGTCGATTACGCCCGTGCATCTCGATTTCACGGCTTACAACCTGCTGGAGCCGATGCAAGAGTGGCTCAGCAAGTTGCGCCTGATTACGGACGGCGTGTAGCGACGCCCGTGTCCAGACGCGCCGATGCGGGCACAATCTGCCCGTTCTCCCGAGTGAGAAAATGCACTTCTTGAACGCCGTTGCGCAGCAGATGCTCGCGCGCGGCGTCCAATCCGAAGCCCACCTGCGCAGGGCGGTGGCTGTCGTCGCCGATGCAGAACTGCACGCCCATCCGCGCCCCCATCTGCACAATCCAGTCGGCAGGGTAGGGCTGGTCTAACCCTTTACGCAACGCCGATGTGTTCACTTCCACGCGCGCGCCTACTGCGCGTATCGCCTCCAACGCCTGCTCGACGGCTTGGCGCACGCGCGAGGTGGATACTTGCTCGGAAACGCCCAACCGCGTCGCCTTCAACCGCACCAAATCCAAGTGCCCTATCACCTCTGGACGCACCGCTTGAGCCATCTCCGCCACTTTGTGATAATACTGCACAGCGACCTCCTCCATGCCGCCCACACGCTCCATCATCTCCAAGAAACCCTGCTCGGAGTAGCCGTCGATAGAGGCGTCGTGGAGGTAATGCACGGAGCCGACGATGTAGTCGAATCCGTGTTTTAGGCGGTAGTGCTGCACCAGCGCCACATAGCGGTCTTGCGGCACGACCTCGATTTCGAAGCCGCGCAGCACTGTCAGCCTATCGGCGAACTCCTCGGCGAGCTGGCGAACCGTTTGCGCGTATCGTTCGAAGGTTTGCTCTAAAGTTTGGGGCGTCCAACCCCACTCAATTTCTTTGGGATAGAGGAACTTGGCGTCCACGCGGGGCATATGCTCCGCCACGCCGAACACATGATAGCCTGCTTCACACGCCGCCTCCAGAATCTCGCGTAGGCTTCCCTCCGCGTGCTCGCAAAACTCGCCGCTGTGCCCGCCGTGCAGCGAGATTCTCCATTCCGCCTGATGCATAGCGCATGGAGTATACCCCTCAGGTATCCTTAGAGTATGGATTGGCAGGCGCGTCTGCAGGCGTATCTCGCGCCGCGCGTCGCGATGGTGGACGCGGCGTTGGCGCGTTGCTTAGCGTACGATCTGCCGTTGCCGCGTGTGTTGCCCGACGCGATGCGCTCGGCGGTATTAGTAGGGGGCAAGCGGCTGCGCCCGATGTTGTGCATCGCGGCGGCGGAGGCGATGGGCGCAGAGGCGCAAACCGTGCTGCCAACTGCCTGCGCGATTGAACTCATCCACGCGTTCAGCCTCGTGCATGACGACCTGCCCGCAATGGACAACGACCACCTGCGCCGTGGACAGCCCACCGTGTGGGTGCAGTACGGCGAGGCGATGGCGATTCTGACGGGCGACGCGCTCTTTGCCCAAGCGTTCGAGCTCATCACCGAGCAGGCGCGCCACACGCTCCCCGATCGCGTGGTGGAGACGATGCGCCTGATTGCCCACGCCACAGGTATTCAGGGTATGTGCGGCGGGCAAGTGGAAGATATCCTCTGTGAGGGGCAAACCATCTCAGAGACGCAGCTGCGATTCATCCACGCCCATAAAACCGGCGCACTGATACGGGCAAGCGTCTTATCAGGCGCGATTCTTGCTGACGCGGCAGAGCCTATTTTGGAGACGCTGGATCGCTATAGTCGAGCGCTCGGATTAGCGTTCCAGATAACCGACGACATCTTAGACGATACTGTGCCCACCGAGCAGCTGGGCAAGCCGGCAGGCTCCGACCGTGCGCAGCGCAAAGCCACCTACACCGCGCTGTTCGGCGTCGAGACGGCGCGCCAGCACGCGCAACATGCCCTGCAGGACGCGCTCGCCGCGTTGGAGACGCTGGACGCCCGCGCCGACCCCCTACGCTGGCTCGCCCTCTACGCCGTCCACCGAGAACAGTGATGGCGCGAATCAGGTACACTGGAAAGGTATGGAACGCCTGCTTGCCGATACGATGCGCCAAGCGCGCGAGCAACTGATTGCCTCGCCATGCGATGCGGACGCCCTGTTGGATTTGGGCGCGCTGCTCCGCGATGCGAGTGTGGGCTGGAGCCGTCTGCCTGAACAGACGCGCGACGCCCTTGCCCATGCGCTCGAAAGCGCGCAGCCGCTCACACAAGGCTCGATTCAGGTGTTGTTGGAAGAGCTCAGCGCGTATCAGAAGCCTATCGGTCGCGCCGCCGCGCACGCGCAGACCCTCCGCTACCCCAGCGCGCGTGAGGCGCAGCACGCCTACGAACGCCTCGCCGACGCGCCTGCATTCACCGACCGAAGCCGACTGAACGCCGCGCTTCGCGCCGCCGAACTGGTTGAACCCCAAGCCACAGTATCCGACCGCGCCGAGTGGGCAATCCGCGCCCTCTATAGCGCGCAGGTCTTCCCAGAATACAACGCGAGCGTCAGCGTCCTGCTCGGCTTGGCGTTCCTGCAGGCGAACGGCGGCTCGGTTGACCTTGAGCCGACGCAGGCAGGCGCACTGGTGGAAGCCGTGTTCCAGAACCGACCGCTCCCGCTGCCTCACACAACGGCGGAACCCGACCCGCGCGCGTGGAGCGACATCATTGACGAGCTAATCGCCTGCTACCGCGAGCCGATGCTGCGCACAGAACGCGCCCTGCAAGAGACGCAGCTCGTGCGCGTGGCGCAGCTGCCCGAAGCGCAGCGCGCCGTACTGCAACCTGCGCCTGGACCCAGCTTCGAGTGGCGCTATCTGACCCTGCAAGACCTGATTTGGCTCAACAGCGAGATTGTCAAGTCGCCGCAGCCCTACAGCTACGACCGCTTGGAAGAGGCGACCTATTACCAGTACAGTTATCGCGAAAGTCGCGATGTGCTGTTGCAGGCGGCGCGGTTCCTGTGGGGGTATCTGAAGTATCGTCCGTTCGCACGGGGCAACTTAGCGACTGCGCTGATGGCGACGCTGGCGTTTCTGCACATCAACGGCTACGAGACGCGCCTACCCGCCGAGCGCGCCGCTGAATGGATCGAGCAGGTCGCCCTGCGGCGTAAGCACCCGCTGGACGCCGTCCGCCAAATCGCCACGCCCGCGCTCGGCGGCGCGCGCCCCGAATCGCTGCGCGAACTCGCCCACCACCTGATGGAGCATTACGAACACGCGCTCCATCAGCTGAGCGAGAAATAGCCTAAAACGGCAGCACCGACACCGACTTCGCCACCAGCGCAAGCGCGATGCCCAGCATGCCAATCAGCCCCATGCCGCAGAAGAAGCCCGCCAGCAGCACAGGCGCGTAGCGCACCCAGTTCTCCTCGCCATAACGCTTCTTGAAGTAGCGATGCCCCAGCCACGCGCCCAGCAACTTCGGCAGCGTGAAGTGCGGCAGCTGACCCACGCCGCTGACCAGCCCATAGAACAGCAACATCGGGAACTTGAACGCGCTGAATAGCCAAAACAGCCCCAGCCCCGACACGAACCCCGCCACGATGCGCGGAATGTTCAGCGCGTTCAGCACCACCTCGCGAATCTGGCTCTGCGGCAGGTTAATCTGCTTCCACACCGCTTCCATCTGCGCGTAGTAGGGCCACATCTTCTGCGCGAACGGGAACAACGGCGACGGTATCGGACTCGCCCGCCAGAAGAACGCCCAGAACAGGAAACTCGCCAAGAAGATGACGGGCAACATCACCAACTCCGCTTTCAAGATGCTGGTGAACTTCGTGCCTGTGAGCTCCACCTCGCGGAACCGCTGCGCCGAGCCGCCATGGTCATACAACGGCAGCGGCGCATACCAAATATCGACGCGCGGGTAGCGACTGCTGATAATCGCCACCTCCTTGATGAACGGCACGGATACGCCCTGACCCGTCAGCCCCACCATGCGCGCGGAGACATAACTATTGAGCGGACTCCACAGCAGCCCGAAGCCTGCCACAATCCATAACGGGAAATCGGGCACGAGCCAGCGACAGATAGCAATATACGAGACAACGGAAACCGCCCACACCACGAGCGGGATCCACAACGGCGGGTCGCCGCGCCCCGGAGGCGGGACAAGCCCACGCGAGCGCAACGATTGGTTCGCGCGGTACTCGCGCAGCGCGCGCACGACCATCCCGACGCCAATCGCCGCCACCGCCAACTGCAACCCGATAATGACTGCCAGCCAGAAATCCAAGTCGGCGGCGAGCTTAGTCTGCAGCGCAGGCGAGTTCGGCTGCCAGTTCGGGATAAAGCCCGCACGGTACAATATCGGGTTCATCACCACATAGGTCGCCACCGAGCTAATCGCCGCGCCCAGCAGGATATGATACGGCAACACGAACCCCACCAGCACCTCGCCGAGATTAATAGAGACGCCGACAATAGCGGTGGGCAGGCTCGCCTCCACATTCTGCGTCAGGTCTAAAAACGGGATGGGGATGAGTTGCAGCGCGTGGCCGAACAGCGTGCCTGTGAACACGGGGATGCCCACATAGAACAGCCCGAAGCCCATGCCGACCACCGCGCCTGTGGAGAACACGCCCCAGCGCCACGACTCCTCACGATTGCCCGCCTCCGCCAAGGCGAGTGCGCCCGCCGCCGCCACAGGCGCCAAGGGGAACGGCAACTTCTCCACATCGGAGGTCATCCGAAACAGCATGTAGCCCATGCTCATCCAGCTGGCGCGCCCCAGTATCTCTGTGATGAGCAGCAAGAGTAGCGGCAGCGCCCACGCGCTATCTAAGAAGGTGCGCTGGCGCAACGCAGGCGAATCGGGCGCAGGAACCGCCCAACTCGGAATCTGGTCGGCAATCCCCGCCGCCGGCGCAGACTGCACAAAGAACTGGTCCCAAATCTTCCATTGTAGGGGACCGCCCGACAGCCCATAGATGCCCATCGCGGTCAGCGACGCCGCGATGTAATAGAGCATATAAATCTCTTGGCGTTTCAGAGGTTGCAGCGAGCGGCGCATCACCTCCGCGAACAGCACGATTGTTACCCACTCCGCCGCCGCGCCCAAGCCGACGCCCGCCACCAGCCCCATGTAGATGCTGCCTGGCAACATCACAAACGCCACAAACAGCAGCCCCAGAAAGGTTCGGAAAGTGAACCCATCTTGGAACTTATGTTCTTCAGCGGCGACCTCTTCGGCGGTCTGCCGCGCCCTGACTAACTCATCCTGTACCGCCATCAGGCGTTTGATTCTACGCAGGGGTTCGTATTCCTGCAGCCAGGGGAGCTTTGGGCGCTCTAACTTGCGGCTGCGCCAGATCTCGTACGACACATCGGCGTGCAGTCGCTGTCATATGTCGCAATTAACACCTGTGGGGTTGCGCCCCCCAAGCAAACTTGAAACAGGCGCTTGGAGGGGCGCAGAGAGAAGGTCTTTTATTGTGTCAGCCGTCGGCGCCGTATCAGCAGACCCACGACGCCACTGCCCAAAACGATTAAGCTGGCAGGTTCAGGCACAGGCACAGCAATCATGTCCTCGATATGTCCGATATCGCTTACAAGCAGATGTTGCTGTAACTGACCATTACTGTCCCAATACACATGGTATAGACCATAGTATTCACTTGCAACCAGAAGGTCGCCAGGTAGCACACCCAGTGCCCTGAGTTCCGTCCCACTAATGCTAACAACTTTGTTGCCCGCATAGAGGGTTATGTACAGCGTGGGGTCTGGACCGTCAGGTAAGGCATAAATGGCTTCCAAAGAATATATGTTCAGATTATACGATGTATAGGTGTTCGTATCGGGATCGATGGCGTATATTGTGCTTCCCATGTTTTGCAGTGCAACGACCTTGTTTTGCCAAGCACCGTAGCGCGGGTTCGTTCCCAGCACATCCATGCCTTCTGGTCGTGATCCTGATACTTGAAAGATGGTCGTGAAGACCGCCTTGTTAATCGACGAATCCCAGCTCAGCTTATAGACCTCGCCCGCACTTTCATTCGCAAAGTAGAGCGTCCCGTCAGGTCCTTGTCGTACCTTTGTATACCCGGACGCGCTGGGGGGGTTCGCGACAGGGATTTGCGAGCGGTTGCCTGATGAATCGATTGCCCACAAAAGTCCATATCCACTTTGGGCAGGCGTAACAACTGTACCTGCGCTGTAAGGTCCGAACGGCTGGGTGAGCACTTGGTGGTAGAACTCACTGCCAAGGTAGCTGCCAGTGGAGAAAAGCGCGGCATTAGCAGGGGGATTCAGTCTTGGAAACTGGTAAGCGCCTCAAATATTAAGAAGTTCCTCTTGAGATGCCTCGCTGCGCTCGGCATGACAGGCTATTGCGAAGCGAGAAAGTCTGTCATTCCGAGCCGAAAGCGAGGAATCTCAAAGGAAACTTTCTAATTTTGAGTCGCTCAAAGCTGTCCGAATGGCGTTATCTCGTACACTGATGCCATCGCTGGGAATATACCTTCTGGGAGCAGTGGGCCCGACCGTGATAGTCGCGCTAATGAATCTACTGCACCACCAGCGTAATCCCCAACAAACTCTCCAGCAGGTAGAGAATCGCCATCAATCCCCACGCGCCGATTAGGATTTGCACAATCCCGCTGTTGAGCAGGCGCAGTCCGAACAAGGGCGTCGCGCCGCTGAGCGGACGCGCCTTGCGCAAGAGCTCCTCGCCGACGCGAATCGCGTTCTGCAGCTGCTTATCTGTGGGCGGTTTCGTGGTGGCGACCCACTGCAGGAAGCCGCCGAACACACGCCAGAACATCAGGGTCAACAGCAGCGCCATCAGCAGGGCGAAGTCGCGTGCGTCGCCGTCGGGCGCGCCGAAGGTAAACAGCTTGGACAACCCCAGAAAGAGCGCGATTCCCGCCACGAGGTTTGTGCCGCAGCGCGGATGCACGCGCGGCATGCGTCGCACCACTTCGAGCGTGAGCGGCTCGCCCCGCTCAATCGCATGCACCACCATATGCTCGGCAGCGTGCGTGCCCGCAATCGGCAACAGGCGCATCAGCAGCAGAAACACCACGAAAATTGAACTGCGCAGCACTATCCCCATCACATCCGAGAACAGGAACCACTGTCCTGCGAACGGCGAGTTGTAGTAGCTATACAGGGGTATGCCGAACTTATCTTGCGCCCACCACATCCCGCCGATGACGAGCCAATTCGCAGCTAGAAACAACGCGAAGAGCAATGCGCCTGTGAGCATCAGCCCCAGCGTGCCTGCGCCTGCGCCGACCACGCCGTTGGTGAGGTACACGCCCAGTGGCGTCGCCATGCCGCCCACCATGCCGACTTGGGGCAGGCTTATGGGGCGCGCCGCCAGCCCTGCCAGCGTCACGACACCCACATACCGCCCCCACGGATCCACGCCTAGCGCAGGTTGGTCGCTGTAAGTCAGGGTCTCGGCGGCTTCTTCGAGGGGCATATCGATGGGCAGGCGCAGAAACGATTCGTCCATCCACGACGCAACAGGTTCCAGCCAGTCCGCGCCTTGCTGAATCGCTTCGCGCAGCCGCTGTTCAGTCAGCACGCCCACAGGCGCGCCGTACTCGATAATCGGCAGCACGCCCGCGCCGCCCTGCGCCATCAGCTCCGCCGCGCGCAACAGGCTGTCGTCAGGGTAGGCAGGCATCACGCGCTGTAGCTTATCCGCCGCAAAGAGTTTCTCGGTCATTCCTGTGCTAAGTCTCGGTCGTACTGCAAGTAGCGGTCGTACTCCAGCAACTCATAGAGCTCCGCGCGGGTCTGCATCGCGTCAAGCATCGGGGTCTGCGTGCCGTGCTGTTTGAGGCACAGCAGGGTCTGCTCGGCGGCTTTCATCATCGCGCGGAAGCAGCTCATCGGGAAAATCACCATCTTATAGCCCATCTGCGCGAACTCATTCACGGTCAGGTAGGGCGTTTTGCCGAACTCGGTCATGTTCGCCATCAGGGGGGCGGGCACGGCGCGGGCGAACTGCTCGAACTCGTCGGGCGATTGCAACGCTTCGGGGAAGATGGCGTCTGCGCCTGCCTGCAGGTAGCGTTTCGCGCGCACGATAGCGCCCTCCAGCCCCTCGATGGCGCGGGCGTCCGTGCGGGCGATAATGATGAAGTTCGGGTTGCTCCGCGCTTGCGCCGCTGCCTTGATTTTGGCGACCATCTCGCCGACAGGAACCACCTCTTTGCCTTCTAAGTGCCCACAGCGCTTGGGGCTGACCTGGTCTTCGATGTGGATGCCAGCCAGCCCTGCCTGTTCGAGCATGCGCACGGCGCGGGCGGTCTGCAGTGCGCCGCCGTAGCCCGTGTCGGCGTCGGCAATCGCGGGGATGTTCACGACGGAGGTGATATAGCCACATACCTGCGCCATCTCAGGCAGATTGATGAAGGCGTGGTCGGGCAGTCCGAGCAGGCTGTTGGTGACGCCTGCGCCTGAGATGTAGAGCGCCTCGAAGCCGTGAAACTGCACGAGTCGGGCGAGCGCGGCGTTGAACACGCCCGGCATCACCACGACATTGCGCTGCTCCCAGAGCAAGCGTAGCCGTGCGCCGGGGTCTGCCAATCGCGCCGCGCCCACCAACGGAAAGTTCATTCGCCGCGTTTCCCCAACATCAGGATCTCTGCACGGGTAAGCGTGACCACTTTGCGCACGCGCTTATACGCTACCTCGCGCGTGGGGGTCTCTACTGCACGACGCACTGTATCGGAGACTTTTGCGTAGCGCGGCACATTCACGGGCGAAGGCTTCTCGCGCACCGTCTCGAGATACCGCGCGTCGTAGATACCCACACCGTCCGAGCCGATACGGTCTTGAATGTTCGGCGAGGCGTAGCGCGGCTCAAAGATGAACTCCACCTCGTACTCCTCCGCCTTGAACGGGTACATCTTCGGGTCCTTGCTCATGTCGATCTCGCGGCGGAACTTCTCCTCGCGCACCGCCAGCGAGTCCTGCATATAGGTGAGCTTGGAGTCCACCTCGAAGGTGAAGGTCTTGAGCGCTTTGGGGCTGTATTCGAGCGTTCTGCCCTTGTCGCGCAGGATGACCGTCACGCGGCAACCGATGGTGGGGATGCCCAGCTTGCCCTCCACCAGCAGCACGCGCGGACGCACCACCTTCACCGTCGCGTCGAACTGGAGGTCTACAGGCGGTTGCGTCTCAGGATCGGGTCCGTAGCGGCGCAGCAAATCCAGAATCGTGTCTTCCAAGTTCTTCTGGCGCACATCGTAGAGGTTATTCGACTCCCAGTCCTTGCCGCGCTCTTTCTCAGCGTCCAAGAAGAGCTTGCCCCAGTGGTCTACCGCCTCATCGAACCGCCCCGACTTGAACAGCGCGTGGGCGAGCATGTGTCGCCGCGCAGGGATCATGCCCGGATACTCGTTGGAGAGCTGCATCCACGGCACGGCGTTGGTGGGGTCTTGGATTTTGTGGTAATACATCCAGCCCATCTCGAAGTAGAGGTCCCACACGGCAGGGTTGTTCTGGATGCCCTCCTCAAGGAACTTGAGCGCCATGGGGATGTAGCGTCGGTCGGAGCGCTGCGACTCGTCGGTGAAGTTGTAGCCCATGTGCCACGCGCCTGTGGAGTAGACATCGAGATTATGCGGGTCGAGCCAGGTAACGAGGCGCAGCATGGGCAGCACGGCGTCATAGTTGCCTGAATCGAAAAAGCCGTCGGCGCGCACCCACAGGATTGCCGCCATAAACTCGCGGAAGCCCGCTACTGCCACCAGCAGCTGTTCGGGCGCGAGACCAATCGGCGTCGCCTGCTTCGGCGCGTAGTTGCGCACCCACAGCGGGAAGATGCGCACCTGCAACGCTGCCTGTATCAGCAATAACACCACAATCGCGACCCAGAGCTTCGAATGGTTGCGTTTCATAGTAGATCTCCTCAAGAATCGTTGATATCGATGCCACGCTCTTGGCGTACGGCGCGGAGGCGGCGCAGTTCGTTCTCCGCGCGTTCAGTATGGGTAGGTATCAGGTTGCCGTCGGCGTCGTAGAGGCGCAGCCATTCGTACACGCGCCCGTGATATTCGCCTTCCCACACCCCTAAGTACGCTTGCAGCACTTCGCTCCAAAGCCAGCCACGCGCGTCAGGCGTAATCCGGCGATAGCGTTCCTGACCCCCTGCTAACCGATAACCGACCAGACGACGACGCACACGATCGTACATAAAATATTCGGGCGTGCGGAACACCCGCGCGTACAGACGCTTGTTCTCGCGCTCGTCCTTGCGACGCGTGCTGGGCGAGACCACCTCGATAATCAAGTCAGGGTAGCGACCGTTCTCCTCCCACACCACCCACTTGCCCCGCCGCTTCGTACCGTCCACGCCTTTCACCAAGAAGAAGTCGGGACCCTTGTAGCGCGCCTCCACATACTCAATCACATCCTGCGCCTGCTCCAAACTGTAGTAAATGAACATATTGCCGCCGCAGAAGTAGTCGCGTGTGTCGCCCCAATGTTGCCGCACCACATCGTCCAGCAACGGGATTTGCATCACATGGTAATCGCTTTCCAACGGGACACCATCTCTTTCGGGAAGTTCCAGCTGTTTGAGCCGTTCGAGGATTGCCCGATCGTCGTCGGTCGCCGCGATGGGGGCGTGCGCGGAACGACGGGCATGTTTCGGCTTGGCGACAGTAGCCCTTGCTAACATCGCGGCGATTATACCCCAACAGTAACTGTCGCGTGGCAAGTAAGCCGATTGCGCTCAACGCGCCGCAATCCTGCTTGTGCCCAATCCTGCAGCAGGTAGTCGGTTGAAGCCGTAGCTGTCTGAACAGGTCGTCTTCCGTCCACGCATCGGATTCGTCAGTGCGCAGGCGCGTCTCCAAATCACGCAGAATGCGCTGTGCCAGCGCAAGCCAATCGGCGACTGACAACTGCTGCACTAACTGCTGATAAACTACCTCTATGTTGCTCTCTTGTATGGCGCGGCGCGTCGCCAGGAAGTGTATCCCCCACCGCTAACAGAAAGCCCCCTCTCGTGGGAGAGGGGGCTGGGCAAAGAGATGGTCGGTACTTCGCATGCTTACTTGCGGCGGCGCAATCCGAGCAGACCCGCCACGCCCGCGCCCAATGCAAGCAACGAGGCAGGCTCCGGCACGACCTCACCGCGCACCTCCACTAAGTCGTAGCGCACAGTGCCTGTCGTGGCGTAGCTGCGCCCCGACAAGGCGGCTTCGTATTGACCGCTGGGCCCGAACTCCGCCAAGATGCGGAACGCGAAGTTGGGGTTGTTGTCGGCGTATGTGTCGCCAGTGAAGTCCACAAGGAAACGAGTGTTTGAGTTGTTCGGACCCCACCACCAGTCGCCGCCTCCTGCAACCAGCTGCGGACCGTTGTTCCAGTTTACGCCGTCGTAGGTGTATTGGAAGCGCAGGTACTTGGAAGCGGTGTTGCTCCAGCGCACATCGAACTGCACCGTCACATTCATGTAGCCTGTCGTTGGTGTGTTGAAGACGATGCCCGCCGTCAGGTTACCTGTGCCTTGAGCTGGATAGTTCGTGGTATTATAGCCGCGATTTGTGGTTGCGGTGTCCAGCGGCGAACCTGTGGCGAAGGTTGCCGTCGTGCTGCTCACTAACGCGAGCGAGCTGATTGAGGCGTTCACGCCAGCATCGGCATTTGTATCGGAGTCATTGAAGTTCCAAAGCACGAGTTGCACAGGCTGCGCCTGTGCAAGACCGAGCGCAACAGTTAGAGCGCCCAGCGCGACCAAAGCGCGCGTCATCGAAGAGCCTCTCATTTCAGTTTACCTCCTGCTCTAGGTCGGAGCGCGGGGATTAAACCTGCGCGATTATTAAGGAATGGTTATGTAGGGCTGATGAGGGTTTATTTGGGGGTTCACGCGCTGCGTAGGCACATCTGGATGGGACACCAAGCAAGGCGTTGCCCTGTGGCTTGGACAGTCTTGTCC